>JADGOW010000243.1 GCA_017882765.1 Frankiaceae bacterium
GTCCGGAGAAGGACCGGATCGAGTTGGCGCTGCGCGAGGCGATCGGTCGATGCGTCGCAACCTTCGGAACCGACCGCCGCGCCCAGTTCGAGCAGTTCTCCCTCGTCGACGCGACCGGCAAGGTGGTCGGTGTCGGCAGCGAGGGCATCCGCGGCAGGATCACCCTCACGCTCGGCCGGGGACGACGAAGACCGCTCCTGATCCAGGTCAAGGAGGCTGACGCGTCCGTTCGGCAGATCACGCCGGTGCCAGCGAGTTTGCCAATCAAGGGGCAGCGGGTGGCAGCCGGTCAGCGGCTCATGCAGGCCCAGACCAGAACGAGCCCGACCACCGGGCCTTCCTCGAGGCGCTGATGGCAGGGACGGGCCAGCGTGGCCGAGACCACCGCCTGACGAGCCCGCTTGCCGTAGCCAGTACCGGTGCCCGGGGATGGCCCCGCGAACGGGCCCGGCGGGTCGCCGACGGAGCGGGGCCGATGGTGGTGTCGGCTGGCTAGCCCGTAGCCTGTTCGGGCGGCCGGATAGGCGCACGCCTTCCAGATCCCGGCCCGGGAGGCGTGGCGGTCCCGGGGAGCGCCGACCCGCCTTGCAGGACCACGGCACCCGCCCCGGGCCAGGGAACCCCTCGGTCCGACCGGTTGGAGGTAGCGAAAGATGACGGACACGTCCGGTTCCCGCACGCAGCCCCAGGCGGATGAGCGGCACGGCCGCCAGCGGAACCTGCCCTCCCATGTCCAGTCGAAGGTCACGGGCGGGGTCCAGGCGGGCAAGCAGCGGATCGAGGGGACACCGGCGAAGGACCTGCTGTCCCAGCTCAAGGACGCAGATCTGATCAACGAAGCGATGATGTTCGCCGCTTTGGTGCTCATGGTCTTCTTTCCGTTCCTGATCACCGTGGCGGCACTCGGGCCGTTCAACCAGAACGGTGCCGCGGACATCCTCGTACGCAAGATGGGCCTCAGCGGCGACGCCGCGGCCGCCGTCGAAGCGCTCTTCCGGCCGAACGGCGGGACGTCGGTCACCGGGTGGACGGCCATGGGCGTCGTCTGGATGGTGGTCGGGGGCGTGACGCTGGCCGCGAGCCTGCAGGTCATCTACCAACGCATCTGGGCGCTGCCGTCCGCCGGGTGGCGCGGGTTCCGCGCCCAGTTGCTCTGGCTGGCCCTGCTCCTCGCCTTCGGGGGCGCTCAGATGGGCCTCGGGGACGTGATGACGGGCACCACCGTGGGTCAGGTGTGCTACGGCATCCTGGTCTTCGCGGGGTTGGTCCTATTCATCTGGGTCAGCGGCCGGCTGCTCACCCTCGGCAGGGTGCCATGGCGGCAGCTGCGGCCCACCGCGGTGTTCACCGCGATCGGCCTGACCGGGCTCGGGGTTTGCAGCAAACTGGTGTTCGCCTCGGCGATCGTGTCCAACAACCAGGAATACGGCCCGATCGGCGTGGTCTTCATCATCTTGTCCTGGATCATCGGCCTCGGCGTCGTCATCACCGGCGGCGCGATCGTGGGCGCCTGGTACGTCGGCGCGAACCTCTCGTTCGTGCGCGGGGTGAGACGGCTGTTCGGCCGGCGCGACCGGCAGCCCATCGCCGACGCGAACCAGGGCCCCGGGTAGGCCCCGATCGGGCATCGGCGCCCCCGGGCGGCCCGACCGCGATCGCCGGCGCCGTATGTACCTGCAGACGGTCTTGCGGTCGACTCCCAAGGCTGGCGGCGATCTCGGCCTGGGCGCGGCCGACCGTAGCAGCCGGCGCTCCAGAATCTGCGTCCCGTCCCTTCCGTCGCGTCCTGCGGCGGAGGATTCCGATGGCCCGGCACCGGCTTGCACGTCGCACGCGGCGACGGGACGGTCATGGACGACCCACAGGTGATCTTTGTGGGCACAACCCCCACGCGAGGCCATTCGATCCGACGCCCAGTGGGCACCCGGCCCCTCCTCGACACGGGCACCCTACGCATCCGGGTCCCTGCCCATCGGCCGGGTTTGGAGGCCAGCTGGCCACGGTTCCACCGGAGGACGCGCGGCTTTGCTCTGGAACGTCTTACTGGGGCGAGGTCGGTACCGTCGCGGGCTCATATCAGAAACGGCACCCGGCGACGGCCGTGCGCCGGCATTGCCGTGTGTGATCGGACACCTGCTCGGGCGACCCCTCCGTCGCCGCCGCGGGGTCCGTGCACGCGGCCACAGTCGCCGCGTGCCGGGGTTACGTGAAGGGGGCCACTATGCGGGCGGCCCGCCTTGTGCCGGCGGCCCGTGGCGCCACGCGTCCGCACCGGCGATCGTCGCCGCCTTGGTCTGCTTCCACCCCCGCCGCGCCCGCTCGCTCGGCGGCGTTTCGAGCTGGTTCACCCACCGCCAAGTCGCCGCGCACAGCGCGGAGCTGCCGATGATGGCCCCGGTGAGCCCGAGCAGACCACCGACTCCGACGAGGACCGCACTTCCGATCATGAGGCGGGTGTTGAGCTGAAACTGCGGTTTGGACGTCTCGATGTTTGTCATGTCGCCGCTTTCAACGTCGCCCATGACCTGGATCGTAGAGCGGTCGGATCCGCCGGGCATCAGCCCCGCCAGACGGCGACTCGCTTGTCGTTCTGGGGAACTGGGCGGGGCGACGCTGGCCCGCGCCCACACCCCACTCCAGCAACCGGAGCCCCGTCGTCGGTGACCTCGACCTGACCTACGAGGCGATGGAGCTTCCGGCGGACCCCGGACCGACGCTCCTGGTTTACACCGCCGAGCCCGCCTCCCCGACCCAGGACGCGCTGACCCTCCTCGCCAGCTGGGCGGCGACGCTCGACCAGGTCGATCAAAGCCAAATGGCACACGCCACCGATGAGGTGTGACCGGGCGCGTTTCGCGCCCCTGGACAACACGATCGGCAGCTGCTCCAGATCGAGCGGCGGTTACGCCCTAAGCCGGTCTACTAGTGGCGACCTGGCCGGCGAGGCGATCGCACGGACAACTCACGTAGGCCTCGCGGCGTACCGGCCGTTAGGCACGTGCAACGACGGTACAGAAAGGCATTTTCGTGCGAGCAGGAGGGAACCGATGGGCCAGGCAATCGGAGGGTCCCTGCCCCTGGCCATCGGGATCGCGGCAGCCCGCCCCATCCCCATCATCGCGGTGGTCCTGGTGCTCGCCACGCCCAAAGCCCGGGTCAACGGCCCCACGTTCTTGCTCGGATGGCTTCTCGGGCTTGGCGTCGTTGGTGCGCTCGTCGTGTCGATTGCGGGCTCGGCCCTTAGCGAGTCAGTCAGGCGCACCGGCCACCTGGGTCAGCTGGGTCAAGATCGCCCCAAATGGATGGGCGCGATCGATAAGTTCAACCGCTGACGGTGCTCGGGTTCGCGGCCGCCCTGGCTGGGGCCAACCCGCAGAATCTGCTGCCGGCGGTCCGGCGGGGCGGCCGCGATCGCTTAGACCGGTATCGCTTGAGCGCAGCAGGCGATCGCGAGTCGGCCCGGTATCCGGTCTCGCCAGGTGCTGCGCGGGGAGGCAGACTCAGGGCATGACGGCCGGCATGGCGCTGGGCACCGCCACGGTGGCCGACCTGGAGCGCCGACCCAAGCTCCGCGGCGTGCTGCACCTGATCGCGGCGCCCGTGTTCGCGCTCGACGGTCTGGTGCTGACAGCGGTCGCCCGCACGACCGGTGCGCGCCTGGCCTGCGCGGTGTATGCGGCGTCGGCGGCCGCGCTGTTCGCG
>JADGOW010000244.1 GCA_017882765.1 Frankiaceae bacterium
TTCGCCGCTCCTTCGATTTCCCGCATCCGCAGCAACTCGGCAACCGCAGAAACCGGCTGGGCCAGGGCAATGAGCCGGTTGCGGGCGACCAGCCAGCGCCACGATGCCCGGCGGCGAAGGCCGGCGACCAGGGCGCCCCGTAGGGAACCCGCCTCCAGCGGCACCGCGACCAGATGCCGCAACCCCGCGCCGGAAGGGATGTCGCCCCCGCCGGCATGCCAGGTGCGTGGGCAGCCGCAACGGGAAGCCTCTTCGGCGACGCCGATGACCTCGGCCGGCAGCTCCCGCGTGGCGTCGATTTCGGCCGTCGCGGCCGGGCGGCGGGCCTGGCGGGCGCAGGTGGCCAGCAACGACATCCGGCCCGAAGGCTCGGCGAGCAGCATCGCGACGACGTCGGCATGGGCAGCGTCGCGCACAGCTCGGACGAGCGCATCCAGTCCCTGCGCCGACGCGGTCCGAGAGGCGGCCGTCATGAGCATCGTCCCTCCTGGGAGGAGCTCCTCGCTGCTGAGCGTATTCGATGCTGCGCAGACAGTGAACGCCCCGTCCGACCCCTGTACGTGGCGCGCAAATCCATCCATAGAGTGCTTCCCGAACGAGTGTGCCCCGCCCGGCTTTCCGGCCCGGTCGTTCCCAAAACGACCGGCGCATTGGGCCAGCCGGCTCTTTCCAGGAGGACGGCATGAGCGCCGACACAACCTCTGCTTCCGCCGGCTCTGCTTCCGCCGGCTCTGCCTCCGTCGGCTCTGCCCCTGCCGGCTCTGCCCCTGCCGGGTCGACAGGTGTTCGTCCACTTACCGCCGACGAGCTCCAGCGCATAAACGCATACTGGCGAGCGGCCAACTACCTGTCGGTCGGCCAGATCTATCTGCTCGACAACCCGCTGCTCCGCAGCCCACTCACGACCGAGCACGTCAAGCCCCGGCTGCTGGGGCACTGGGGGACGACACCCGGCCTCAACCTCATCTACGCCCACCTCAACCGGGTCATCAAGCGCAGAAACCTGCCGATGCTCTACGTCACCGGACCGGGGCACGGGGGGCCAGGCCTGGTGGCCAACGCCTACCTCGAGGGCAGGTACACCGAGCTGTACTCCTCGATGACGCAGGACGAGGGCGGGATGCGACGGCTGTTCCGCCAGTTCTCCTTCCCGGGCGGGATCCCCAGCCACGACTCGCCCGAGCGACCAGGCTCCATCCACGAGGGCGGGGAGCTCGGATACGCACTCAGCCACGCCTACGGGGCCGCCTTCGACGACCCGGACCTCATCGTCGCCTGCGTCGTTGGGGACGGCGAGGCCGAGACCGGACCCCTGGCGACCGGCTGGCACGGCAACAAGTTCCTCAACCCGGTCACCGACGGGGCAGTGCTCCCCATCCTGCACCTCAACGGATACAAGATCGCCAACCCCACCATCCTGGCCCGCATACCCAGGGAGGAGCTGGCCAGCTTGCTGGTGGGCTACGGATACCGGCCCTACTTCGTGGAGGGCAGCGACCCGGACGAGGTCCATCAGCTCATGGCGTCGACGCTGGACGAGGTGATCGACCGGATCCGGGCCATCCAGGATGACGCGCGCACCACCGGCTTCAGCGGCCGCCCACGGTGGCCGGCGATCGTCCTGAAGACACCGAAGGGATGGACCGGGCCGAAAGAGGTCGACGGCAAGCCGGCCGAGGGAAGCTACCGGTCGCACCAGGTGCCGTTCGCCGAGGTCCGCACGAATCGGGACCACCTCAAACTGCTCGAGCAGTGGCTGCGCAGCTATCGGCCCGAGGAGCTCTTCGACAGCGAAGGGCGGCTCATCGAGGAGCTCCGCGAACTCCCACCGAAGGGCACGCTGCGCATGAGCGCCAATCCCGTTACCAACGGCGGAGAAGTGCTGTCTGGCCTCAACCTGCCCAGCTTCGCCGATTACGCCGTCGAGGTTTCCCATCCCGCAACGAGCTACAGCGAAGCGTGCCGCGTGCTCGGCAGCTTCCTGCGCGACGTCGTGTCGCGCAACCCCACGAACTTCCGAATCTTCGGCCCCGACGAAACCGCCTCAAACCGGCTCGGTGCGGTCTTCGACGTCACGAACCGCGCCTGGGAAGCAGACATCTACCCCACCGACGACAACCTCGCCCCCGAAGGCCGCGTCGTCGAAGTGCTCTCCGAGCACCAGTGCCAGGGCTGGCTGGAGGGCTACCTGCTGACCGGACGGCACGGCTTCTTCAGCTGCTACGAGGCGTTCATCCACATCATCGACTCGATGTTCAACCAGCACGCCAAGTGGCTGAAGACCACCAACGGCATTCCGTGGCGGCAACCCATCGCATCCCTGAACTACCTGCTGACCTCGCACGTCTGGCGCCAGGACCACAACGGCTTCTCCCATCAGGACCCGGGATTCATCGACCATGTCGTGAACAAGAAGGCCTCGGTCGTCCGTGTCTACCTGCCGCCCGACGCCAACACCCTGCTCTCGACAGCGGACCACTGCCTGCGCAGCAGGCAATACGTCAACGTGATCGTCGCCGGGAAACAGCCGGCGCTGAACTACCTGACGATGGAGGAAGCCGTCCTGCACTGCACGCGGGGCCTGGGCATCTGGAAATGGGCCAGCAATGACGAGGACGGCTACCCCGATGTCGTCATGGCCTGCGCCGGCGACATTCCGACGCTGGAAACCGTGGCCGCGGTCGCGATGATCCGCGAGCATCTGCCACACCTGAAGGTGCGCGTCATCAACGTCGTCGACCTGATGCGGCTTCAGGACGAACGGGAGCACCCGCACGGCCTGCCGGACAAGGATTTCGACGCGCTGTTCACCCCCGACCGACCGATCATCTTCGCGTACCACGGGTACCCGTGGCTGATTCACCGGCTCACCTACCGGCGGAGCAACCACCCGCGCATTCACGTGCGCGGCTACAAGGAGGAGGGCACCACCACCACCCCCTTCGACATGGTCATGATGAACGACCTCGACCGGTTCCACCTGGTCATCGACGTCATCGACCGGGTCCCCGAACTCGGGCCGCGGGCCTCGCACGTGCGCCAGCACATGGTCGACGAGCGGCTGCGCGCCCGCATCTACACCCGCGCCTACGGCGAGGACGTGCCGGAGATCGCCGACTGGAAATGGCCGTACTGACGTTTGCGGCTGCACACCGGCGCACCGGTCCGGTTTGCCGGCTCGCGGGACACAGGGTGCTGTTGCTCAGCGGGACAGGACCTCATCGGAGAGCAACCCGCTTTGGTGTCGGCCGATATTTGGCGGAACCTATGACAGTGCCCGTGACGATCTACGCTGGGCCGTGCGGTTTGAGCCGCGGCTGCGTGACGATCATCGGAGGGTGGAGCATGTTCGCGCTGATCGTCCACTTCCAGGTGCGGTCGGGCCACGAGGACGCCTTCGACGCGCTCGTCGCCCAGACTGTCGACGGCATCCGGGCTCATGGGACTGGGACGCTGCTCCACGCGGTGCACACCGTGGACAGCGACCCAGGTGCGCGCGTCTTCTACATGCTCTACGAGAACCGCGCCTCTTTCCACGCCCATGAACAGCGCGACTACACCGCCCGCTTCATCTCCGAACGCGCCCGTCACCTCGCCGCCCCGCCCCTGGTGGAGTTCCTCTCGACGCGGTCAGTCGTGACCGGCACATATCGGGCGGGCAGTTCCCAGACCCCGCGCTCGCCCGAATCCTGAGCC
>JADGOW010000088.1 GCA_017882765.1 Frankiaceae bacterium
GCCGTCGGCGGGAAGGCCGTGCGCCGACTGGAAGGTCTTGACCGCCGTTTCGGTGAGCGGCCCGAAGTTCCCGTCCGCTCCGGCCTTGACCACCTGCTGAGCAACCGAGACGGCGGGTCCGACGTCACCCTTGCGGAGCACGGCCGGTCCCGGTGACGAGGAGTAGAAGCTCACCAGCCGAGCAAGGGTCGCACCGGCCGGGGCAGCGGGCCACCGGGTGTTGCACGGGTTGGGGTTGAAGCCCGCGTACTTGCGCGCGTACTTCAGCCCGAAAGGAACGCACGGGCCGTAGTCGACCGGTGCGGCCTTGCCCGTGAAGAAGGAGGAGGCTCCCCAGGCGCCGGCCCAAGAGAACGAGAAGTGGACGTGGTCGCGGTGGCAGCTCGTCTTGTCGGTGCAACTGAACGGCAGCCATCCGTCGGCAGCGCGATAGGAGCCCCAGATCTTGGCGTCCCAGGCCATGTACATGATGCCGACACGGCGGGCCATCGCGTACTTGTTGCCCGCTGAGTCAGTGGCGAGCAGCCAGTTGATCACTGCCGCGGCGCGCGCCTTGTCGGCCGGGTTGCCGATGTCGACGGCCCAGTCCCAGGCGCGCCCCTCGGCATGCTCGCTGACCACACCGTGGCAGGGGTTGATGATGCCGTAGCTGCCGGTCGTCGGGTACTGGCCGTGGAGGTATTTCTCGAACTTCACGACGCCAGGCTTCTCGGTCGCGTCGCAGGAAGTCTGCGGGATGTAGGGCGACAGCGGCTCGATCGGGCCCACCGTGGGAGTAGTCGTCGGGGTGGGCTTGGGCGTCGACGTCGGCGTTGGCGTTGGCGTCGCCGTGGGGCCGCCCTTACCGGGCGCGGTCGGGAACTTGGCGCAGCCTGCCGCCAGCGTGACCCCCAGACTGAGGGTCACCCCGACCGTCGCGAGCCGCGCCAGCCGGGAACGCCCGGACGGGCCCCCCGGCGGTGGTGTCCTGCTCAACATGCCTTACCTCCGATACGACCGGGCAAGCCGACATACCGGCCGAAAGACACGAGGTCGCGCCCTCGGGGGATGGGGCTCGTGGTCGCGGCTTTACGCCGCTCGGAGTTGGATTCGGCCTGCGAACAGGGGGTCGCCAAGCCACCAAACGGGTGAAAATTCGGCGTGGGGGCGAGGGCTCACCCGCCCGAATCGGAGGCTGTGCGTGCCTGGGTCGGTCATGGCCGGCGTGGGGACGCGCAGCAACAGCGGGTTCGTGCCGCTTACCGGACGAGCGCCTCCTGAGCGCGGACCGGCTGCGGGTCGCGCGCGCCTGCCGTCCCTGCCGTCCCTGCCGTCCCTGCCGACCGTGCCGACCGTGCCGACCGTGCCGACCGTGCCGACCGTGCCGACCCGGACCTCCGGGGCGCGACGGCTGCGAACAGCACGGCCATCATGGCGATCGTGAGCAGCAGGTAACTCTCCCGGGCCAGCACCGCCGGTATGTGGGCGCCGGCGCCAGTGCGCATGAGGGAGTCACCCACGTACGGCAGCCGGATCACCAGCAGCGCGTACGCCACCGTGGTCGTGACGAGCAACCACACCCGCCGGCGTCCCGTGCCCGCCAGGGCCTCCTGCCAGAGCAGCACGAGCGCGAGGCACAACGGGACGAGGTGGTGGATCCAGGAGATGGGGCTGACCAGGTTCATCGTCATGCCGGCCAGGACGAATCCGGCCTCCGGGCGCCCCCATGCATGCCTACGCGTCGCGGCCCACAGCCCGGCCCCCGCGGCAACGGCGAGCAGCCCGAGGTGCAGCCACGCGGGCGCCCCGCCCGCGCGGGCGAGCATGCCGCCGAGCGACTGGTTGGAGAAGTAGGCGGTGTCGCCGATCCGGCTCGTGTTGCGCAGCGCGTGCAGCCAGAAGTCCTGCGAGGCGACCGGGAAGGCGAGCCAGGTCAGCGCCGTGATCCCGGCGAAGGAGGCGGCGGCCGTCAGCGCGGCCCGTGGTCGTCTCGTCAGCAGGAAGTAGACGATGAACAGCCCGGGGACCAGCTTCACCGCTGCCGCCGCCCCGACGAGCAGGCCGCGGGGCCAACGCGTACGTGGCAGCAGACAGTCCGCGGCGCACAGGGCCAGCAGGAAGACGTTCACCTGGCCGAAGCCGAGGTGATCGATGATCGGTGTGGTCCAGGCGATGGCCGCGACGGCGGCCACGAGCCGCACGCGGGGGCCGATGCGCTGCCCTGGCCGGGCGGGTCCGAACAGGGCCGGTGCTGTCAGCTTCATCAGCCAGGCCAGTACGGCCAGTGTGGCCACGTTCCAGCACAGGATCGCGGGAAGGTGGGGAACCTGTGCGGCGGGCCAGGCGAGTAGGGCGCCGACCGGCGGGTACGTGAACAGCAGATGCGGCTGGCGGCCGGCGTCAAAGGCGTCGGAGTAGAGCAGGTGGCCGCTGCCCAGGGCGTGGGCGCCGGCCCTGTACACGTCCAGGTCGAGGCCGCTGTGGCGCATGACCATGCCGGTCACGAGTGCGGCCACCGCGGCAACCAGGGCCGCGATTTGGACGCCGCGCCGCCACCCGGCGTCCGGCAGCCTGGTCGCCAGCTGTCCGGGCGTCAGGTGCCTCACTGCGCGGCCACCAGATCCGCGGCGACTTCGGGCGCCGGGCGGCCCCGGCCCAGCGGGGCGAGCGCCGCCAGTACCAGCCCGGTGCCCGCGAGCAGGCCCAGGGACAGCGCGAACGCCAGTTCGGGCGCCTCGGCCAGCGGGCGCATGGAGGGCAGCGCCGCCGCGAGCAGGGCGAGGGTCGCCACGATCAGCACCTGCCGAGCGCGCGTCCCGCCGATCGCGAGCAGGGCGATGGCCGGTGCCAGGTACCAGGGGTAGAGCACCGGCCCGAGCAGCGCCAGAGCGGCGAGCCCGCCAGCAAGACGCCCGACCGGAAGGGCGTTTGCGGACAGTCCACCGGCGGGCACCCGCACCCGGCCGGTGGTTGCGCCGTCGTCCGAGCGGCGCGGGGGCGGACGCAACACCAGCCACAGTGCCACGCCCATCGCCACGGCAGCGCCGGCGAGGCGGCACACACGCAGAATGGAAGGCTCCCCCGGGTGCCAGCCCACGACCGCGCCCGCCGCCGACAGCGCCTGGGCGAGTGCGTCCACGGGCGCCACGCCGGTGCGCAGCTGGCCGGGGGTGCCCAGGTTGTGCAGCCAGGCCAGCCCCGAGCCGGCAGCGGTTGCCACCGCCACCGTGCCCAGTGCGGCGGCGCCGTCCCGGGCGAGAAGGGGGAGTACGGTCGGCCCGCGGCTGGTCGGGTGGCCGGCTGGGCGGTCGGAGGGCTGTGCTCTGGCAGCCCGGGCCTGCCAGACCTGGTGCACCGCCGAGGCAGTGAGCCACACCGCGCCCAGGAACGCCGGGAACTTCACCGTGCCGGCCAGGCAACATAGCGCGACGCCGGCGCAACGGTGACCGCGGTCCGCGACCAGCAAGCCTGCGACCAGCAGCGCCCCGGCGGCGGCATCCAGGTGGGCGCCACCCACGAGGTGAATGAGCACGATCGGGTTGCAGCCGATGAGCAGGATCGTGCGGGGCCGCAGCTCGGCCCGCACGAGCCGGGCAGCCCCCAGCACCATCACGACCACGGATGCGACCGCGATCGCCCGCAGCGCCAGCACCGTGCCGAGCGGGGAGCCGCCGCCGAGCACGACGCCGACGCGCTCCAGGAGCACCGCGAAGCCACCGTACGGCGGCCGTGTCTCCCGCCACCGGGGGTCGACCGCCGCCAGCAGCGCACCTGGTCCGAGCGCGCTGACCGGCACCCGCGCCGGGTCGAAACCGCGCTGGGCGAGCGTGCCCTGTGCGGCGTAGGCCCACACGTCCCGGCTGGCCAGCGGCGGCCCCAGCACGAACGGCAGGGACCACGCCAGCCACGTCAGCCGGGCCAGCCGGGTCGAGACCCAGCCGTAGCCGGCCCACCGCTGCAGCAGCCACCACAGCGTCGCCAGGGCGGCCAGGGCCGCGACGACGAAGACAGCCGCGGCCGCACGGGCCCAACCGAAGCCGCCGCCGGGACCGGGGAGGAGGCCGAGCCAGCGGGTCGGGTCTACCGCGCCCGAGTCCGAGGGCAGCTGGGCCCAGGCGATGACAGCGACGATCGCCGCCACTGTTCCGGCGATGGTGAGGGGCACCACCCTGCGACGCGGGCGGGATTGGCGAACTGGGGCGCTTCCCGGTGGGAAGGTGGAGGTGTGGCCGTTGTGGACGTCGGTCGGCGGGGCATCCCCGCCGGGCAGCCCGTGCTGCCCACCCGCGCCACGCCCGCCGCCGCCTTCCAGGGCGAACTTCAGCCCGAGAGCGCGACTGCTCTCCGCCGGCGTCGTGTCCACAGACTCCAGCTTGCCCTCCGGTCCCCGCTCCGTGCGGTCGTCCGCCATCCCTGGTTGCTCACACTTGCGTTGTGCCTGCTGGTGCTCGGGGTCGGCCTGCGCGGCTCGGATGCGCCGGCCGAGGAATACCGGGTCTGGCTGTTCCAGACGTTCGGGTTCGTCCTGTGGAACGACCAGTGGTACGCGGGCCACCATCTGCTGGGCTACAGCTTGCTCTTCCCACCGCTTGCCGGCCTGTTCTCCGCCGCTCTGGTGGGCATCGTGTCCTGTGTCGTCACCACAGCCTGCATGACTCACCTGGTACGCCGGGAGTCCGGGCACAGGCACGATCTGGCGTTGCTGTGGCTCGCTGCTGCCGTCGTCGCGAATCTGGTCGTGGGCCGCGGGCCGTTTGCGCTGGGTCTGGCCTGCGCTTCGGTGGCATTGCTGTCGGTGGCCACCGGGCGGCAGGGGCTCGCGGGGGCAGCGGCGGCAGGGGCGTCGATGGCCAGCCCACTGGCCGGGCTGTTCCTGCTGCTGGGCGGCCTGGCGTGGGCGCGGACGCGGCCGGTGCGCACGCTCCTTCCGCTGCTGGCGGCGTTGGCCGGTCTGGTCGCGTCCTTCCTCTTCCCGGAGGGCGGCCACTTTCCGTTCCCGCTGATCACCCTGGCGGGCATCCTGCTGGTGGCCGGCATCGGGCTGCTCGTGACCCCGCCCGAGGCGGCCGTCGTGCGGGCCGGCCTGGTCATCTACGCCCTCGTGGCCGTCGTGCTCTACCTGGTGCCCAGTCCCATCGGGGGCAACATGGCTCGGCCGGCGAGCCTGCTGGCCGGGCCCGTGGCCGCGATCGTCCTGCGGTACCGGCGGCGCGTGCTTGCGCTCGTGGTGGTGCCCCTGCTCGTCTGGGAGTTCGCCCCCATCACGGCGGCGATCGGCAGCAGCAGCGACCCGTCGGCAGCACCGGCGTACTACCAGGGGCTGCTCGACTTCTTGGGCACGCACCCCGCGCCGTACGGTCGGGTCGAGATCCCCTTTACCCGCGGTCACTGGGAGGCGCGATTCGTCGCCCCGGTCGCGCCGCTGGCCCGGGGGTGGGAGCGCCAACTCGACGTGCGGTACAACGAGGTCCTTTACCGCCCGGACCTGTCGAGTGCCGATTACCGCGCTTGGCTGTTGTCCCGGGGTGTGCGCTACGTTGCGCTTCCCGATGTGCCGCTGGACGGCTCAGCGGTGCGCGAGGCCGGTCTCCTGCGGGCGGGCCTGCCCTTTCTGACGCCGGTCTTCTCCGACGCGCATTGGCGGGTGTGGGCCGTGCACGGCGCACCGGGCCTGGCTCTTGGCAGCGCAAAGCTGACCCGCCTCGATGTCGACGGGTTCACCCTGCGCTTCCCGGCCCCCGGGACCAGCGAGGTGCTCGTCCACTACAGCCCGTACTGGCAGGTGCTGTCGGGCTCGGCGTGCGTCTCACCCGCGGCCAACGGTTGGACGCTCGTGACCAGCACGGCTGCCGGCACCGTGCGGGTGGCCAGCCGCTGGTCGCTGACCGGCATGATCGGCAGTGCCGGGTCCTGCGTGACCGGCCGTGACCAGGCGGGCACTCAGTAGCGGCACTGCCCGGAGGTTCTGGGTCTGGCATGTCAGGACAATTCCGTCAGGACGGCTCGCGACGCCGGTAGGCATAGACGATCACGGCTGCCACGAGAGTGAGGCACACCATCGCCTCCGCCCAGAAGAACGACAGGAAGTCGATGAGCGCACCGACAGGAGGGGCGTTGGGCAGGGAGTTGCGGATCGCGGCGAAGGCGAAGAGCATCCCGGCGCACCAGATAAAGATGCCGAACTCGAACCCGCGGCGACCGCGGATGAACAGCACCCACACGGTGATCACCGATGCCGAGATGAGCCAGAAGACCACGACGACGAACAGCGCCCACGCGATCGTCGAGTCGGATCGTGAGACCGAAGCCTCGATATACACCCCGCCCTCCGACACGCTGCCGGTGGCGTCGAGCGAGTAACCGGGAATGTCGCCGACGAAGACGACGGCAAGGGGGACGACCTCCCTGCGGTCGGCCGTGCGGGCGAAGAAACCCAGCGAGACGGTCCCGTGGTCGAACGGGTAGTTACGCAGGCTGTCGCTGTCGAGGCCCAGCGTGAGGTCCGACGTCGGTGGCACCGTGTCCCTCTTGACGAGCACCTGTGGCTTGTTGAGGCTCGTGTTGAGGATCTCGAGGTCGATGGTCGGCCCGGGCTCGTCGTTGGACTCGTAGCGTCCGAACGACACGTAAGCCAGGCGGGCCGTGACCTCGTTCCTGGTCGGGTCGACGTTGAGCACGGTCACGCCCAGCTCGAGGTCGTCGGTCGCCTCGGTTGTCGTCACGGCTGTCAGCGCCCCGGTCTGGCGCTGGAAGCCTTTCACGATCGCGAACATCACTCCCGCGAGGACAACGACGCCGGCCAGGACCACAATGGCCACCTTCAGCCGCCGTCGCGGCTTCTGGGGTTCGGACATCGCGCCCTCCTGACCGTCTCGACAGCGCCTATCGGCCTGGCCCGGCCGGGTTTCAAGGCGGTCGGCGGGGTCCCGGCAACCAGATGCCCGGTCGTGGGCAGGTCGGGACGTTGCGGCACAGTGGCAGCCGTGGGCAGGCATCAGGAGGACACGCCGCGCCAGAGCGTGTTCAGCCTGCTCCCAGGGGTCGTGACGCTGCTGACCGCGATCGGCGTCGTCAGCTACGCATTCATCTACGCCTACCTGGTCTCATTCTACCTGCAGCTCGGCCTGTTCCCGTCCGCGGCAGGGCTGTCGCAGTCGGAGATCCTGTCCCGGGCGACCTGGCCGGTCGTGACCGTCTCGATCGGCCTGCTGGTGTTCTTCGCGATTCTGGTCGCTCTCGGGGTGGCGGTGCAGTGGGCCGGGCGGGTGATTGACCGCCTGGTGCAGGGGACCCGGCTGGAACGTGTCGTGGGCCGGGTGCGCAAGCTCGAGGGTCCGTTCGGCGCCGCGCTGCTCGCCGGAATCGTCCTCGCGGTGTGCAGCGACAGCAGCATGGTTCAAAACGCCGGGGAGACCATCGTCTTCACGCTGATCCTTTGGCCCCTCGCGGCCCTGATCGAGAAGCGGCGCCTTCCGCGGGTCACGCTCGCGGTGGTGACGGGCCTGTGCCTCGCCGGGTTCCTCCTGCCGACCTGGGGTGCGACCGACGCCGACAACTTCAAGGACACAGGCAGGATCCAGGACCGGTCGTTCGTCCTCGGCGTCGAGATGCAGTACGTCATCGCGGAGAAGTCCGAGACCCCGCCGCCGGTCAGCGCCGGCAAGGTCTACGTGATGATGGGGGCATCGGGCAACATCATCGTGTTGTACGACTGCGAGGGCCGCAACGTCTATCGCATGTACATCGGCAGCATCCTGCTGCGCGGCCACGCTTTCCCGCCCGGAGATGAACGCGGGGACCTAGCTGCGGCGGCGTGCCTGTCGGGCACCCCCTTACCCGACCTTCCTTAGCTCCCAGCCCCCAGCCGGTTCGCTGAATGGCGGACATCCCGGCCCCGCGGCGGTTAGCCTTCCTCACTCACCTGCGAATTCCCTTTCGGACGAGTGGCGGAGGCGATGGCGAAGTATCCCGGCCCGGCGCGACGGGGCAGCCGACCGTGCCGCCGACCGTGTTGTCGACGGGGCGGCCGACGAGGCAGCGGAGCCGGCTGATGCGCCACATCCGCGTCGCGGGCCCCTGGCTGGATGACCTCGCCGTCGGCCAGGTGCTCAACGATGCCCCGGCCGTGACGGTGACGCCAGCGCACGCCGTCGCGTATCAGGCGATCACAGGCGACCGGCTTCGGCTCGCCCTCGACGGGGAGCTTTCCCGGCGGGTAACCGGCCGCACGGAGACGCTCGTCAACCCCATGCTGGTGGTCAACTTGGCCATCGGGCAGAGCACCGGGTTCACCCAGCGCGTGCGGGCCAACCTCTTCTACCGTCAGCTGGTGATGCTGCACCCGGTCTTCGTCGGTGACACCCTGACCACCAGCACGGAGGTCGTCGCCATCAAGGAGAACCGGTCGCAGCCCGACAAGCCCCCCACCGGGCTCGCGGTGCTGCGCATCCGCACGCACAACCAGCATGGCGAGCGCGTGCTGGATTTCCACCGCTGCCCGATGCTGCCGCTGAGCAACGAGGCGGCCCGCACCGGCCGGTCCGACCCGCTCGATGCGGTGCCCGCCGAGATCGACCCGGCTGCCGTCGCGGCTGCCGTCCCCCTGCACTGGCAGCTTGACGTCCATGTCGGCGCCACCCCGGGGCCACGATGCTCCGACCTGCAGCCCGGTGATATCTTCGAGCTGGAGCCCGCCGACGTCGTGATCGGCGCCGTCGAGCTTGCGCACATGACCCTCAATGTCGCCGCCGCCCACTACGACTCGACGGCGGGGCCGTACGGCCGGCGGCTCGTCTACGGCGGCCACACCATCGGGCTCGCGGCGGCGCAGGTCGGCCGGGTGCTGCCCGGGATGGGGCCGGTGCTGGCCTGGCGGCGCTGTGACCACGTCGGCCCCGTCTTCGAAGGCGACGAGCTGGTCAGCACCGTGACCGTCGGGGCCGTCCACCCGGTGCGGGACGGGGCGGGTCTGGTCGAGCTGCGCGTCTCGACGACTGCCCGCGGGCAGACTGGTCCGGGGGAAGCCGAGGGGGAGGCCGACCGGCCGGTCCTCGACTGGGAGCTCATCGCACTGATCTGATCGGGGGAGGGGACGTGCAGGGACTGCTGACAGGCATGCGGGTCGTCGAAGGCTCGGCTTTCGTAGCTGCCCCACTGGGCGGGATGACGCTCGCCCAGCTCGGCGCGGACGTCATCCGGTTCGACCCGATCGGCGGCGGCCTCGACGCGCACCGCTGGCCGGTGACCCGCGACGGCGTCAGCCTGTTCTGGGCCGGGCTCAACAAAGGCAAGCGCTCGCTGGCCATTGACATCCGCTCCCCGCGTGGGCAGGAAATCCTGTCCGAGCTGGTCACCGAACCAGGCCGGGACTCGGGCTTCTTCCTCACCAACCTCCCCGGGCGTGGCCTGCTGGCCTACCAGAAGCTGCGCGAGCGGCGTCCCGACCTGGTCATGGTGAGCATTACCGGCAACCACGACGGCTCGACCGCCGTGGACTACACCGTCAACCCCGCGACCGGCTTCCCGTGGGCCACCGGTCCGGAGAACCTCTCGGTGCCGTTCAACCACCTGCTGCCCGCCTGGGATGCGATCACCGGCACCCTCGCGGCCACGGCGATACTGGCCGCCGACCGCTACCGCTCACGCACCGGCGAAGGGCAGCAGGCCGGGATCGCCCTGTCCGACGTCGCCTTCTCGATGGTGGCGCACCTCGGCAAGGTCGCGGAGGTTCAGATCAACAAGTCCGAGCGGCCGAAGTACGGCAACTACCTCTACGGCGCGTTCGGCCGCGACTTCTCCACCCGCGACGGGCACCGGGTCATGGTCGTCGCCCTCACCGGGAACCAGTGGCGGGCGTTGCGCGAGGCCACTGGCCTGGGGGAGGGCTTCAATTCGGTGGAGCACTTGCTCGGCCTCGACTTCAGCAAGGAGGGCGACCGCTTCGAGGCCCGGGAGCTGATCGGGGCGCTGCTCAAGACCTGGGTGCTGGCGCGCTCCCTGAAGGAGGTGCGCGACTGCTTCGACGAACACAACGTCTGCTGGGGGCCGTACAACACGTTCCGGGAGATGGTCGAGACCGATCCGCGCTGTTCTGCGGACAACCCGATGTGGCAGTACGTGGAGCAGCCCGGGATCGGCACGTACCTCACGCCCGGTTCGCCGGTGGTGTCCAGCGTCCTCGGTCGGCTGCCACCCACCCCGGCGCCGCTGCTCGGGCAGCACACCGACGAGATCCTGGCTGACGTGCTCGGTCTGGATGCCGCCGAGATCGGGCGGCTGCACGACGACGGCGTGGTGGCCGGTCCGCGCGACAGCCCGCTGACCGCCACCTGATCCGCGGAAACCGCCGGAGGCCCGCATGCCCGACCTCGTTGCCGAAGAGCAGCAGATGGTCGACCTGGTCGCCAAATTTGTCGACAACGAGGTCCGCCCGGTCGCCTCCGAGCTCGAGCACGCCGACACCTATCCTGAGGCGCTCATCGAGGCTATGAAGGCGATGGGGGTGTTCGGGCTGGTCATTCCCCGGCCCTACGGCGACGTTGCCGTATCGACGCCCTGCTTTGCCCGCATCGCGATGGAGCTCTCGCGCGGCTGGATGAGCCTGGCCGGCGCGATGGGGACGCACTCGGTCGTCAGCCAGCTCCTCGTCCTGTTCGGCACCGCCGAGCAGAAGGAGCGCTGGCTGCCCCGGCTGGCGACCGGCGCGATCCGGGCCGCGATGGCGCTGACCGAGCCGGGGGGCGGCTCCGATCTGCAGGCGCTGCGTACGGTCGCCCGCCGGGACGGGGACAGCTACGTGCTCCGGGGCAACAAGACGTGGATCACCAACGCCCAGCGGGCGGGCCTGATCGCCGTGCTCTGCAAGACCGACCCTGACGCCCGTCCGGCGCACCGGGGCATCAGCTTGCTGCTGTGCGAGAAGGGCCCCGGATTCACGGTCTCGCGCAGCCTGCCCAAGCTCGGTTACAAGGGCGTGGAGAGCTGTGAGCTGGCTTTCGACGACTGCCGTGTCCCGGTGGGGAACCTGCTCGGCGGGGTCGAGGGGCAGGGCTTCGCCCAGATGATGAAGGGCCTGGAGCTGGGGCGCATCCAGGTCGCTTCCCGCGCGGTCGGGGTCGCCACGGCCGCCTTTGCGGACGCGTTTCGCTACGCGCAGCAGCGAGAGGCCTTCGGCCAGCCGATCTGGCAGCACGAAAGCGTCGGCAACTACCTGGCGGACATGGCCACGAAGATTTCGGCGGCGCGGCTGCTCACGCTGGACGCGGCCGTCCGGCTCGACCGGGGCGAGCGCTGCGACCTGGAGGCGGGGATGGCCAAGCTGTTCGCGTCCGAAGCGTGCATGGACGTGACGCTCAAAGCCATCCGCATCCACGGCGGCAACGGCTACTCCACCGAGTTCGACGTCGAACGCTACTTCCGGGACGCCCCATTGATGATCGTCGGGGAGGGCACCAACGAGATCCAGCACAACGTCATCGTCGGCCAGCTCATCCGGCGCGGCGGGCTGGACTGGTGACGGCTCCCGGCGTCCTGGCCGGAATCACGGTCGTCTCCGTCGAGCACGCCGTCGCCGGGCCGTTCGCCACCCGGCAGCTCGCTGACCTCGGCGCGCGGGTCATCAAGATCGAACGTCCCGGCCGGGGAGACTTCGCCCGCGGTTACGACACTGATGTCCGGGGCCTGTCCAGCCACTTCGTCTGGCTCAACCGCACCAAGGAATCGCTCACGCTCGACCTGTCGCGGCCCGCCGGCCGGCAGGTCGCCCACCAGCTGCTGGCCGGGGCCGACGTGTTCGTCCAGAACCTTGCCCCGGGCGCGACCGGCCGGCTCGGGCTGGGCGCCGAGGAGCTGGGGGAGCGGTACCCGCGGCTCGTGCGCTGCGACATCTCCGGGTACGGGCCGACTGGGCCCTACCGCGACAAGAAGGCTTACGACCTGCTCATCCAGGGCGAGACCGGCCTAGTGTCGATCACCGGATCACCGGATGCGCCGGCTAGGGCGGGCATCGCGGTCGCCGACATCGCCGCCGGGATGTACGCGTTCGCCGGCATCCTCACCGCGCTGTTCGACCGGGAGCGAACAGGCGTCGCGCGCCAGGTCGAGGTGTCGCTGTTCGACGCCCTCGGTGAGTGGATGGGCTTTCCCGCCTATCGCGCCGCCTACACGGGCCGAGAGCTCGAGCGCACGGGTGCGCGGCACCCCGCGATCCAGCC
>JADGOW010000245.1 GCA_017882765.1 Frankiaceae bacterium
CGGGCCCCGGGGGGGAACCCCGGCGCCGGCACCGCCGGGCGCGCCCCGGCCGCGGCCGGCCGCGACGGCCCCAGCCTTAACCGGCGCCCGCGTCGTCCCCCAACCTGACCTCGATCTCCCCGCCGAGCCGGGCGCCGCGGCCGAGCGCCAAGTCGTCGCCACTCCAGAAACGTCCGGGGTCATACCAGCGCGGCGCCCGGTCGGCTGGAAGCAGCCCCACGGACTGGTAGGTCGCCGCGACGATCTCGGCGCAGTACGCGGTCTCGAGCTCGTGGGTGCGTGCCCCCTTGCCACGCCGCCAGCGCCCCCCCAGCCAATGCCGGGCGAGCCCTGCGGTGCTCGGGAAGGGCGTCCCGTCGAGCCTTGCGATCGTGCGCAGAATCGCGTCCTCGTCGTCGCGGTCGAAGCTGAAGTCGAGTTGCCGCAGCCACGCACGTTGCTCGTAGCGGGTGGCCCAGACCACGACCGCGTCCTTGAGGACGTGCAGTTGCGCCCCGCGCCGATGCTCCCCGGACCAGACATCGGGCAGCGAACGCCCGAGTTCGGCGTGCCAGAGCAGCGGGGGCAGGTCCTCGACAGTGACTGCCATGCCCACGTGATTCACCGGACTGTTGGTCGACACGCGGATCGCGCGATCGGCGACACTGCGCCCTCGGAACAACCAAATCGCCGGTGTGCGCCGTCTCCACCGCCTCGGCGAGGCTCATGGGCGCGCCCGGCACGCTCGTAGCATAGGGCGATGCGCTGGTGGAAGGCCGTCGGCCTCGCGGGCGTCGCCGGGGTGGCAGCCACGGGCGTCGTGGTGGCCCGGGATCAGCGGCGGCGCCGCTCGTTCACTCCGGACGAGATCCGGCAGCGCTTGCACAGCCGGCTGGAAGAGCAGGACGAGTCGGGCCAGGGCGCCGTCCAGGCTGGGTCAGCTGGAGCGGCGTCCGGGCCCGAGGCCGAGCCGGAGGACTTGCACCAGCGGCGCGGCTGTCTGCGTCGGGCCAGGCGGCGCCAGAAGACGTGACGGGACTGCCCCCGCTGCGCTCAGGCTTGCCGGCGAGCGGCCGCGAAGTCAGGCGCCCGCTTCTCCAGGAACGCCCGCACGCCTTCGGCGTACTCCGGGCTCTCGTAGGACTCCTCGTAGAGGGCGTGTACCTCGTCGTCCACGTCGCGGCGGCCTGCTGCGACCAGGGCAACGATGCGCTTGGCGGCCCGTACCGAGACCTGGGCGCGCTGCGCCACGTGCGCGGCGAGCTCGTACGCCCTAGCCTCGACGTCTTCGGGTGCCAGCATCTCGTTGATCAGTCCCGTGCGCAGGGCGGTCGGCGCATCAACGAGGTCAGCTGTGAAGAGGATGAACTTGGCGGTCGCGGGGCCCACTGTGTCGACGAGCCGCGCGGTCGACGGCAGGCTGTAGACAAGGCCCAGCTTGGCGGGCGTGATGCCCAGGCGAGCGGACGTGTCGGTGACGCGCAGGTCGCAGGCCAGTGCGAGTTCGCATCCGCCGCCGATGCACGACCCCTGGATCAGGGCGATCGTCGCCTTCGGCAGGCTCGCCACCGCCTCCACCCCGGCGTACACGATCTCGCCGTAGCGCCGTGCATTCTCACCGCTGCGCAGGCTCTCGAACTCGCTGATGTCGGCGCCCGCCGAGAAGGGGCCGCCGGCTGGGCCGCGCAGGACCACCGCCGCGATCGAGGTGTCGGCCGCGACATCGGCCATCAGCTCGGGCAGGGCGGCCCACATGGACTGGGTGAAGGCGTTGCGCTTTTCTGCGCGGTCGATAAGAACTGTCGCGAGCGGCGGCTCCTTACTCAGCCGCAGGGGGACATCGGGGGCGGGCATGTCTCTCCTCGTCGTTCGCAGTGCCAGGACGCGTGGGTGCCAGTGGGCACGCACCCATCCTCTCCGTGGAACCGGCGCCGGGGATGCATCTGCGCATCCCCGGGGTGGACACGCGCGGGCGGGTGCCAGGACATCCGGCGTGGTTGGCTGGTCCGGCTGGGAGCTTCTCGGTCCAGATGACGGCCCGAATCTTCCCCCCCGGGTCAGGGGACGAGCGCGGCGGCGTATTCGCGGACGGGCAGGGTGGTGCTGCTGGCGCGGTTGACGGTGCCGGGCATCGGGGTCGTGCCGGGTTGGCCGGCGACGGTGTAGGTGGCGGACCAGACGGCCGTGACGGTGACCCTGAGGGTGGCGGGGGCGCGGTAGGCGTGCAGGAGGTAGTGCCGGGGATCGTCGGCGGGGAGGGTGCCGTCGTAGGGCCGGCCGGGCCAGTCGCTGGTGGTGATGGTGCCGTCGCCGTAGTCCCATTGCCAGTGGCAGGTGGCAGTGATGTCGATGCGGGGGAATCCGGGTTCGCTGACGACGAAGTGGCTGGCCGGGGGTGGGTCGGCGTTGACGATGGTAGGGAAGTTGACGATGGCCGGGCGTGCCGGATTGAGATGGATCCCCGGCGCCGGAAGCGGGATGCGTTGCATGTAGCGCTGGACGACTTGGCCGATGTCGGCGGTGGTGATGGGGGCTCGGCCCGATTGGGCAGCTCGCGCTGGGGCTGCTGGGGCTGCTGGGGGTGCGGTGCAGGGGTCGGGTGCGCCGGGGGCGGCGGCGACAGCCGTGCCGATGCAGGCGCCTGGTTGGGGGGCCTGGTTGGTGGCCGGGTCTGCGGTCTGTGGGTTGGTAGGTGCAGCCGGCCCGGCCGGTCGGGCCGGGCCGGCTGAGCCGGGGATGGCAGGCGTGCCGGCGGACTGGGTGCCGGCGGCGCCGAAGGAGTTCAGATCGATGTTGACGTCAATTGCGCCCTGACTCTCGTCCGGACCGACTCGCGGGCACGCTATGGCGCAGTCGGCAGGAGGCTGGGGGCTGGCTTTGAGAGGTGCGGCCGCGACGACGGGGAGTAACAGCAGCGTCGCGGCGTGAATCGCCCCGATCACTGGGGCTTCGGCCTTCGGTAGCCGATCGAGTCCTCGATGATCCAATGGTCTCGATCATAGCTCAGTGTGAAGAGCTCGCGCTGGATAAGTGCGTCCTCATGGAGCACGACCCTCCCGGTCTTGTTTTGAACATCGACCGGTGGGACCTCGATCTCCAGTCCGATCTTGCGTTGTGCTCCGTGTTCCTCCCACCGGCCGATCTGCGTGATGTGGGCGAGAGTGTCAGTGGGCCCGACTGCGATCAGGCCGTCCGCCCGGCGTTGCGTGAGCTTCTCCTTGATAAGACCCGTGCACGGACAGGCCGGGCTGCTGTAGGCAATGACGACGCTGTCGTCATTTGTTATGTACGCACGATCACGCTCCGCGACGTAGGCGTAGAGGAATTCCAGCGCTCCGTCCCGCGTCTGCGGTGTCTTCGGGGGAGGCCGGGGCACCAACACTTGCGTCGCTGCCGCGCGTGTCGGGGCGGGGGCGCCTTGCGCCGCCTGCCCCCCGCACCCGGCGAGTGCTGTAACCGTCAGGCCCACCGCTGCGACCACGGCAAGCGTGACCGCTCGCATCCCCCCAGATGTCACTTCGGCACCGTAGAGCCAACTGAATGCTCCTCGCGGCGTTTTCCACAGGTCGTGTCGCTGAGCGCCCGGTGCCGGTAGGAGAGGCCTCGGGCAGGCCACGAAGCCCCGCTGGGGATCCCGACGACCTCGATGAACCCGAGACCCGTGAGCTCGATGCGGATCTCTGCCGTCTGCAGCAGAATGAACCCCGGCTGGA
>JADGOW010000246.1 GCA_017882765.1 Frankiaceae bacterium
GGCAGCGATGCAAGCTGCCATCAGGAGGCGCCCTGCCATCAGCGACCAGGAGCCGCGAATGCCCGTAGGGCGAGAACCGGCGTGCGGCGCGGGGAATGGAGGCTCCTGACTCTGCACCGGCATCCGCCCCCGCCCGCGGGGAGGCGAGCCGCGGCTCAGGTCTGCGGTGGCTTCCTGGCGCGCACAATCGCGCCGTGCAAGCCGTCGGTCACCTCATGCGTAAACGTGACAGTGACATCGGTGAACCCGGCAGCGTCAAGGCCCGCGCGGTACTCGCTTACCGAGAGGGCGCCGGCGATGCAGCCGGCGTGATCCCCACGCTCGGCGCGGTCGGCCACGCTGAGCCGATCCTCGGCGACGACGTCGGATACGCCGATGCGGCCGCCGGGCCGTAACACCCGAGCCATTTCGGCGAACACGGCGGGCTTGTCCCCACTGAGGTTGATGACGCAATTGCTGATGACCGCGTCGACGCTGGCAGCCGGAAGCGGTACGGACTCGATGTGCCCCGCGAGGAATTCCACGTTGGTGACCCCCGCGGCCGCCGCGTTCTCTCGGGCGAGCTTGAGCATTTCCTCGGTCATGTCCAGGCCGTAGGCGATGCCGGCGGGGCCGACCCGGCGGGCCGACAAGATCACATCAATGCCGCCACCTGAGCCGAGGTCGAGCACGGTCTCGCCGTGAGCAAGCTCGGCGACGGCGATCGGGTTGCCGCATCCCAGGCTTGCTGCCACCGCCGCGACGGGAAGCCCGGCCCGGTCAGCCGCGGGGTAGAGCGCGGAGCCGAAGTCTGTTGCGGGCGTCTCGACCGCGGCCACGTCCCCGCAGCATCCGCCCTCGCTCCCGCCGCAGGAGGCGCCGGCGGGGGTTCCGACATTGCGTGCCGCCGAGGCGTACCGGACGCGGACCTCCTCGCGCAGTGCCTGGATGTCCTTCTGCTCGGAATCCCTCTGCTCGGAATCTCTGTCCCGGGTGGCGTGGGTCATGGGGCCCTCCTGGCTCGTCGGGATCTTAGACATGTGTCTAATCATGGCGGCAGTTTGACGTATGTCAAACTGATGGCACAGTGGAGGAGTGCCCAAGCCGCTGCCAGTGATCGACGTGACCGCGCCGGTGTGCTGCGCCCCCGTGGCGGCTGCCCCCATGAGCTCGGCCGAAGCGATCGAGGTGGCCGTGCGGCTCAAGGCCCTCGCCGACCCGACCCGGCTCCGCCTCCTGTCGCTGCTGCTTGCCGCGCCGGGACGCGAGGCGTGCACGTGCGAGCTGGCACCGTCGGTCGGCGTGACCGAGGCGACGGTGAGCCATCACCTCGGTCAGCTGCGCAAGGCCGGCCTCGTCGCCAGCGAACGGCGCGGGCTGAACGTCTGGTACCGGCCGGTACCCGCCGCGATTGAGGCGCTGGCGGACGTCCTGTCCGTGCGGACGCCGCGCCAGGCCGGTCACGCGGCAGCCGGTTCGGCAGCTGGCTCGGCGGTTGCGGGCTAGAGAGTCCAAGGTCACTCCCGCGCGGGCAGAGCCCTGACCCTGGCGGCCGTCACTCGCAGCCGCGGTCCTCCGACGTCCCCGTCAAGCAGGGTGGCTGTTCCGGCCGCGGTAGAGGGCCGCGGCGCGCAACACCCGCAGGTGGGGGGACACGTCGGTCTGCCGCGCTGTTATGCGCAACCCATGCGTGCGGCGAGCGTGGTCATGGCGTTGACGACGGCTTCCTCGCCTGCTGGCGGCGCCGCCGGGACAAGGGCTGGTGCTCGAAGGCCGGCCAGGACGTAGCTCAGATGGCGCTGCCAGGCGGTGGGCGCATCGGTCCCTGTTCGTTCCAGCAGCCCGGCATTGGCCATCAGGACAATGACGATGTCCTCATGCCGGAAGTCTGGGCGCAGTTCTCCGCTTGCCTGGGCTCGTTCGATGACCTCGCTCATGCCTTGGTAGGCCCTGGCCCGAGGTCCTTCGAGTTCCGGTGCTGCCGGGATGGCTGCGGTCAGCAGGTCGGCCAGGCCGCGGTCATTCGCCTGTAGCCGGCAGAGGAACGTGACGTGGCCAACGAAGCCGGCCCAGGCGTCGGGGTCTGCCAGGGCGCGGTCGGCTGCGGTCACAACCTCGCGAAGGGTTTCGGCGAAGACGGCAGCCACGAGTGCGCATCGGGTCGGAAATCTCCGGTAGAGCGTCGCGTTGCCCACGCCGGCGCGTCGGGCGATCTCGTCCAGTGGCGCCTCCAGCCCCCGCTCGGCGAACGCAGCGCGGGCGGCGTCCACGAGCAACTGCCGGTTGCGGGCTGCGTCGGAACGAAGGGCCGGCTCGGACATGGCAAGACCATTCCTCTATGGGGAGCGTTCCACGGTTATGGTAGCGTCGAGCCGCGAACCGCGGATCACTCCCCGGTTATCTGGAGGAAGCCATGCGCGCGCTGACGATCGCCGGTCGGGGCGCTGCCCCGGCTGTCGCCGACCTTCCGGTGAGCCACCTCGATGCCGGGCAGGCGCGGGTGGCGGTCGAGGCAGCGTCGGTCAATGGGATCGATGTCGCTGCCGCGGCGGGATACCTGTGGGATCGGATGCCACACGAGTTCCCCGTAGTGCTGGGCCGTGACTTCGCCGGCACAGTCGACTCGGTCGGCGGCGACGTGACGCGGTGGAAGTCCGGCGACCGGGTCGCCGGTGTGATCACGGCGATGGCGCTGGGGTCGGGCGCAATCTGCGAGGTCGTGAACGCCGACGCGACGGTACTGGTTGCCGTCCCGGCCGGGCTGTCGGCTCTCGATGCGGCAGCAGTCGGCCTTGCCGGAGTCGCGGCGACCGACCTCATCGCCGCGCTGGGCTTGACCGCCGATGACGTTGTACTGGTTTCGGGTGCCAGCGGCGGAGTGGGCGCATTCGCCGTCCAGCTCGCCGCGCGGGCCGGCGCGAAGGTGATCGCGACCGCGCGGGGCGGCGATGCAGCGCGGTTCGTGCGCGACCTGGGCGCAACTGAGGTTGTCGACCACACCGAGGGCCTGGCCGCCCAGGTCCGCGCAGCTGCTCCGGAAGGGCTTACCGCAGTGATTCACGCCGCCGGCGACCCGGCGCAGCTCGCGGCGTTGCTCATCTCGGGCGGCCGGCTCGCCTCCGTCGTGGGCGCCACCCCGGACCAGGTCGGCCGTGCCGACGTCACCACCACACCGGTGCTCGCCGTCGCAACGCCCGACAAGCTCAGCGGCTTGCTCGAGGCTGCTGCATCCGGCGCCCTGCGGGTTCCGGTGGCCCGCACGTACCGGCTCGACGAGGCTCCGCAAGCTATCTCCGACTTCGCTTCCCCCAAGCTCGGCAAGCTCGTCATCGCCATCCGCTGACGGCCGCCGATCCCGCGTCATGCTGATAGCAGGTCATCACCGGCACGGTTACCCCCGGAACCCCGAGTTGGGCGGTGATGTCTTCCGGCGGCGGCGAGCGCGTCGGTCTGACCTTCGGGTTGCTGATCGGTAGTGGAGACCCGAGCGTAGCCGACACGAGGCGTAGTGATCATGTCACGCAGACGTAGCTCCCGTTACCTAGATTCCGTACACGGGTTGTGTTGCTCGCCCGCCGTGCGGGTCTTCCCGCCTTCATGTCAGATTCCTCAGAGGCGCTGGCGCCGCCGCCGGCCGCGCCGTCGGCGTTCCTCTACCGATCCGAGTTCTAAGCATTGGTCGCCGGGGTGGTGGG
>JADGOW010000247.1 GCA_017882765.1 Frankiaceae bacterium
CGCGCACGGGTCAAATCCGCCGGGCCAGGCGACCCCGCCGTCCCTGCCGAGCCTGCCGAGCCCGCCGAGCCAGGCGACCGCGCCGTCCCAGGCGAGCCAGGCGAGCCAGGCGAGCGCCGGCCCGTCCGACGCGCCCTCAGGCTGTCGCCGGCCGGAATCGCCTCCCTCGTCCTCGCGATCGCGGTGGCGTCCGCGGCGATCGCGATCGGCGTGCAAACCGCGCAGGCCCACGACACCGCCTCCTTCACCCAGCTGTGGATCACGGCGAACAGCTCCAGCACGCGTGCGCAGGTCGGCGTGATGAACGACGAGGGGGCTGCGCAGAGCTACACGCTCGACCTCACCACCCACGCCGGCTCCGGCCGGACGTATGGGTTCCGCCTGCAGGACACGGCCAGCTGGCGGACTGAGATCGCGTTGCCGGCTGCCGCGCAGGGATACCCCGTGACTGTCCGGCTCTACCGGACGCAAGCGCCCGGCGTCCTTTACCGCGAGGTGTCGCTCGGTGCCAGCCCCTCCTGACCAGCCGCCCAGGCGGGCCCTGCCCCGGCTCCGGGATCTGCGGACCCTCCTGGAAGAGCGCAGATTCGTCCTGGTCAGCGCGGCCTCTCTGCTCGGGACCACGCTGGTCACCGCAGGCCTGGGCTTCGTCTATTGGGCCGTGGCGGCGCGGGCCTTCTCCGCCGACTCGGTCGGGTACGGCTCTGCCGCGATCTCGTTGATGACGCTGCTCGGCACCATCGGCATGCTCGGTCTCGGCACGCTGCTGATCGGCGAACTCGGGCGCCGGCGCGCCGAGGCAGGCGGGCTCATCACCGCGTCCCTGCTGGTGTCGGGCGGCGTGTCCGCCGCGATGGGGCTGGTCGCCGCCCTGCTCGCGCCGGCCTTCATGAAGGACCTCACCCCGTTCGGCGGCGACCCGCTGCACGTGACCCTGTTCGCCGTCGGTGTCGCAGTGACCGGAGCGTCCCTCGTCCTCGACCAGGCGCTCGTGGGACTGCACCGGGGCGGGCTGCAGCTGTGGCGCAACTGTGCCTTTTCCGTCACCAAACTCGCGGCGCTGCTGCTGGCGGCCAAATACCTCGACGATGCGTTCGGCGTCGGGATCTACCTCGCGTGGACGGTCGGCAACGTCGTGTCACTGGGCGCCCTCGCCCTCGTATTGCACCGGCGCGGCATCCCGATGATGTTCCGCCCACGGTGGGACCTGTTGCGCGAGCTGCGCGGCACGGTCATGGGGCACAACTGGCTCAACATCGCCTACCAGTTGCCCCGGCTCGCCCTGCCGGTAGTCGTCACGTTCCTGATCTCGCCGAGTGCCGGCGCTGCTTTCTACGCCGCCTGGATGCTCGTCGGCTTCGCCTACATCGTCCCGACACACCTGTCGACGGCGCTGTACGCGATCTCGGCCGGCGACCATTCCGCGCTCGCCCAGGAACTGCGCTTCACGATCCGGGTGTCGGTCATCGCGGGGGTGGTCATGGCGGCCGTGTTCGGCCTCGGCGGGCACTGGCTTCTGGTGCCTTTCGGACAGTCCTACGCGGACGCCGCCGGGGCCGCCCTCGCCATCCTGGGTCTGGGCATCTTCCCGACCCTGGTCAAGGTCCACTACATCGCGGTCCGCCGCGTGCAGGGCTTGATCCCTCGCGCGGCCGTCGTCGTGACGATCGGGGCCGCCCTCGAATTGGGCGCCGGGGCCGCCGGCGCCCTGCTTGGGGGGATCACCGGCGTCGCGGTCGCTGTTGTGCTGGCGATGACGTTGGAGGCGCTCGTCATGGCCCCCGCCGTTGCGTTGGCGATGCGAGCGCCGCGCGCGCCGGCGGCCCGGGCGCAGACGCGGGTTCCCGCACAGTCGACCGCGGTGGAGTCGACCGCGGTGGAGGACCAGTCGACGGCGCTTACCTGAGCTCCGACGGGTGGCGGTCCCCGGCGTCGCCCGGGCGAGCGCCCAGGAGCGACAGCAGGCCGTACGCGGCGATCGAAGCGCAGTCGGTGATATCACCGCCGCGGACGAGGTCTTCGAACTCGTCGCGGCCGATCCGGTGGACGGTCAGCCCGTGCTCCTCCGGGTCGAGCCGCTGCTCCCCCTGGGTCAGCCCGCTCGCGACGAACACGAGGCAGCCCTGATTGCTGTACCCGTAGGCGTGGTGCAGGCGCCCCAGCATGCGCATGTCGCGGGCCCGCAACCCGGTCTCCTCGGCGAGTTCCGCGGCGGCCAGCTCGGCTGCACCCAGGGGCCGGTGGGAGCTGCCCTGCGGGAACTCCATCCGGCGCATCCCGATCGGGTACCGGAACTGCTCCACGAGCGTCATCGTCCCGTCCTCGTGCACCGGGATGACGATCGCGAAATCAGGCTTCTCCAGGACGCTGTACAAGCCGACCGCCCCGTCGCCGCGGACGATCGTGTCTTCCCGCAACCGCAACCACCGGTTCGCGTAGACCAGCCGCGACCCGGTCCTCCGCACTTCCGGCGGTTCGGTCACCCGGACAGTATCGATGCCCGCGGCCGTTGCCGCGCTCGACTCCCCTGGCCACCGAACCGCGGCCCGGCGCCCGTCACCGTCGCCGGCCTGGATGCGATCTACCCCGCCCTGATCGCCGGGCTCCCGGTCCGGCCGGGCGCCGGTATCCGCGGTTGCGGGCGGCGGCGCGTCAGGCCCGACCCTTCGCCCGGGCCTCGATGACCGGCCGCGCCGCGGCCTCGGTCTTGCGGGCGATGTCGGCCAGCGCCTCGCGGCGGGCGGCGTCGGCGTCATAGTCGTCGAGCCGGTTACGGACGACACGCACCGGCACGCCCACCGCCACCGACATCGGGGGGACATCGGCGTTGACGAGGCAGTGCGCGGCGATGACCGACCCGTGGCCGATCGTCACTCCCCGCAGCACCGTCGACTTGACGCCGAGCCACACGTCCGGCCCGATGCGCACCGGCGACTTCGCCAGCCACTGGTCTTTGATCGGAACATTGATGTCCGAGAAGACGTGGTCGAAGTCGCAGATATAGACCCAGTCGGCCACGATGACGGCGTCGCCGAACTCGATGTCGAGGTGGGCGTTGACGGTGTTGTCCTTGCCGAACACGCATTTGTCGCCGATGCGCAGGTTGCCCGAGTGGCACCGGATGGCGTTGCCGTTGCCGATGTGCACGAACCGGCCGAGCACCATCCGGCCGTGACCGGGCCGCGCCATCACATCGATGTTGCGCCCGAGGAAGACGAACCCCTCAGTGACGATGTGCGGGTTGCGCAGCTTGAACAGGAAGAACCGCCAGTAGCGGATCAGATGCCAGGGCGTCCAGGCTCGGTTGCGGAGGATCCATCGCGCGCTCGCCGCCGTGAGGAAGCGGGCCTGGCGCGGGTCGCGGGCCGAGGACAGCCGGCCCCGGCGGCTGAGCGCCGTGACCCGTGTCGGCCCCTTGCACGAGCGGCCCGACCTCACGGGCGCACCCCCGTCACAAGGACGTTGTAGAACAGCCCGGCCGGCACGACCCGCGCGAGCACTCTGGAGTCAAGGGCCATCAGCGTCTGCCAGGTGCGGTACACGGCCAGGTAGTAGTAGCGGGACAGGCGGTCGGCCTGCACCGTGCACTCGAACGTGCGCATGGGCCACCCGAACCAGGCGGCGGTCAGTTCCTCTGTCCGCACTCGGACGTCGCCGGCACCCGCCCGC
>JADGOW010000010.1 GCA_017882765.1 Frankiaceae bacterium
CACCGCCTCACCGCCTGCCGCGCCAGCGAGCTGATCAGACCGGCCGCACGAGCCGCTGGCCAGAACTGCGCAGGTGAGAGGAGGCCCCGGCGGGGATGAGCGATCCGCAGTTTCACGTCGACCCCGACCACCTCCCCCGACGCCAGATCGACCTGGGGAAGGTAGGTCAGGTCCAGAACGTGTGGGACACCGGCCGCCGCGCGTGCGAGGACCGGCACGAGTTCGGGGTCGGCAGCGGAATCGCCGGCCCGGGGTAGTGTCGACACCAGAACCTCCCCAGGTCGAGGGGGGCCGTCGGTCACCCCCGGGTGCCACCCTCATCGGCGGCCGGGCCCCGCCCCTGAAGCCCCAGCTGGGGCTCGCTTTCACGCCCGCACCGGCGCAACCCGGGTCGCGATCGGGTCCCTCAGCGATGCAGAGCGTCCAGCGCCGCAGTCGGCCCGGCCTCAGCGAGCCAGCGCACGCGGGGGTCGCGGCCGAACCAGCGCCGCTGACGACGGGCGAACCGCCGCGTCGCGGCAGCAATGGCGTCCTGGGTCACCTCGACTGTCGGCAGCCGGCCATCGAGGTGGTCGAGCACCTGGGCGTACCCCAGAGCTCGGGACGCGGTCCTGCCCTCCCGCAACCCGCACCCGACAAGCGCTCGAACCTCGTCGACCAGCCCGCCGCGCCACATGGACGTGACACGGGCCTCGATTCGGTCGTTGAGGTCTTCGCGATCGACGCCGAGCAGAACGGCGTCATAGACGGAACGGTATCCGGGCAGCTGGGCCCGGAACCGACCGGTGAGCTCGACGACCTCCAGAGCCCGCACGATTCGCCGCCCATTTGAGGGCAGGACCGCCGCCGCAGCCTCGGGGTCACGTTGGGCGAGCCGGGCATGCAACCGGTTGGGGCCGACCTCGGCCAACTCCGCCTCGAGCCGGGCCCGTAGGGCCGGATCCGTACCCGGGAAATCCAAGGCGTCCAGCGCGGCCCGGATGTACAGGCCCGAACCCCCGACGAGTACCGCGACGACGCCCCGCCCGACCAACTCGTCCACGACGGCACGGGCGAGCCGCTGATAGGCGGCCACGTCCGCCGCATGCGTCACGTCCCATACGTCCAGAAGGTGATGCCGGATGCCGCGACGCTCCGCGGTCGGGACCTTCGCGGTGCCGATGTCCATCCCCCGGTACAGCTGCATCGAGTCCGCGTTGATGATTTCCCCACCCAGCTCCAGGGCGAGATCGAGCGCGAGAGCCGACTTGCCCGCCCCGGTGGGACCGACGACCGCGACGACCTGGGTCATCGCGCGGGACACGACGGCTCCCCCGGCCCCACTGGCTCGTCGACACGCCGCCAGAAGGCAAGGAGCGCCGACACGGTCGCCTCCGGCGCCTCGATTGCCGGGGAATGCGCCGCCCCCGGTATGGACACCGCGGGGACGCCCAATCGGGCGGCCATCTCCGCCTGAACGTGCGGCGACCAGGCATCATCGTCGGCCCCGAACGCCACCAGCACGGGCAGGCCCTCGCGGCCGCCAGTCGAATCGACGAGCAAGGCAAGGTCGGCGACGCGATCGGGCTCGGCCAGCACCTCGGCAGCCATCGTGTCCAGCCCGACCGGGCTGCTTGCCCAGAGGCGGCGCTCGAGAAAGGCGAGAACGTCAGGAGGGAGCTCGCGGTCGTCGTCGTTGCGCAGCTGCCGCCACACTCCTGCCGGACCCTGAGCCGCCAAGACCGCGCGGACGCCCATCAAGCCCTCACGCCGCGGCCCGCGGATCGCGGCGGGGCCCGAGTCGAGCAGGGTCAGGGAGCGGACCAGACCAGCGCCTCGGCCCCGCCCGAGCCCGGCGGCGCCGGCTAGCACGGCAGCGCGCGCTACCAGACCGCCGAAGGAGTGGCCAACCACATGCACACCCGGGCCGGGGGGACGGCCACCGGACTCGGCCGACAGGCCCGCAACCACGATCATCAAATCCGCCGCCAGCGCCTCCACCGTGTAAGCGGCCGGGTCGTCGGGACCGGGGGACTCGTACTGTCCCCGTTGATCGACCGCAACGGCCCGATACCCCGCCTCGGCGATGGGCGCAAGGACAGGGAGGAAGTCTTCCTTGCTCCCTGTGAAGCCGGGAACGAACAGGACGGGCGCCCGCTTGGCCGCACCAGCCGGTGGGTGCGCCTCGATCGCCGCGAGCCCGCCCGCTGTGCCCGCCCGCACGCCGGACCGCGCGTCCAGCCAGCCCGGCGCGCTCACGGGTTTGGGCTGTCCGCCGGAAACCAGGTCGCGACGAAATAGCCCACGCCGAACGGGGCGTCGTCGTAGGTGAGCCGGGCCCGCCAGCCGCCCATCGGGCCGGCGTCGACGGCGGCCCCCGCCAGCGCCTGCCAGGCCGCGCGTCCCGCAACAAGCAGGTATCTGGCCAGGGCGATGTCGAGCGCCAGCAGCGCGGGGGTGTCCGCTGCTGACAGCGCCCGCGAAACCGCCGCATCGAAGGGGGCTGCCCGCTCGTCCAGCCAGCCGGGCGCGCGCTCGCTGCGGCGCGCCGACCCGTCACCCATACACAGGACGGCGACCTGCTCGGCTAGTCGCCCCACGTCGACCCCGACGCCAGCCGCATCATCGGCGGTCGCGGCGTCCGAGACCGACGCTGCTTGGCACTCTCCCTGCCACCCGGCCTCCCTCAGCAGCCACACGCCGACGCTCAGCGACAGGGGCAAGCCGGCGCGCCCGCCGCAGGCACGCGGGCCAAGAGCCACATCCAGGTCGACACCGAATGGTTGGAAGGAGCCCGTGTCAGAAGACGTGTAGGAGGTTGTCTCCGGCCCCGTGCCGACCACGACGATGAGCTGCGGATCCGTCGACACGAGCCAGCGGACGGCCTCGATCGCGGGTGTCCGCACCTCGATGCTCCCACCCGACCCGACCTGCGGGACAAGCAGCGGCGGATGAGGGCAAACAGCAGCAGCGACCAGACTCACTCGGACGCCACCATGGCCCCGGGTTGCCGCCCCGTCGCCCGGGGCATCCCCAGCGACACCGGGACGCGCCGAGCGGGCCGGTCAGCCTCGTGGGCGCTGGACCGCTCCTGTTCCCAGCGATCGCCCGCGCGGGTGCGGCGATGAGACAGCAACGAGCCGTCCGCGACGAGGTAGTGCGGGGCGGCAGCCGTCACTCGGGTAACCACGACATCGCCTGGACGCACGTCGGGTGCCCCGACCCCCGCCGGAGCACTGCCACCGGCCACCGACAGGTGAACGAGGCGTCCGTCGCGAGCCCGTCCCGACATGCGCCCCGTCAGGGCGTCTTTGCGCCCCTCACCAGCCGCGACGAGCACCTCGACGCTGGAGCCCACCAGTGCGGCGTTTCCTGCGGTCCCGATCTCCTCCTGCTCAGCGACGAGCCGCTCATAGCGACGCTGGACGATCTCGTGAGACACCTGGTCGGCCATGTCCGCCGCCGGCGTCCCCGGGCGCGGCGAGTACTGGAAGGTGAAGGCGCCGGCGAAGCGCGCCTGGCGGACCACTCGCAGGGTCTCCTCGAAGTCGGCCTCGGTCTCGCCGGGAAAGCCCACGATGATGTCGGTCGTGATGGCCGCGTCGGGCATCGCCTGCCGCACCCGGTCGATGATGCCCAGGTACCGCTCCTGCCGGTACGACCGGCGCATGCGTCGCAAGACAGCGTCGCTGCCCGACTGCAGCGGCATGTGCAGCTGGTGGCACGCCGACGGCGTCTGCGCCATCGCCTCGATGACGTCATCGGTGAAGTCGCGGGGGTGCGGGCTGGTGAAGCGCAGGCGCTCCAGCCCCTCGACACCGCCACAGGCACGCAGCAACGCTGCGAAAGCCTGCTTGTCACCGAACTCGCGGCCGTAGGAGTTCACGTTCTGGCCGAGAAGTGTGATCTCCAAGGCGCCTTCGTCGACGAGCCCACGGACCTCAGCGAGCACGTCCACCGGTGGCCGGTCCCGCTCCCGGCCGCGCAGCGTCGGGACGATGCAGAACGTGCAGGTGTTGTCGCAGCCCACGCTGATGCTGACCCAGGCCGCGTAGGACGAGTCGCGGCGGGCCGGCAGCGTCGACGGGAAGACGTCCAGCGACTCGAGAATCTCCACCTGCGCCTCGGCGTTGTGCCGGGCCCGTTCCAGCAGCACGGGGAGAGCCCCGATGTTGTGCGTACCGAACACGACATCGACCCAGGGGGCGCGGGCGACGATCCTGGCCTGGTCCTTCTGCGCGAGGCAGCCACCCACCGCGATCTGCATCCCGGGCCGCGCGGCCTTGACCGAACGGAGATGCCCGAGGTTGCCGTACAGCCGGTTATCCGCGTTCTCCCGGACGGCGCAGGTGTTGAACACGACGACGTCGGCCACCGTGTCCGCAGCCGCGCGGACGTAGCCTGCCCCTTCCAGCAGCCCGGACAGCCGTTCGGAGTCGTGCACGTTCATTTGGCAGCCGAACGTGCGCACCTCGTAGCTGCGGGCGGTCACACCCATGAAGCGTACGTGCGGCCGCCCCGATCGTCCGCGCTCAGCACGGTGCCGATCCGTTACTTCGCGACCTCCACGGAGCGCAGCTCGCGCACAACGGTGACCCGGATTTGGCCCGGATAGGTGAGCTCGTCCTCGATCTGCTTGGCAACATCGCGGGCGAGCACCTGAGCCCCGATGTCGTCGACCTGGTCGGGGAGCACCATCACCCGAACCTCCCGGCCCGCTTGCATGGCGAAGACCTTGTCGACGCCCGGTCTGTCCCGGGCGATCTCCTCGATGCGTTCCAGCCGGCGGATGTAGGACTCCAAGCTCTCGCGCCGGGCGCCCGGCCGGCCGCCGCTGATCTGGTCCGCCGCCTGGGTCAGGACAGCGCCGATGGTGCGCGGCTCGACCTCGTTGTGGTGCGCCTCGATGGCGTGCACGACCTCCTCGTCCTCGCCGTACTTGCGCGCGACCTCGGCGCCGACCAGCGCATGGCTGCCCTCGACCTCGTGGGTGAGTGCCTTGCCCAAGTCGTGCAGAAGAGTGCCGCGCTTGGCCAGCTGCGCCGGTAGGCGCAGCTCGTAGGCCATGACCCCGGCGAGATGGGCCGCCTCGATGAGATGCTTGAGGACGTTCTGGCCGTAGCTCGTCCGGTAACGCAGGCTGCCGAGCAGCGAAATCAGGTCGGGATGCATCTCCGTGATCCCGACCGCGACGAGCGCGTCCTCACCCGCTCGAACGCACAGGGCTTCGACCTCGGACTTGGCCCGCTCGTATTGCTCTTCGATCCGGTGCGGATGGATGCGGCCGTCCAGGACCAGCGACTCCAGGCACAACCGCCCCATCTCGCGGCGCACCGGATCGAAGCAGGACAGCAGCACGGCCTCGGGGGTGTCGTCGATGATGACGTTGACGCCGGTGAGGGACTCGAACGCACGTATGTTGCGCCCCTCTCGCCCGATGATCCGGCCCTTCATGTCATCGCTGGGCAGATGCAGGACGCTCACGACCGACTCCGCGGTCTGCTCGCTCGCGACACGTTGGATCGCCAGTGTCACGATCCTGCGGGCCCGGTCCTCACCGTTGGTCCGCGCCTCGTTTTCGATGTCACGAACCAGGATCGCGGCGTCGCGCTTGGCTTGATGCTCCATCGTGGCGACCAGCTCTGCCTTCGCCTCCCCGGCGGTCAGGCCGGCCACCCGCTCCAGCGTCAGGCGCCGTTCCTCCTCGATATCGGCTATCTCCACCTTCAGCCGGTTGAGTGAGGTTTCCCGCTGGGCCTGGTCATGCTCGCGTGCCTCCAGCCGCCTGGCCTCGGCGTCGAGCCGGTCGGTGCGCTCGACGAGCCGCTGCTCCCAGCCGCCGAGACGCTGCTCGCGCAGATCCATCTCCCGCCGCACCGCGACCAGCTCGGCCTCGGCGAGGTCACGGGCCGCGGCGACCGCGGTGGCAGCCGCCTCTCGGGCTTCGCGGTCGGCACGCACTGTTCGCTCGGCCGCCTCCTGGTCAGCGCGGCGGCGGATCTCGCTTCCTTCCTGATCCGCCCGCTCCCGCACCTCGGCGGCCAGCTTGTCGGCACGCGCCCGTAGCTCGGTGGCCTCGGCCTCGATCTGGCGGGCTTGACGCTCTGCCGCGTCGCGGACTTCCTGCGCCTGTCTACGGGCCTCGTTCAGTTCCGTTGTCGACGACCTCGTGCTAGCCAGGTCGCCCCGTTCGGGACCCGCGCGGGATACCGCTCGCTGCGTCCTGACGACCAGGAAACCCAGACCCGCGAGACCAAGACACAGGACGACCAGAACCACGGCGACGAATCCGTCCACCGGTTCTCCTCTCCCGTGCCGACACAACGACGGCCACGGGACGGAGGATGCGTCAAGAACAACCGAACGTGAAGCCCCACAGGCTGCGCCCAGTGCGAATCACTGCGCCTGAGTCGCCGACAATCACGGGCGCCTGCCAACGTCCCGCCGGTAAAGCGGATTCGCCGGGCATCAGCGCCGGGTTATGCCGTCAGTGGCAGCCCCTTCGTTGCAGTTCAGGAAGGTCTCAGTCCTATCGTTTCCGGATCAGCTGTGTGGCATGGCATATACATAGCCGCGTAACGCGGAGTACATCTTGGTGTCGCTGAGGGTATGCCGCAGATCACGGATGGTCAAGGAAATCAGGCCCGAGCGGCATGGCTGCCCCGCCGCCATCTGCCGCCCCGTCGTCCGAACCTCCCAGCACCTGTTCGACGCAGCGCCGCGCGGCGTCGGCTGAGTACCCGCGTCGGGCCAGCTGCGCCATGAGGCGACGCTGCTTGACGCCGGCCGGAAGGTTCCCCATCGCCGCGGCGCGTCTGTCGACGAGCCGCAGCATCGCCGCCTCCTCGACTTCTGCGCCTACCGCCCCGGCCGCCGCGGAGGCCACGTCGCGATCGACTCCGCGGCGCGCCAACTCGGCCCGCAACTGGCGCGCCGACCTGGTCGCCTGGCGCGATGCGACCCAGCCCTCGGCCAGCCGCTGGTCGTCAAGGAGCCCGATCTCCTCGAACCGGCCGACGAGGCGGCCAGCCATGTCCCCGGGAACGCCCCGCTTGAGCAGGTGCGCCAACAGCTCGGTGCGCGTTCGAGCCCGGCGGTCAAGGAACCGCAGGGCGAGCTCGCGCACGGCCGACTCAGAGACAGCCGGCACGGAGACACCCGGCACGGAGACCCCCGGGGCACCCGTCGGCGCGGAGGCGGCGGTGGGGTCATGGGTACCGGCGGGCTCAGGGACATCGGATGCCTGTTCCTGTGCTGCCGCCCCCGGGGTGCCCGTCATGCCGGTCAAAAGTCCACGGGTACGACCGGAGCGAGGTCGTCTGCGTCCAGAACGGGGCCGATCCCCAGCTTCTCCTTGATCCGCTTTTCGACTTCATCGGCGATATCCGGGTTGTCACGCAGGAAGGCCCGAGCGTTCTCCCTGCCCTGGCCGAGCTGCTCGGATTCGTAGGTGTACCAGGCGCCCGACTTACGGATCATTCCGTGCTCGACACCCATGTCCAACAGACCGCCTTCGCGGCTGATCCCCTGACCGAAAAGGAGATCCATCTCGGCCTGACGGAAAGGCGGGCTCACCTTGTTCTTGACGACCTTGACCCGGATACGGCTGCCCACCGCGTCCTGCCCGTCCTTGAGGGTCTCGATGCGGCGGACATCCAGCCGCACCGAGGCGTAGAACTTCAGTGCTTTCCCGCCGGTGGTGACCTCGGGTGAGCCGAACATCACGCCGACCTTCTCGCGCAGCTGGTTGATGAACACCGCGGTGGTGCCGCAGTTACTGAGCGCCCCCGTCATCTTGCGCAGCGCCTGGCTCATGAGCCGGGCCTGCAGGCCGACGTGGCTGTCGCCCATCTCCCCCTCGATCTCGGCCCGGGGCACGAGGGCGGCGACGGAGTCGATGACAACGATGTCGAGCGCCCCCGACCGGACGAGCATGTCAGCGATCTCCAACGCCTGCTCGCCGGTATCGGGCTGGGAGACGAGCAGCGCGTCGGTGTCGACACCAAGCTTTCCTGCGTATTCGGGGTCGAGCGCGTGCTCGGCGTCAATGAATGCCGCGATACCGCCGCTTGCCTGGGCACTCGCGACAGCGTGCAAGGCCACGGTCGTCTTGCCCGAGGATTCGGGGCCGTAGATCTCCACGACGCGGCCCCGGGGAAGCCCGCCGATGCCGAGCGCGACATCCAGCGCGATCGAGCCGGTGGGAATCACGCGGATGGGCTGCCTCGTCTCCTCCCCGAGTCGCATGACCGAGCCCTTTCCGAATTGCTTTTCGATCTGACCGAGCGCCGCCTCGAGAGCCTTGTCACGGGCATTGGAATTCTTATCGATCTTGTCGCGGTCGGGGGCTGCCATCTGTCACTCCTGGAAGTCGGAGCCGGAGCTGTGAACTCGGTTATGGACGACGTTAGGGATGCGGTGCGACAGTTTCGAGTGATCGCACCCAGCTGGGGATAACCTTTACCGGGACGGACAGTATCCGAACACTCGTTCGATCCTGGCCCCGACACGCCGTTTCGTCACCGCCGGCTCGCCGGCACCTCGAACTCCTCGCAGACGACCCGCCACACCGACTTGGGGTCGTCCCCGCGGTCGAGGGCCCGGCTCACCGTGACCCCGCCGAGCCCCCGGAGCACGTGGTCCTGCGCCAGCGACGAGGCGTACGAGGAGCCGAACTGGTCTTCCATCAACCGCCAGAACTCCGTGAGGCGCACACAGGCAGTATCACCACCCCGAAACTGTCGTACCCGCACGTGAGACTGAACTCATGGCGCACACCGACCCGCTCACGGCTTTCAGCCCGCTGACGGCCTCCTGGTTCGCCGGCGCCTTCGCAGCGCCGACGCCAGTGCAGATTCAGGCGTGGGACGTGATCAGAACCGGGCAGCACGCGCTGGTCGTGGCGCCGACCGGGGCCGGCAAGACCCTGGCCGCCTTCCTCGCCGCCCTCGACCGCCTGGTGACCAGCCCGGTCCCCAGCGATCCGAAACACCGTTGCCGCGTCCTGTACGTGAGCCCGATGAAGGCGCTTGCGGTCGACGTGCAGCGCAACCTGCGCGCCCCGCTGGCCGGGCTCACCGGGGCGGCCACCCGCTTGGGCCTGCCTATGCCCGACGTGTCTGTGGGTATCCGCACCGGCGACACCCCCGCCGATGACCGGCGGAGGATGGCGCGCACCCCGCCCGACATCCTCATCACAACCCCCGAGTCGCTCTTCCTGGTTCTCACCAGCTCCGCGCGAGAGGCGCTACTCGGTGTCGAATCGGTGATCCTCGACGAGGTGCACGCGATCGCGGGCAACAAGCGCGGTGCCCACCTCGCGGTCAGCCTGGAGCGACTCGACGTTCTGCTGGAAAGGCCCGCGCAGCGCATCGGGTTGTCCGCCACGGTTCGGCCGGTGGCCGAGGTAGCCCGGTTCCTTGGTGGCGGACGACCCGTGACGATCGTTGCGCCGCCGTCCGAGAAGTCGGTCGAGATCGAGATCCAGGTGCCCGTCGAAGACATGACGGCCCTGGCCGAGCAGGCTGCTCTCGCCCCGGCCGAGCCCGGCCAGCCCCCGCCCCGCCCCTCGATCTGGCCCGCGGTCGAACGCCGGATTCTCGACCTCGTAACCAGCCATTCCTCGACGCTCGTCTTCACCAACTCGCGGGGCAGCGCCGAACGGCTGTGCAGCCGCCTCAACGAGTTGGCCGCCGAGAGCGCGGGCACAGAGCTGCCCGAGCCCGGTATGCCCGCCGGGATCGTAGGGCCCAGCGGCATCGGTCGGGCCGCGCCGATCGAGATCGCCCGCGCGCACCACGGCAGTGTCAGCCGCACACAGCGCACCCTCATCGAGGATGAGCTCAAGGCCGGGCGGCTCCCCGCTGTTGTCGCCACGTCCACCCTCGAGCTGGGCATCGACATGGGGGCGGTTGATCTCGCGGTGCAGGTGGAGGCGCCGCCGAGCGTGGCGAGCGGGTTGCAGCGCGTGGGCCGCGCGGGTCACTCGGTCGGGGAAGTGAGCCGCGGCGTCATCTTCCCCAAGCACCGCGGCGACCTCCTCGCGGCCGCCGTCGTCGCGGAGCGCATGCGCGCGGGCCAGATCGAGGCCCTGCATGTCCCGCGCAACCCACTGGATGTCCTGGCTCAGCAGATTGTCGCGATGCTCGCGGTCGACGAGTGGACCGTGGACGACCTTGCCGTCCTCGTACGCCGGGCCGCGCCATTCCAAGACCTGCCCGCCAGCGCTCTGGAGGCGACGTTGGACATGCTCGCCGGCCGCTATCCCTCCGACGACTTCGCCGAGCTGCGGCCACGGATCACCTGGGACAGAGCTAGCAACCTGCTCCGAGCGCGGCCGGGCGCCCAACGCCTGGCCGTCACCAGTGGAGGCACGATTCCCGACCGGGGCCTGTTCGGTGTCTTCCTGGCCGGTGCCGAGCGGGCCGCCAGGGTGGGCGAGCTCGACGAGGAAATGGTCTACGAGTCCCGCGCCGGCGATGTGATCGTGCTCGGCGCGTCGAGCTGGCGCGTCCGCGAGATCACTCACGACCGGGTGCTCGTCGACCCGGCCCCGGGGCTTCCCGGACGCTTGCCCTTCTGGCATGGAGACCGCCCCGGCCGGCCCCTTGAACTGGGCCGGGCGCTCGGCGCCTTCGTCCGTGAACTCGGGCGCCTGGGGCCCGAGGAAGCAGCCGACCGAGCGCGCCAGGCCGGCCTGGACGAGTGGGCCGCCGCCAACCTGGTCGCCTACCTGGACGAGCAGAAGCAGGCGACCGGCCGCCCTCCCGACGACCGCACGATCGTCATCGAGCGGTTCCGCGACGAGATCGGCGACTGGCGGCTCTGCGTGCATTCCCTGTTCGGGGCGAAGGTCAACGCTCCTTGGGCCATGGCGCTGGCTGCCCGTCTGCGCGAAGAGCTAGGTGTCGAGGTCGCGTCCATGCACTCCGACGACGGAATCATGCTGCGCATCCCGGATGTGGACGAGCCCCCGAGCGGGCGGCTGGCCGTTCTCGCCCCCGACGAGGTGGAACCGATCGTCACGTCCGAGGTCGGGACGAGCGCCCTATTCGCCGCCCGCTTCCGCGAGTGCGCGGCCCGGGCCTTGCTGTTGCCCCGCCGCAACCCGGCCCGGCGCACTCCGCTGTGGCAGCAACGCCAACGCAGCGCGCTGCTGCTTCAGGTCGCGTCCCGATTCACGAGCTTTCCGATCGTGCTCGAGACCATGAGGGAGTGTCTTCAGGATGTCTTCGACGTCCCCGGGCTGAGGGAGCTCATGGCTGAAGTCGCCGGGCGCAAGCTGCGATTCGTCGAGGTGGAGACTCCTGCGGCCTCACCATTCGCCCGGTCGTTGCTCTTCGGCTACGTCGCTGCCTTCCTCTACGAGGGGGATGCCCCGCTGGCCGAGCGGCGCGCGCAGGCGCTGGCCGTCGATCCGACCCTGCTCGCCGAACTGCTGGGCCAGGCTGAGCTCCGCGAGCTTCTCGACCCCGATGCGCTGGCGGAGGTGGAGGCCGAGCTCCAGCGACGCGCGCCCGACCGGAGTGCCCGCGACCTGGAGGACGCCGCCGACCTGCTGCGCGTCCTGGGCGATTTGACGATCGACGAGGCGGTGGTACGCGGCGTGGAGCCGGCGTGGCTGTCGGCCCTGCAACGCACCGGACGGGCGGTAACCGTCCGCGTCGCCGGTGAGGCGCGCTGGATCGCGGCCGAAGACGTGGCTCGATTCCGCGACGCGCTGGGCGCGATGCCCCCGCCAGGGGTCCCGCAGGCTTACCTGGAACCGGTCGCGGACCCACTCGGCGATCTCGTGTCCCGGTACGCGCGTACGCACGGACCGTTCACCGCCGCGGAGGTCGCCCACCGGTTCGGTCTCGGCGTTGCTCCGGTGATCGGCACGCTGGACAAGCTCGCGGCCGCGGGCAAGGTCGTGCACGGCGCGTTCCGGCCGGGGGGCAGCGGCACCGAGTGGTGCACGCCCGACGTGCTCCGGCGGCTGCGCCGGCGCACGCTGGCCCGGCTCCGCCACGATGTGGAACCCGTCCCGGCGCAGACACTGGGCCGCTTCCTGCCGGCGTGGCAGGCCGTGGGCACGGGCGGCTCGGGGCCCGATGCTGTTCTGCGCGCCGTAGAACAGCTCCAGGGAGCCCGAGTTCCTGCCAGCGCGCTCGAACATCTGATCCTGCCGTCCCGGGTCGGCGACTACACCCCCGCGCTCCTGGACGAGCTGTGCGCGAGCGGCGAGGTGCAGTGGGCGGGTGCCGGCGCGCTGCCCGGCGAAGACGGCTGGGTGGTGCTCACCCTCGCCGAGAACGCCTCGCTGCTGCTCCCTCCGCCCGATCCGGAGGCGGTGGCCTTCCCCCTGCACCAGGCCGTGCTTGACGAGCTGGCGACCGGGCACGCGCTGTTCTTCCGCGCCTTGTCCGACCGGCTCACCCTTCTCGACGACACCGCGCTCACCCAGGTCCTCTGGGATCTCGTCTGGTCTGGTCATCTCACCAACGACACGCTCGCACCGCTTCGTGCGCTGCTCGGCGCGCGGCCGACCCGCACACGTCCGCGCCCGGCACGAGGCCGGTACGGGCGCCCGGTGCTGCCTCGGCGTCCCGGCCCGCCGGCTGCGGCCGGCCGCTGGAGCCTCCTACCCGACCGCGATCTCGACCCGACCAAACGGGCACACGTGCGGGCCGCCACGCTGCTCGACAGGCACGGGATCATCACCCGTGGCGCCGCGGCCGCCGAGGAAGCACCCGGGGGGTTCGCGGGCCTGTATCCAGTTCTGCGGGCGTTCGAAGACTCCGGGCAGTGTCGCCGTGGCTACTTCATCGAGTCGCTCGGGGCGGCGCAGTTCGCGGCCACGGGCGCGCCGGAACGGCTCAGGTCGTTGGGCCCCGACTCGCGCCCGGCGGCGGCGGAGTCGCCGTGGACGCCCGACGAGCGGGACGAGGTACGCGCCCTCGTCCTCGCCGCTACCGACCCGGCCAATCCCTACGGCGCTGCCTTGCCCTGGCCGAGCAGGCCGGGTGCGGCGGGTGCGGCGGGTGCGGCGGGTCCGGACGGCGGCCATCGACCCGGCCGCAAGGCCGGCAGCCTCGTCGTGCTGGTGGACGGCGCTTTGGTGCTCTACGTCGAGCGGGGTGGGCGCACTCTGCTTTCCTGGTCTGCCGACCCGGCTGCCCTGCAGCCGGCGGCGGATGCGCTCGCCCTGGCAGTTCGGGACGGGTGGCTGGGCCGGCTGGCGGTGCAGCGGGCAGACGGCCATGAGGTGACGGGCCTGCCTTTGGACGCACCGCTGGTCGCCGCATTGGAGGCTGCGGGCTTTCGGCCTACACCGCGCGGGCTGCGGCTGCGCGCCTGAGCCCCGTTCGGATCACCCCCCGGCTACCGTTACGACAGATGACCGGCAGGCACGAGAGGGAGCCATGCGACGCAACGGAGCGCTCGTTCTCATCGCTGCCGCCGTCGGGCTCGTCGCGGCTGCCTGCACGTCGTCCACGAGCGGTGGTGGGGGGTCCAGCTCGTCGGGCGCTAACGCCTTCACGGTCTATACCGTGCTCCCGCCCGGCGAATTGAGGGCCAAGGGCGTGCCCACCCAGGAAACCATGTACGACCAGCTGAACACGGTGCCACCCGCCCAAATCAATGACAGCACGGTGGGCCAGCACTACAAACCGGGCGTGTTGGAGCCGGCCAACGAAGACGTCGTCACAACCGAGAATCCGCCGCAGCGTCCCGGTGTGAAGATCGTGTGGGATAAGTGGGGGGTCCCCTACATTTCCGGCACGACCAACGACGACGTCGCCTGGGGCGCCGGCTGGGCCGGCACCGAGTTGCGGATGTTTGCGATGGACTACATCCGCTACGCCGGCGCCGGGCGCAGCGCAGAGCTCGTCCCGGTGGCCGACGCGGCCCAGCAGGACGCTGCCGCGCTGGCCGCCGCCGCCTACACGCCTCAGGAGGCCCAGCAGCAAATAGATGCACTGGCCAACTCGGGCCCAGCAGGCGCCGATGCGGTGTCCCGGATCAACGCGTTCGTGGACGGCATCAACGCGTCCCGAAAGGCTTTGTGCCCCACCGTCACGGCGAAGACCTGCCCGAAGGAATACGCCCTGTTCAAGGTGCCCCCGAAGCCCTTTGTCCCAGCGGACATTGTCTTCGCCGCCGCCACGATCGGTGGGATCTACGGAAAAGGCGGCGGTGCCGAAGCAATCAACGCGCGGTGGTTCGCCCAGCTCGAGCAGAAGTTCGGCACGCAGGAGGCTTCCAAGATCCTCAATGACACCCTGGACTGGAACGACTCGACCGCTGCCGTCACAGTCCCCGGGGAATTCCCGTACGGGCAGAACGGGGACGCCGACCCGGCCGCAGTCGCGATACCTGACCTCAAGGGACCCACGGCGACGGGGACCGGCAACCTCGGGCCGGCCGAACATGCTGCGTTCAAGCTTCAGGTGCCCACCAACAAGGGAAACCTCTACACGGTGCCGCTGGCGCCGCTCGCGGCAAGCAACGCTTTGCTGGTCACCGGCGACCACACGACGACCGGAAAGCCCGTCGCGGTGTTCGGCCCCCAGGTCGGCTACCAGGTGCCCAGCCTCCTGCAAGAAGAGGTGCTGCACGGCCCCGATTACGACGCGCGCGGCGTTGCTTTCGTCGGCCTACAGCTGTTCGTCCTCCTCGGCCGGGGCGCCACCTACGCCTGGTCGGCGACCAGCGCCTACGGAGACCTCGTTGATAGCGTCGTGCAGCACCTGTGCAACGCGGACGGTTCCGCCCCCAGCGTGAAGTCCACCTCTTACGTGGACGAGAACGGCAAGTGCATACCGTTCCAGAGCTGGACGCTCAACGAGACCCAGGCCCTCACCGGCAAGAAGATCAGTCTGCCCGTGTTGAAGACCGGATACGGCATTGTTCAGTACCGGGCAACGGTGCAGGGCAAGCCCGTCGCGATTGTCATCGAAAGATCCACCTATGGGGACGAGATCTCCAGCGCGGTGCCTTTCATGCAGTCGAACGACCCGGCGATCATCACCGGGCAGGAGGCCTTCCGGAAGACATTTGCGCAGCTTGGCTACACCTTCAACTGGTTCTACATCGACGACAAGGACATCGCCGTCTTCACCTCCGGCAAGCTCCCCCTGCGGGCACCGGGGCAGGACATGGCGCTGCCGCGCTGGGGTGAGACGAAGTGGAACTGGCAGGGCTGGCTTCAGCCCGACGGCCACCCACAGGCCGTCGATCCACCGTCGGGGTTCCTGGCGAACTGGAACAACAAGCCTGCGATCGGTGAACGCGCCCCGGACAACGATTACGGCTGGACGCGGGTGCAGCGCGTCCTGTCGCTCAGTGACGGCATCCAGAACGCGATCGCCGACGGCAGGAAGGTCGACGCCGGGGGCGTCCTCGGCGTGGTCATGAACGGCGCGACCGTAGACCCACGGGGGGCGTATCTTCTCCCGACGTTGCTGCGGGTCCTCGGCGACGACCCGCAGATCTCCCAATACACGAGTCTGCTCACCAACTGGGTGCGCGACGGCGCACACCGGGTGGACCGCGCCCGTACCGGGGCATATGCCGACCAGGCCGCGATCGCGCTGTTCGACACCTGGTGGCCACTCGCGGCGACGGCGGTGATGAACAGTCGCCTCGCCGAGCTGACGTTCCAAATCCCGCAGAGCCCGATCGCGGGGTCACCGAATCTCAACAACCAGGGCTCGGCCTACGCCAACGTGGCCTGGTACGGCTATGTCGACCGGGACCTGCGCAAGCTGCTCGGCCAGGACGTCACAGACCCGATGTCCCAGCCCTACTGCGGCAATGGTGATCTCAAAGCGTGCACGGCTGCTCTGAAGAAGTCACTGCAGACCGCCGTCGGGCAGTTGCAGACCCAGCAAAAGCAGACGGACCCGACGAAGTGGGTCTATCCGTTGTCTGTGGACGACATCAAATTCACCTCGGTGGGCCTAGCCTCTGCCGCGCCAATGGACTGGCAGAACCGCCCCACCTGGCACCAGGTCATCACCAGCGGCACGCTGCCGAACACGACGCCGTCGTTAGCTGCGTCCTCTGCCGGCGCCACCACCCCGGCCGCGCCCTGACGCGATGGCCGGAAGCCCCCGCGCCTCGGGTGTCTCAGCGGTAGACCGCGGCCAGCAGCGTGGCATAGGAGCGCACCAGCGCGACTCGCTCGCCATCGACCAGGGGGCTGGTGGGGTCGCATCCCGCCTCGACCCAGGTGTCGGAAAGACGCATGGCTTCGGCCCGCAGCCGCCCGGCCTGGCGGCCGTCCGCCGCGGGAATGCCGTACACGTGCGCGTACAGCGCGGCGAGGGCGTCGACCAGCTCCTCGTCACCGGAGCCCGGCCGCTCGCGCTGTAATTCCCGGTGCGCGCGCCACCACGCGATCTCCAGGCGGGCGGCCTCGGCGATGTCGAAACGCTCCCCCGTCGCTCGGGTCACCTGTCGGTAGAAGCGGTGCATGAGACGGCGGGCGGCGTCCGGGTCGTTGTCAGGGTAGGGCGCCCACTTCTGGTTCGCCCGCAGGACGAACCAGGCCCCCAGCAGAGTCCGCGGCCAGGACATCCCAAAGCCCGTCCGCACCATGCCGACGGCGCACCGCAGGAACCGCCACCACTCGTGGCGGTAGTAGGCGACCCAGGCCCCCGCTTCCCGACTGCCCAGCCGCACGGGATCGAAGGAACGCACGCGCCCAGCCTGGCATGCGTTCCTGCTGCACCGATGCATGTTTCGGCTCGGCCACAGGCCCGGGGCACCGGCGCGACATGTCGCACCCAGCGGTTAGCGTGACCAGCGCCGGATGCCACCGGCGGGGGGAGAAGGAATGCTCCGGGCGCGGTTCTTGGTCAGTACAACGATGGTCGTGCTGATCGGCTTGGTCGCCGCCGCCTGTTCAGATTCGCCCACTCCCCCGGGGGCCGGCGCCAGCGAGCCCAGCGGCTCGACCCTGGTCGTGCGCAATGTACTTCCGCCGGGCGAGGCACTGGCCGCACCGGGCACTGCCAGCCAGCGCGACATGTACGACGGGCTCAACACCGTCCCGCCAGGCCAGATCACGGACGCGACCGCGCAGAAGTACTACAAGGACGCCTCGCTCGACCCGGCACCGGGCAGCGTTGTCCGCGAGGAACGGCCACGACACGGGGTCACGATCAAGTGGGATCGGTACGGGGTGCCCTTCGTCTACGGCAGCACCGACGACGACACCGCTTACGGTGCCGGGTGGGCCGGAACACAGAGCCGGATGTTCGCGATGGACGCCATTCGCTACCTCGGTGCCGGCCGTCTCAGCGAGCTGCTCGGGCCGGCGGGCGTCAGCCAGGATGTCGCCCAGCTGCGCGCGGCCGCCTACACGCGCCAGGACGCGCAGGCCCAGCTCGACGCGCTGGCTGGCCCGGAGGGGGCCGAACTGCGCTCCCGCCTCGATGCCTTCGTCAACGGTGTCAACGCCGCGCGCCGGATGCTGTGCCCCACGGTCACCGCCCCCAGGTGCCCGAAGGAGTACGCGCTGCTGCAGGTGACCCCACAGCCCTACGCCGCCACGGATATCGTGTTCGCCGCCTCGGTCATCGGCGGGATCTTCGGTAAGGGCGGCGGGCACGAGGCGGCGAATGCCGCGTGGCTGTTGAAGCTGCAGAAGGCGTTCGGGGCGGACACGGGGCGCAAGATCTTCGATGACACCATGAACCCGCTCGATCCCGAAGCCGCGGTGACCGTGAGCGGGCAGTTCCCCTACGGTCAGACCGGGCCGGTCGATCCGGCCGCGGTCGCTCTCCCCGACCTTGATGGGCGGACAGCGATCGGAACCGGCGGCCCGATCCTCCCGCCCACCACTTACACCGAGGCCATCCCGACCGCCAACGGTGCCCAGCGGGTGCCGCCGGCCTCCGTGGCGGGCTCGGCAAACCCGATCGGCATGAGCAACGCCGTTCTCGTCGCCGGCTCCCACACGACCACGGGCCATCCCATCGCCGTTTTCGGCGCGCAGACGGGCTATCAGGTCCCGAACCTCCTTATGGAGGAAGCCCTGCACGGGCCGAGCTATAACGCGCGCGGGGCGGCATTCGTCAACCTGCAGATGTTCGTTCTCTTGGGCCGCGGCGACGGGTACGCCTGGTCGGCGACCAGCGCGAGTGGCGACATCATCGACACCGTCGCTGAGCGGCTGTGCAACCCCGACGGCTCCCCCGCGACGATCGCCTCCACCTCATACCTTGATCAGGATAACAACTGCGTGCCCATCGAAACCTGGCAGCACGTGGAGCGCGGCCCCTCCGGCGCGGCCATCACGAAGGTCCCGGTGATGCGCACGCGGCATGGGATCGTCCAGTACCGCACGACGGTGCAGGGCACGCCGGTGGCCATCGTGCTGGAGCGCACCACGTACGAGCACGAGATCGATTCCACTCTCGGGTTCGCCCGGGTGAACAACCCCAAAGTCATCCATGGCCAGCAGGATTTCCGGGAGACGTTCGCCCGGGTGCTGTTCACGTTCAACTGGTTCTACCTCGACGGTTCGGACATCGCGACCTTCACCTCCGGGCGCATGCCCAAGCGGGCTGCCGGCGTGGACATGGAACTGCCCAGGTGGGGCGACCCAAGGTGGGACTGGAAGGGCTATCTCACCTTCGACGATCACCCGTCGGACGTGAACCCGGAGTCAGGGTTCCTCGCCAGCTGGAACAACAAGCCCGCCATCGGTGAGCACAGCGCGGACAACGTCTACGGCTGGGCGCGGATCCAGCGGGTGATCGCCCTCACTGATGGCACCCGCACGGCGATCGCCGACGATCGGAAGCTGTCATCGAGTGGATTGCTCGGCGTGGTGATGAACGCCGCCACACTGGACATCCGCGGGGCATACCTCCTACCCACCCTGCTCGACGTCATCGGAAACGACCACGCCACACAGCGCTACACGACGATGTTGCGCCGCTGGGCCGGGTCGGGCGCGCATCGAGTCGCGCGGGGGCGCCCCGGCACCTACGCGGACCAGGCAGCGATCGCGCTTTTCGAGACCTGGTGGGCGCTCGCCGACACGACGGTGATGCGCGGGCGGCTCGGCGACCTCGTCCTGCAGCTCCCTGAGGATCCCTCCGACGACAGCCCCTCACACAACTCGAACCAGGGCTCGGCGTTCAACAACGTGGGCTGGTACGGCTACCTCGACAAGGACCTGCGGACCCTGCTCGGCAGGCCAGTCGAGGGCAAGTTCAACGAGAGCTATTGCGGGGCCGGCTCCCTGCGTGCGTGCCGCGACGCGCTCAAGGCATCCCTGCTGACAGCCGTCAAGCTGCTGTCAGCGGCGCAGCATCAGAGCGATCCCGCCAAGTGGGTCTACGACACGAAACTCGACGAGATCCAGTTCACGCCGATCGGATTCGGCGCGGCCGCGCCGATGGCCTGGCAGAACCGGCCGACGTTCCATCAGGTCGTGACAACAGGACCGGCCCCGCCGCCCGCGAAGCCGACGTCGACGGTCAGCCCTGCCGCAGGTGTGGCACGTCGGTCTGCCGCGCCGAGCAATGCACCCCGCCACGGACCAGGATCACGTACTGGTGCCCCACGTGCCAGCCGAGCCTGAAGGCGGCCCAGCGAAGGGCCCACTGAAGGGCCCAGCGAAGGGCCCACTGAGGGGCCCGGTGAAGGGCGCTGCCGTCCCCCGTTGCAGCCCCTCGAGTTCCAGCATCGCCCGGGCCAGCTCCTGCACCGACGACGTCGCTTCCTGCAGGCGCAGCCGGGCGAGCTGGACCGCGACGTCGTCGCGTCCCGCGGTAGCCGCGAGGTGACTCAAGGCGACGAGTAGGCCCTCCAGCTCGGCTGCCCCCTCCCGCAGCTGCGCCACCTGCATGTCGACGGACTTCTGCGCGTCGGCCCGGTGCGCCGGGTCGTGCAGCCTTCGGGCGGCCGTCTCACACGAGGCGGCCTGGGACGCGCGCAGCCGCAGAGCCGCGGCCGACTCGGCCGCCGTGCGCACGGCGACATCACCGGAATCCCGAAGCGGGCCCGCGGGCAGTTGCAGCGCTATCTGCTGCACGGTGGCGACGGCGGATTCAGCACGATGCAGCGGCTCGGCGACGACCGATCCCCACGGGAGCCGCAGTGGCGGCGCCGGCATCACGAGCGCCGGGTCGACGGGGGCACGGTTCGCGCGCAGCATCCAGCGCCAGGCGAAGCCTGCCCGGGCGGTCAGCAACGCCGTGGCCACGACCCAGATCGATTCGAAGTGCTCGGGCCCCACGGTGAGAACCGCGCTCGCGGCGGCGCCGGCCGACCACACCCACGCGGCCGCCTCCCTGCGCCGCGCGCGACGCTCGCTGGCAGCCCGGCGCCGGCTTTCCCGCCGGAAGGCCGCACGCTGTTCCCACTCGTAGGCGACGTGGGCGGGCAACCCGGGCAGCACATTGCCCACCCAGCGGGTCACGTCCGTTCGGCCGTCACGCGGCGTCATCTCGCCCACTCCCCTTAGCCGTGCCTGGTTCCCGCTCTTGGAACGCCCGTCGCCCCCTACCGGGTTCCGGAGCCCCGACTACGAACTCCCCGAGCGGCCGGGGCGCGCGTGCTTGGTGAACGAAGGACCGGTCGTCGCAGTATCCGGTGCGGCGGGGGTTCCTTCAATCGCGGGGGTGGCCCCGCCCTGCAGCTGGGGAGCCGCCGGCGCGCCGCCCATGGAGGCGCGGATCTCGTCGAGACGGCTGATCGCCTCGGTGTTGATGGTCGCCCGCTGGACCTCCAGCATCCGCCCTTCCACCGAGCCCGATGCCAGCTCCTGGCGACCCATCGCCACCGCGTAGCGCTTCTCAATCTTGTCGCGGACCTCGCCGAGGCTCGGCGTGTCGCCGGGCGGGGCGATGGAGCTCATCTGCTCCAGCGACTTGCTCATCTGCTCCTGCATCTTGGCGTGCTCGAGCTGGGTGAGCAGCTTGGAGCGCTCGGCGAGCTGCTGCTGCATCTGGTACGCGTTCTGCTCGACAGCCTTCTTGGCGGCCTCGGAAGACTGCAGGGCCTGGTCGTGGAGCACCTTCAGGTCTTCCACCGACCTCTCCGTCGAGACGAGCTGGGTGGCGAACGCCTGCGCGGTCTGCTCGTACTGCGCGGATTTCTGCAGGTCGCCGGCCGCTCGGGCCTGGTCAGCGAGAACAAGGGACTGCCGGGCGGATGCCTGCAGCCGCTCCACCTCGTCGAGCTGGCGCGCCAGCTTCATCTCCAATTGCCGGCGGTTGCCCAGAACGGCAGCGGCCTGCTGGGTCAACAACTGGTGCTGGCGCTGCGCCTCCTGTATCGCCTGCTCGATCTGGATCCGGGGATCCGCCTTCTCGTCGAACTTGGTATTGGCATAGGCCGACCCGTACCGGAACAGCCTGCGGAAGAAGTTGGCCATATCCCCATGATCCCATGCTGAGGTCCCGAATCCCTACCTCGCATGGTAAGCCGTGACAGCGCCAACATGATCGGACGTTGCAGACCGTCGGAGCCGCAGCGAAATCCCGTTGGGTCTCCGCGGGGATCTCACCACCGTGAGTGTTCGGACACTTCGCGTCGCGTCCCACCATCCCCGGAGGGCCCCGTGCTCGCTACGTTGAAGGGTGGCCGCGTGCCCATCAAGATGTGGGCGCCCCCGGCCGAGGTCGAGTCCGCCGCCCTCGACCAGCTTCGCCGGATCGCCTCCCAGACCGCGGGCGTCGAATGCCGCAAGGATGCCGCCGGCGCGTCAGGCGGCCCGGTCGACCGGCCCGGCGGGCATCAGCCGGGACTCCGAAGTGGCCAGCTCGTCGCTGACCTCGCGCAAAAGATCCGACAGTCGTACGTCGAGCGCCTCGCAGATCGAAGCAAGCAACTCCGAGCTTGCCTCCTTCTGCCCGCGCTCGACCTCCGACAAGTAGCCGAGGGACACCCGAGCGGCCGACGACACCTCGCGCAGCGTTCGGTGCTGCTCGTGGCGCCGGCGGCGAAGGGAGTCCCCGAGCAGGCGACGTAGCAAGGCCATGCCGCCTCCCTTCCTGGTCTGGATCGACGGTACTCCACCGTCCCCCACCCGGCATTCCCGAGCCTGTAACTGTGTAAACACCGTGCGGGCCGTCTTCATCCCGCCACGGTCACCCTGGTGCAAGATAGCGGCGCAGGAGATCCAGGGCGGCGACCACGGCGTAGGTGCGGACCCGGGGCCGGTCTCCCGGCAATCGCAACGCCCTGGTCGTGACCCCTTCGGGGGCGGACAGGCCGGCGAAGACCGTCCCAACGGGCTTGCCTTCCTGCTCGTCCGGGCCGGCGACGCCCGTGAGCGACAGGCCGTACGTTGCACCCAGGCTCTCCCGCGCTCCCACGGCCATGTCGGCAGCGCTCTCGGCAGAGACCGCGCCGAACTGGGCCAGCCCGTCCCGCGGCACGCCGAGAAGGCGCTCCTTGGCGTCGGACGAATAGGCCACGACTCCCCCGCGAAACGCCTCGCTCGACCCTGGCACGTCGGTGAGCCGCGCCGCCAGCAGCCCACCGGTCAGGGACTCGCCGACGGCAACGGTCGCCCCTGCTCGCGTCAGTTGGGTCACGACCACGCCCTCCAGGCTGTCGTCGTCGAATCCGTAGACGGCGCTGCCGAGCGCACCGCGCGCGAACTCCTCCACGGGGGCGATAAGCCGGGCAGCGTCGCCTCTGCTGGCGGCGTGCGCACTGATGCGCAGCCGCGTCTGCCCTCCACTGGCCAGGAAGGCGACGGTGGGGTTCCCTCCTTCCCGGGCCAACCGCTCCACCTCTGGCGCCATGGCCTCCGCGACGGCGGATTCCCACATCCCGGCCGTCCTGATCACCCGATGGACGACGATCGCCGGCTCACCCGCGCGGCGCAGCAGGTCGGGCAGGACAGAGGCGCGAAACATCTCCTCCATCTCGTGCGGCACGCCCGGAAGGGCGTAGGCCACGCCCGAGCGGATCTCCAGGCGGACCCCCGGCGCCGTGCCGCGGTCATTGGGCAGTGGCTGCGCCCCCTCGGGAAGGTCGGCCTGACCGTAGTTGCGCTCCGGGACGTCGCGACGCAACGCCCGGAACCTTCGTCGCAGCTGGTCGGCCAGGAACTCGTCGCGGCGAAGCGCCACGCCTGCGGCGGCCGCCAGGCCCTCCCGAGTGAGGTCGTCCTGGGTCGGGCCGAGGCCTCCGGTGAGGACGACCGCGTCCGCACGGTCGAGCGCGGCCTTCACCGCGCCCGCTATAGCCGACGTGTCGTCGCCGACGACCACCGAGGTCGGGACTCGAACGCCGATCTCAGCGAGCTGGCGGCCCAGCCACGCGGCGTTGTTGTTCACGATGTCGCCGTAAAGCAGCTCGTCGCCGACAGCGAGCAACTCAACAGTAAATCGGGAGGCCGCTGGGGTGGGCCCGGAGGCGGGTATGGAGGCGGGCACGGAGGGCATCCTCCCGCGCAGTGACCTATCCATGCCGCAGTCCGAGCTGTATCTGACGTCCCGGAGCCTGTGCAACCCGGTGTCTCCTGATCGGGGGCATCAGTTCCCTGGCTGCGCGTCGCCGATCCAGCACCGAGCGCGACAAGTGCTACCGCGAGGCCGGGCTCGTCCCGGTTCCGTGCTCGCCCGCAGCCCTGCTGTCCCGCCCCGGCGAGAACAGCAGGGCCAGCTGGTCAGGCCAAGCGGGCGGACGAGGTTCGCCGGCGCAGGCGGCACGCGCGGTGGATGTAGTCCAGGCCGGTGACGACCGTGACAAGCAGCGCGGCCGCCATGACGTAGACGCGAGCCGTGGCCAACCAGCCGGTCAGCGGCAGGATGTACAGGCCCAACGCGACGGTCTGCAGCAGCGTCTTGAGCTTGCCGCCCTTGCTCGCCGGGATCACCCCTCTCTTGATCACCCAGAAGCGGAGGAGCGTGACACCGATCTCGCGCGTCAGGATCACGACCGTCACCCACCAGGCGAGCTCGCCAAGAGCGGAAAGCGCGATGAGGGCGGCGCCATTGAGCGCCTTGTCGGCGATCGGGTCGGCGATCTTGCCGAAATCAGTGACGAGGCTGCGCGACCGCGCTACCTGGCCGTCGAAACGGTCGGTGATCGCAGCGAGTGCGAAGACACCCCACGCGGCGATACGCCAGGCTGCGGACTCGCCGCTGTCCACCAGCAGGAAGACCACGAAGACAGGGACCAACAACAGACGCAGAACCGTCAGAGCATTGGCAATGTTGTAGATGCTGACCGGACTGACCGGGTCGGCTACGGGGTCCCGCGGCAGGCCCGGGCGGATGTCGGTCGCCGTGATGGGCGTGCCGGCGGGCACGACGCGCCCGGGTCGCGCGCGGGCGCTGCCCGCAGACCCACCGGAATGTGCTGATCCGCTGGGCCCGGCGGGCCCGGGGGGCGCGACGGGCGCAGAACCCGGGTCCACCGGTGAACGTCGAGGCCCCTCCCCGCTGGATGAGATCGGGGTGGGCGGCTCGTCACCGGGCCCGTGCACGCCGGGCGGCTCGGCTGGCGCGGCGGCCGCCGGGCACGGGGTCATGAGACGCCCGCTCGGTGTCGGGCCACATCGGTGGGATCGGGTGGGATCCGGAGCGAGTGAAGAGTCGCGATGAGATCGACCCCTTCGGTGCCGACGACCGACGCCCTGACGAGGTCACCCACGGCGAGCCGCTCGACACCTGGACCGACGAGCCGGCATGACCCGTCCACTTCAGGTGCTTGATGTTCGGCGCGCCCCTCCGCCTCGGGCTGGCCCTGGGGACCGGCCCCGGCTAGCCCGACCTCCTCTACGAGTACGACCACCTCGCTTCCCAGCCGATCCTGGGCACGGGCAGCAGTCAGTTGCTCGGCCAGGTCGGTCAGCTGGGCGACCCGGCGGGCGATGGTTGCCGATCCCACCTTCCCGTCATACCCGGCCGCCTCGGTTCCGTCCTCGTCGCTGTAGCCGAAGACGCCCACGGCGTCGAGCTCCGCGGTTTCGAGGAAGCGTTCCAACTCAGCGACGTCGGCACCGGTTTCCCCGGGGAACCCGACGATCACGTTGGATCGCGCCCCTGCGTGAGGGGCGAGGTCGCGGATGGTCCCGAGCAACTCGGTGAAGCGCCGCCCATCGCCGAACCGGCGCATGCGACGCAGCACCGAGGCGCTCGCGTGCTGGAAAGACAGATCGAAATACGCAGCGACCCCCGGCGTCGTACAGATCGCCCCTACCAGGCCGGGCCGCAGCTCGGCCGGCTGGAGATAGGACACACGAACCCGGGCGATCCCTGGTGTGGCGGCAAGTTCGGGCAGCAGCTTCTCCAAGGCGCGCAGGTCACCGAAGTCCTTGCCATAGGACGTGGAATTCTCACTGACGAGGTAGAGCTCGCGAACGCCGGTGCCGGCAAGCCAGGCCGCCTCGGCGAGGATCTCGTCCGGTGAGCGCGAAACGTAGGCGCCCCGGAAGGAGGGAATCGCACAGAACGAACACCTGCGGTCGCAGCCCGTGGCGAGCTTGAGAGGTGCGACAGGCTCGCGCCCGAGCCGCTGCCGCACCGGCACAGGGCCGCCGAGCCGTCCGGTAGAGGCTTGCTGTGCCGCGTCCGCCACTGGGCGCATAGGTGAACGGTCGAGCGAGTTGACAGGCGACCTGTCAGGCGCCAGTACGGGCCCGGTCGCCCCGAGGGCCGCGCGTCGCGCCACAGGCGCCAACGGAAGCAGTCGCCGTCGGTCCCGTGGCATGTGCGCAGGGAGCACCTCACCGCGCAGGACGGCGTCGAGCTTGCCCCCGATCTGCGCATAGGCGTCAAAGCCCAACACGGCATCGGCCTCGGGAAGCGAGTCGCCAAGCTGGTTGCCGTACCGCTCGGCCAGGCAGCCAACGGCGACAACCCCGCGCACGCGGCCCTCCTTCTTGAGTTCCGCGGCCTCGAGGAGGGAGTCGATGGAGTCTTTCTTCGCAGCTTCGATGAAGCCGCACGTGTTCACGACAACGACGTCGGATTCCGCTGCATCGTCGACGACCAGCCAGCCATCAGCGGCAAGCCGCCCGGCCAGCTCCTCCGAGTCCACGTCGTTGCGGGCGCAGCCAAGCGTCACCACGGCTGCCCGCCGCCTGTAGTCGGAGGACATGGATCAAGAATAGTCGCCCGCTGCGGCTTGGGTGGCACCAAGAGGCGCTTGGGTGGCTCCAAGAGGAGGACGCCCCGCTCGCCGGCAGGTCACTATGGTCAACCCGGAGCGCACTCCGGACCGAACCCGTCCAGCGTGACGGTCGCGACCTGGGCGGGAGCACCAGCCGGACCAAGTAGATGGTTATTGCAGGCCAACTGAACCGCCCCCGAGTTACCGATCACCAGAGTGACCCGACGGGTGGCAAGCACAGACCGCACCGTCCCAGCGGCGAGGGTTTCTTGGATGAGCACGCGGTCGTCCTGATCGGTAACCCGCATCCAGCTGGCCTGATCGCCGACCCTGATTATCAGTGCCACGTTACCGCTGGCGATCGCCGGCGGGCTCGGGTGAGGAGTCGGGGAGGTCGGTGCCGATGCCGACGGCTTCTTCGGGCTGGGCGTGCGGCTCGGTGACGCCTGCGGGGACGACACGGTGTTGGTTGGGCCGTTGCCACCCACGATGAACGCGACCGCCACGAGCAGGAGCACAACGGCAACCGCCCCGACGGTTGCCGGCATCCAACGAGGGTTGGACCCGCTTCGGGTGTCTCTCGAGACCGGGGTGGTCAGGAGGGTACCGGCCGCCATCGTGGGCGGCCGGGTGTCGTGGGTAGCGTCAAAGGCCGCTACGAGTGGCTCCGGGTCGAGGCCGACTGCCAAGGCGTAGCCGCGGATATGGCCCTTCGCGTAGACGGCACCGCCACAGCCCGAGAAGTCGTCGACCTCCATGCGCGCCAGCAGAGTTGAGCGAATACGTGTGCGGGTGGCGACCTCCTCCAGGGACCAGCCGCGCCGCTCGCGCGCAGCGGCCAGCACCGGCCCAATGGGCCCTGCCTTCTCGGTCAACGAAAGCCCCTCCGACCCCTCACCCCCGAAGCGGGACGAGTCTAACTTCAGCTTCGGTATTCGGGGTCATCTCCACATGCCGTGTCATTTCGGGCTGGCGATACCACGTGGGACAGGTCCTGTCCCTACCCCGGTGGGAGATCGAAAGCCCTACCCCGTCAGTCGCCCCGCAGCGTCGCAAGCAGGGCCCCCAGCTCATCGGGCTGCACGAGCACGTCGCGGGCCTTGGAGCCTTCGCTCGGGCCGACAATACCCCGCGACTCCATGAGATCCATGAGGCGGCCCGCCTTTGCGAAGCCAACACGCAGTTTACGCTGCAACATCGAGGTGGATCCGAACTGGGTCGAGACCACCAGTTCGACGGCCTGGACAAAGAGGTCGAGGTCATCCCCGACGTCCTCGTCGATCTCTTTCCTGTCGCCGCCGGCCACGACGACGTCATCGCGGTAGATCGGCTTGCGCTGCTCCTTGCAGAAGCGGACGATCTTTGAGATCTCATCCTCGCTGACGTAGGCACCCTGGACGCGAGCGGGCTTGCTTGCGCCCATGGGCAGGAAGAGGCCGTCGCCCAGCCCCACGAGCTTCTCGGCCCCCGGCTGGTCAAGGATGACGCGGGAGTCGGCGAGGCTGGCCGTTGCGAAGGCCAACCGGCTCGGCACGTTGGCTTTGATGAGTCCTGTGACGACGTCCACGCTGGGCCGCTGCGTGGCCAGAACCAGGTGGATTCCCACGGCTCGGGCCATGGCGGTGATCCGGCAGATCGCGTCCTCGACGTCGCGGGGGGCCACCATCATGAGGTCAGCAAGCTCGTCGACCAGCACGACAACGTAGGGGTAGGGCTCGTAGACACGGTCACTGCCCGGCGGGGCCGCGATCTGGCCCGACCGCACCCGGCGATTGAAGTCGTCCAGGTGCCGGACGCCGGAGACCGCAAGGTCTTCGTACCGCAGCTCCATTTCGCGGACGACCCACTGCAGCGCGTCCGCGGCCTTCTTGGGGTTCGTGATGATCGGCGTGATGAGGTGTGGGACCCCGGCGTAGCTGGTGAGCTCGACCCGCTTCGGGTCGATGAGCACCAGCCGCACCTGGTCGGGCGCGGCCCTCGTGAGCAGGCTCGTGATGAGGGTGTTGATGCAGGTCGATTTCCCGGAGCCGGTTGCCCCTGCGATCAGCAGATGAGGCATCTTCGCCAGGTTGGTGACGACGAAACGGCCCTCGATGTCTTTGCCGAGGCCAACCAGGAGCGGGTGTGGGTCGGTCGCAGCAACGGCGCTGCCCAGGACGTCGCCGAGGCTGACGGTCTCCCGGTCGAGGTTGGGAATCTCGACGCCAACCGCGCTCTTGCCCGGGATGGGGCTGATGATCCGCACATCGGGACTCTTCACCGCATAGGCGATGTTGCGGGCGAGCTGGATGATGCGCTCGACCTTGACAGCCGGGCCGAGCTCCACCTCGTAACGTGTGACTGTAGGGCCGCGGGTGAACCCGGTGACTGCCGCGTCCACGTTGAACTGATCGAAGACACCCGTGAGGGCATTCGTGACAACGTCGTTCGCCGCCGAGCGGGCCTTCGCCGGCGAACCCGGTCGCAGGAGTTCCGGCGGCGGCAGCCGGTAGCCGCCTCCGCCCGGCAGGGGCAGCTGCTCGCCCTTCGGCACGGCCTGCGGATCAGCGGGCTCCGCACGCCGGTCCGCCTCGGCTGGCACGGTCGCCGCGCGTGCCTCGGCCCGCCCGCTCGTGCCTCCCGGCGCGTCGGGCACAGCGCCAGTGAGTTCGTCCCCGCGCCCAGGTTCCTGCGCGAGGTCGCGGCGGCCCGCACGCTGGGAGCCGGTCGAGGAACCAAGATCCTTGTCTCTGTCAAGCGAGAGGTTCTCCTCCGCCGCGTCGACGCCGACCCGCCGGCGAGCCGGCCGGCGCCGCAGCGGCTCCAGTGGTGGGGGCGGCTCCCCCTCGGCCAGGGCGTCCAGTGGGGATGCGGGATACGGGATGCCCGGCTCGGGCGCGGCGTCGAGGTCAGCCTCGGGGTGCCGCCGAAGCGGCCGCGGAAGGAGGCCCCAAACGTCGTGCAACCGATCGAGGACCGAGGCCAGGGGGGTGGCCGTGACGACGAGAATGCCGAAGATTGCTAGGAGACCGAGCAGCGGCGCGGCCAGGTAGGGCGTGACCCCGGTCGCCAGGGGTGAGGACGCAAGAAAGCCCAGCAGGCCGCCGGCCGCACGCATTGGCCGGGCGCCACCAGACGGATCCGGGACGCCGTTCGCCAGGTGGACCAGACCGACGACACCGGCGGCGAGTGCTGTCCAGCCGATCAGCAGCCTGCCCCGGGTGCCCGGCGGCCCGGGCGGATGCCGGACGAGCCGCCACGTGAACCCGACAAGCACGACCGGCAGCACGGCGGCACCCAGGCCACCGACAAGCCCCCGGGTCGCCGTCGCGACCCGCGCCCCCGCGGGACCGCCCGCGTCGAACCACACAGCCGCGACCAGAACGGAGGCCAGAGCCAGCAATGCCAGCGCGATGCCATCCCGCCGATGCGTGCGGTCGAGTTTGAGCTCGCGGGCCCCCGACCCCAGGGCGCGAAGCGCCGTGCCCAGCCCCGTGGCCAGCAGCATCCACGCCCGGGCCAGCAGGCGGCCGAACTGGGCCAGTAACCAGCCGAGCAGGCTCTTGCGCTTCTTGCCGCGGCGCACAGGCGTGGAACGGCCGCGCGAGGAGGCGCCCCGCGGCTTCGAGCCCTGCGACGGGCGGGAGCGGGGACGCGTGGACGTTCGGGTGGCCATCGGGTACGACGTTAGTTGGCCCCTGGGACAGAAGCGGCGGCGCCACGCGCCGGCCGCCCCGCCAACCCAGCCGAGGACCTGACGGCGGTATCCCGGGCCAGGACGTCCCGGCGCCCAATCTCATGATCGAGACGGGCACGGGTACCCGTGGGAGGGCCACCCGGCAGCGCCCAGGGTCGATGGGTGGGGACACCTGCGCCTCCCAGGCGCGCCGGAAGGGTATGAACGGGGCGTATCCGTTGCCGTCGGGCTTGCTCACGCTGCCCGGGTCGGCCGCGTAGGGCGAACCGGTCGCGAGCAGGGAACATCCCTCGGCCGCGAGAGCCCGCCCGACCGCGACGTCCCGCCGCCGCCTGTGACGGGCGAAGTCGGCGGTCGCATGC
>JADGOW010000089.1 GCA_017882765.1 Frankiaceae bacterium
GTGGCGCGACGAGCCGGGGATCGACAACAACGCCTACACCAACGTGATGGTCGTCTGGGTGCTCATCCACGCGCTGGAATGCGTGGAGGTGCTGCCCGATCGGCGCCGCGGCGAGCTGCTGGACCTACTCGACATCCCTCGGGAGGAGCTCGAGCGCTGGGAGCACCTCAGCCGCAAGATGCGGCTGTGCTGGCACGACGAGGGGATCCTCAGCCAGTTCGAGGGATACGAGCGGCTCGAGGAGTTCCCCTGGGCTGACTACACGGCTCGGTATGGCGACATATCGCGGCTCGACCGGATCCTGGAGGCCGAAGGGGAAAGCCCCAACCGGTACCGGCTGGCCAAGCAGGCCGACGTGCTCATGCTGTTCTACGTGTTGTCCGCCGACGAACTGGGGCAGATCATCGGGCGCCTGGGGTACCGGTACGAGCCCAGGCTGATCCCAGGGAACATCGACTATTACCTGCGCCGCACCTCGCACGGGTCGACGCTGTCGAAGGTCGTGCACGCCTGGCTGCTGGCCCGCCGGGACCGCCGGCAGGCCTGGGACTACTTCCTGCAGGCCCTCGACAGTGACGTGGCCGACGCGCAGGGTGGCACGGCCCGGGAGGGCATCCACCTCGGGGCGATGGCCGGCACCGTCGACCTGCTGCAGCGGGCGTTCACCGGGATCGAGACCCGGGACCGGAAGCTGTGGCTGGATCCGTGCCTGCCCGACGACCTGCACAGCCTGGCGTTCCGGCTCAACTACCGGGAGCATCACGGCGTGGAGGTCACCGTGACCCAGGACCGGCTCGTCATCGGCGGCCGCCGCCGCGCCCAGGGCCCGCTACTGCTGCGGGTGCGGGGCCGCGACTACAGGGTCGACCCAGGCGCCACCCGGATGGTGCCGCTGGACCGCGCCGAACCGGCCGGCGAGTAACTGCTGCCGCCGCGTCCGCCCCGGTACCCCGGTGAGGAACGCGACTGCGCTATCGCTCGGGCCAGGCCGCTGCGAACGAACTCCCTTCCTCCCGGGCAACGCGCATGCGTTGCGCGAGATCGAGCAGCGCGCGCTCGGCCGCCAGTGTGTCGCCGCGCAGTGGGACGAGGACATCGCCGGGATCGGACAGAGCAGATCCGGCGCCTTCGAACCCCCTGGCGCCGTTGGTGTGCAGGGCGACATGCGCATGAGTCGTGCCCCGGTCGTCGGTGAAGAGGATCTCAGCCGTCCATGTTCTCGGGTTTGTCATGGTTCCTGGGTTTGTCATGGTCGAGGGCCTCCTCGTCGTGTCGGCCGCGTGTGCCAGCAACCGGTGCGGATGGGCCAGAGCCCAAGTCTCCCGTTGGCGGCATGGCCACTCGACTTCAAGGCCGGGCGACACCGCGGCCGTCCCCCCGCGGGACCCCAGAGACTGCACTCTCTTCCAAACGGCGCCGAACGGCTCCGACGCAGCCACTTTCAGCATCAGGTCCATCGATCCTGGCGACTAGGGCACTTGGTCCCGACGCCCCCACTGGTCCGCCCTCGCGTCAGGTTTGTCGCCTGGAGGGCGGCTCCCGGCGCGAAGGGGGCCGGCGTACGCCGGCCCCCTTCACCTACGGCTTGCGTCGCCGGGAGTCACGAGGGATTGAGGGTCATTCCCGACTCGTCCTGACCCGGGCTGTTGCGGCAGGCATAGCTGGGGCCGCTGCGGCCGGCCAGCAGTGCGAGGCATCGGCCGAACGCCCGCTGCCCGAAGGCGTTGGGGTGCATGATCTCCTGCACGCTGCCCTGCGCCAGACTCAGCGTCGAGCGCACCCACTCGTCCTGGGCGGCCGACGGGGTGCCGTGCACCAGTGCCGATGCCGAGGCGCACGCCTCGCGTCCTTGCAGGGCGTCGCGCAAGTCGAGAAACTGAATTTGCTTGGCCGCGGCCACGGCCTTGAGCGCGTCGCTGATCTGCGGAACGAGCTGGTCGCGGGCCCAATTCAGGTCGGCGTTGCTGACCGGGCAGCCGCCCGTGAGCGTCCGGCCCACCCCGAACGCGGAATAGCGGTTCTCGGCCGCTCGCGGAACCGGGGACGGGTAGCTCTGCAGAACGAGCCGGTAGGACCACGGTTGCTGCCCGGCCTCGGCGAGGACGGCGCGAACGTCGTCGATCGTTGCCGCGACCGCGGCGGTGGCCGCAGGCATCCGGGTCTCGATGGCCGCCTGCTCGTCCCCGTGACAGCCCTGCAGGCTGGCGTAGCTCAGGAAGCAGTCGGTGATGATTCCGCCGAAGCCGAGGTCGTTGCCGCCGATCGACACCACGACGAGCCGGATGTCGTAGGTGCGGGCGATCGCGGCCAACTGGTCGTCCTGCGGCGGCTCCCCGTTCTGGCTGAGCCCCCCGCTGGCCGCCCGCAGCACGTTGAACGTGGTCGCCCCGGAGCACGCCAAATTGATGGGCGTGGCACCGGGGATGGCCGCGCTGCGAATCTCGGCCACGTCCGACCGGTGGCAGCCGTTCGCGTCGCTGTCGCCCAGATACACCGTGTCGGGGCGGGGGAAGGTGCAGTCGCCGTTGGGGCAGGCACGATCCGTGCCGCCCCAGCCGGTGACGTCGAGGGAAGGGCTGTTGCCGGCCCACCGCCCGGCCTCTCCGGAGATGTAGCTGTCACCGACGGAGACCACAGCCGCCGGGCGTAGCGGTGCCGGCGGTGCCGTAACAGCTGGGCCAGGCACGGCGTTCCCACCAGAGGGCTGCACCGAGCCTGCCCTGCCGTCGGTGTCAACGGGGTGGGTCACAGCCACGCCGCCGGAACCAACGTCGCCGCAGGCGCCCGACACGAAGAGCCCGACCGCAGCCACCGTCAGGGCGGCCAGGCGCCTGAGGGGGAGCCGGCCGGGCCAGTGGGTCATCGATCAACCCCTTCCGCCACGCGCCGGCCACGTGCATCGGGCGTGCCGGGTCTATCCTCTCCCGCGCCTACGCCACCGGTACAGCCAGACAACGGGGCAGCGGGGAGGATGGTTCCGTGGCTGTGCGGGAGCGGCCGGGGGCGACGCTGCGGTGAGCACTCCGTCGTACAGTCGGGGGCGGGGGAGCTGTGGTGAACGTGACGCGCGACATCGACGGCGTGCGGCCCGGCCGGGTCGAGGTACCGGCCTCGGTCGCGGACGTCGTGGCGGTGCTGCGCGGCGACTCGCAGGTGGTCACCGGGGGCGTCGTCCCGGTCGGAAGCGGTACCTCGCTGGGCGTCGGCGCCCCGCCACGCTCCCTGGACGTCCTGCTCGAGATGGCAGGCCTGAACCGCATCCTGGCACATTCCCCCGACGACCTGGTGGTCACCGCGGAGGCCGGCGTGCGGCTGTGCGACCTGCAAGAGGTGCTGGGGCGCCATCGCCAGCGGCTCGCGCTCGACCCGGCGCACGCGCACGGCACACTCGGGGGCATCGTCGCGACCAGCGGGAGCGGCCCGCTGCGCCTGCGCTTCGGCACTCCCCGGGACCTGCTGATCGGGGTGACGGTCGTGCTGGCGCACGGCACCCTCGCGCGTGTCGGCGGCCGGGTCGTCAAGAACGTCGCCGGGTACGACCTGATGAAGCTGTTCTGCGGCTCGTACGGGACGCTCGGCGTCGTCGTCGAGACGACCTGGCGGCTGCACCCGCTGCCTTCCGAGCGCCGCTGCCTCACGGTCCCGCTCGGTGCATCTGGGCAGGCTCATGACGCCATTCGCCGCCTCGTCGAAGCGCGACTGACGCCCTCGGCGGGTGAGATCGACCTGCCCGACGCGGCCGGTCCGGGCGTCCTCGCCGTCCTCTTCGAAGGCTCGGCTGGCGTGGCCGAGCAGACCGCCGCAGCCCAAGCCCTGATAGGAGGCACGGTCGGGGACGCCGTCCCCGCGTGGTGGGGCGGGCAGCTCGCGGGGCCAACCCGGCTGCGGCTGGCGGCCGCCACTGGCGCGCTGACCCGGCTGCTCGGCTCGCTGGCCCGCTGCTCGACACCAGGCCGGCGGCTCGCGGTGCGGGGCAGTGCCGGGGCCGCCGTGATCGAGGTGGGTCCGGAGGCCGCCTGGCCGGCGAGGGAGGTGGCGGCGCTCGTCCAACAGCTTCGCGATGAGTTCGCTGCTGACGACGGCAGCGTCGTCGTGATGCACGGCGCCCCGGAGCTCAAGCGGCTGGTCGACGTGTGGGGGTACCGCGGGGACGCGCTGGCGCTGATGCGGCGGGTGAAGGCCGAATTCGACCCCGCGCACCGGCTCAACCCCGGACGATTCGCGGGCGGGATCTAGCGCGGTGCTGGATGCCAGTCTGTCCGGGCAGAATCCGGCACGGGAGGCGAGCAGTGGCCGACGAGGCGTTCTATCTGCCCGACGGGGACGGCAGGTATCGGTCGACCCTGTCCACCCACAGCCCGTGGGGTCCGACGACCCAGCACGGCGGTCCGCCATCCGCCCTGCTCATCCGCGAGCTCGAGGGGCTCACCCCCGCCGGCGGGCACCTGGCCCGCATCGCCGTGGAGTTCCTGCGCCCGGTGCCGGTTGCGCCGGTGACCGTGCGGGGCAGGGCACTGCGCCCCGGCCGTCGCGTCCAGCTGTTCGAGGCGCAGATGCAGGCCGATGCGGAGCCGGTCCTGCGCCTGACGGCCTGGTGGCGGCGGCTCGCGCCCGGTGCCGTCGAGGACGTCCCGTTGGTCGGCACGCCGTTACCGGACCCGGACGCGGTGGGGGTCATGGCGGCGCGCTCCGGCTTCGCCGCGGCCATGAACCGCGGCTACATCGCCGCCATGGAGTGGCGGTTCGCCGCCGGTGGCCTCGACATTCCAGGGCCCGCACAGGTCTGGCTACGCCCGCGGATCCCGCTGCTGCCGGGCGAGCAACCCAGCCCCACGCAACTCGTGCTGCTCGCTGTCGACTCCGGCAGCGGCATTTCGGCGGCATTGGACTTTCGCACCCACCTGTTCATCAACCTCGACCTCGTGGTGAGCATCCTGCGGCCGCCTGTGAGCGGGTGGGTGAGCATGGACGGGGTCACCGCCATCGACTCCGCCGGCGGTGGAGTGGCCCGCACGGTGATCGGCGATGAGGCCGGGCCGGTCGGGGTCTCCATGCAGACGTTGCTGGTGGAGCCGCACACTGCCTCGCGGTGACCGGCGGCCTTCAACCGGCCCGCCATCGGTGCCGTAGTGCTCTCGTTATGTCGACCGGGTGTCACCCAATGTCACGAACTGCCGTCAGTGGGTAGCTGATCTGCTGGCTGTGAGCGCAGTCGGGGTGGAGGTCAACCCGTGGTTGGGTTCGCCGCCGGGCGCGCGGTGTCGCCCGCGCACGTGGCCGGGTTCCACAGCCCGGCGTCACGCTGTTCGGCGGCCCGCTGGGCGGCCCGGAACTGCTCCTGGTAGCGGTAGGGCAGGTCATAGGTGTACTCATGGGCGTAGCCCAGCCTGATCATGAGCTGGTTGAACAACACGGGCGGGTCGCCCGGTAGCCACACGTAGGCCAGCAGCCGCCCGTACCGGTCGTACCGGTCCTGGGATGGGTCGGTTTCCAGGCGCACTTGCTGGCCGTCGAGCAGCCGGTGCGCCACCGCCGAGGCCTCGCGACCGAAGCACTGGACAGGCTTGCGTGGGTCGCGGGTCTCGGGCGTGTCCATCCCGATCAACCGCACCTTCACCGTCTGACCGCCGCGGCTCACCTTGATCGTGTCTCCGTCGACCACCTCGGTCACGGGGTAGGGCCCCGTGGTGTCGGACGCGCTGGCTGTCGCCTGGTCGGACGCCCGGGGACTTCCGGGCGTGTCCGCGGGCGCGACGCTGCAGCCGGTCAGGATCGCGGCGGCGACAGCGATGCTCAGCGCCCAGGCGCGGGCGATACTCAGCGCCCAGGCGCGGGCGATGCGTGCCACGCGGGCCCATCGGCCAATTCGGACATGTCGCGACAGGTGCCCTCCGCGCCGGCGCGAGGCAGAATGGCGTTCGGAAACCGCCGTCCGCCGGGAGCCGCCATGCTGCAGTCGCCTCAATTCGCCGACGTCACCGACGTGGTGGCCAGGCTGGGAAAGGCGGGCTACCTCGCCGACGACGGCATCGCAACCACGGTGTTCCTGGCCGACCGGCTTGGCAAGCCGCTGCTCGTCGAGGGTCCCGCCGGAACCGGCAAGACCGAGCTCGCCAAGGCAATGGCTGCGGCGACGGGGGCCGAGCTCATCCGGCTGCAGTGCTACGAGGGGCTCGACGAGGCCCGTGCCCTCTACGAGTGGAACTACAAGAAGCAGCTTCTGCGCATCCAGGCCTCCGGCGGGGACAAGTCCTGGAGCCTGACGCACGACGACATCTTCAGCGAAGAGTTCCTGCTGGCCCGGCCGTTGCTGGCCGCGATCCGGCGTACCGGCCCGACCGTGCTGCTCGTCGACGAGACCGACAAGGCCGACGTCGAGGTCGAAGGCCTGCTGCTGGAGGTGCTCTCCGACTTCCAGGTCACGATCCCGGAACTGGGCACGGTAAGGGCGCAGCGCCGGCCGCTCGTCGTGCTCACGTCCAACGCGACGCGCGAGCTTTCCGAGGCCCTGAAGCGACGGTGCCTGTACTTGCACCTGGACTACCCGGATGCCGCCCGCGAGAAGGCGATCGTGCTGGCCCGCGTCCCGGAGCTGCCCGAGCAGATGGCGGAGTCGCTGGTCCGCACCGTGCGGGCGCTGCGGGCCCTCGACCTCAAGAAGCCGCCATCGATCGCCGAGAGCATCGACTGGGCGCATACGGTGCTCGCCTTGGGCCTCGACACGCTGGACGAGGCGGCGGTGCGCGGCACGCTAGGGGTTGTGCTCAAGCACGTCAGTGACCAGGCACGGGCCGTGACGCAGCTCAAGCTGGGCCCCGGCTGATGGCCAACCTGCTCGACCGCACCGTTGCGTTCACCGGCGCCCTGCGGGCGGCGGGGCTGCCGGTCAGCACGGCGGAAACCGTGGACGCGTCCCGCGCACTGGTGGCCGTCGACCTGCTCGATCGCGAGTCTCTGCGTGCGGCGATGGCGGCGACCATGTGCAAGCGGCCGGCCTATCGGCGCGCCTTCGACACCCTCTTCGACCTCTACTTCCCGGTGGCCTACGGCGACGGCGTCGGTACGACGGGTGACGATCAGGCCCAGTCGCCGCAGGCCCAGCCCGCCCCGTCCCCGGCGGCTGTCGGCGACGGCGACGAAGACGTCAACGCGATGCGAGATCAGCTGCGCGACCTGCTCCTCGACGGCAGCGACGAGGACCTGCGCCGCCTCGCTCGCGAGGCGGTACGCCGGCTCGGCCGGGGCGAGACCCAGCCTGGCCAGCGGTCGTGGTTTGCGTACCGGGTGCTGCGCCGCCTGTCGCCGGAAACCCTGCTGTCATGGTTGCTGACGCGCATGCTCGACGATGAGCGAGGCGGGCTCGCCGAGCAGGTGGCGCGGCAGACGATCGCCGAGCGCCTGCGGGTCTTCCAGGAGGCGGTCGAGTCGGAGGCACGCCGCAGGCTCGCCGAGGAGCGCGGCGTCGACAAGGTCGCCCAGACCGCGGTGAAGCCGCTGACCGAGCAGGTCGACTTCCTGCGCGCGTCTCGCGGCGACCTCGCGGAACTGCGGCGCCAGGTTTATCCGCTGGCGCGCCGACTCGCCACCCGCCTGACCGCGCGGCGCCGGCTCGGCCGGGCGGGGCGGCTCGACTTCCGACGCACCGTGCGGGCCTCCCTGGCCACCGGGGGTGTCCCGATGCAGACCGTGCACCGCCCGCACAAGCCGCACAAGCCCGAGCTGGTGGTGCTGTGCGACATCAGCGGGTCGGTCGCGGGTTTCTCGCACTTCACCCTGATGCTCACCCACGCGCTGCGCGAGCAGTTCTCGAAGGTGCGTGCGTTCGCCTTCATCGACACCTGCGATGAGATCACCGGTTGCCTGCGAGGCGACGACCTGGGCGATGTCATGGCCCGCATCGCGTCGGAGGCGGACGTCGTCTGGTTCGACGGGCACAGCGACTACGGGCACACCTTCGAGGCCTTCGCACAGCGCTACCCGGACGCCCTCACCCCCAAGACCTCGCTGCTCGTGCTCGGTGACGGGCGCAACAACTATCGCTCGCCCGCGCTGGCCACGCTGAAGCGGCTGGTCGGCCAGGTTCGCCATGCCTATTGGCTCAACCCAGAGCCGCGAAGCTACTGGGGATCGGCGGATTCGGCGGCACCCGACTTCGCCCTCGTTGTCGACGAGATGGTCGAATGCCGCAACGTCGAGCAACTGTCGGAGTTCATCACGCGGCTCCTGCCGGTCTGAAGCGCCGGTTCGAGTACGCCCGCGGACCGGCGCCTGGTGTGAGCCCTCGCGGCGTCCTGCCCGCTTCGAGGTAGCCTCCGCCCCGTGCGCCGACGGCTGGGGATCATGGGCGGGACGTTCGATCCCGTGCACAACGGGCACCTGGTGGCCGCCAGCGAGGTTGCCTACGCGTTCGCGCTTGACGAGGTGCTGTTCGTGCCCACCGGGCAGCCCTGGCAGAAGCGGCACCGGGCGGTGTCCCCGGCCGAGGACCGCTACCTGATGACCGTGATCGCCACCGCCAACAACCCGCAGTTCAACGTGAGCAGGGTGGACGTCGACCGGGCCGGCCCGACGTACACGATCGACACGCTCCGGGCGCTGAAGGGCATGGGGCCGCACGCCGAGCTGTTCTTCATCACCGGGGCGGACGCAATGGCCCAGATCGTCACCTGGCACGACGTGGCGGAGTTGTTCGCCCTCGCCCACTTTGTCGCGGTGACCCGGCCGGGATACCACCTGGACCCGTCCGTGACTTTGCCCGAGGGTGCCGTGAGCCTCGTCGAGGTGCCGGCACTGGCGATCAGCAGCAGCGACTGCCGGAACAGGGTTCGGCAGGGAAAGCCCGTGTGGTACCTCGTCCCGGACGGGGTGGTGCGCTACATCTCGAAACGGGGTCTGTATCGCTCCTCCTGAGCTGCCGATGGTCCTTATGGCGGGGTGACGCTCGCCCGAGTGGCCGCACCCAGGGGGAGACGCGTGGGATCACATCGGCCGGCCGGCGCTCACCGCCCTTCCCCCACGACTGCCGAGCTTCATCCCGACCCAGCTGCCCCTGGTTCCGGTGGCCGCGGCCCGGGGCGGTCGCGGCGCGTCCGCTTCGGCGGCGCCTTTGGCGGCGGCAGTGGCAGCGCGTGGCGGTCACGGCGGGTGCGCATCGGCACCGCCCTCGCCGCCGGTTTGCTCGCGATCACGGCCGTGGTCGCCGGGCTGATGGCCTCCTCGTCCTCGACTCCGCCTGCGTCCAGCCCCCCTGCCGCGGTCGGGCGGACGCAGCGCACCCTTCTCCTTGCAGTGGCGCCCGCTCACGGGGTTGCGACCGGCGTCGCCCTGCTGGCCGTGGACGCGCGGGCCGGTTCGGCGGCGGTGACACTCATCCCCACGCGGGTGATGGTCAGCGTGCCCGGCCGCAATGCCATGCCCCTGGGCGCGACAGCGGGCACCGGCTCGGCCGACCTCGCCGCCGCAACGGCGGACTTGCTCGGCGTGACGGTGGACGGGACCTGGGTGCTCACGCCGGACGCGCTGGCCACGCTCGTGGACCGGGTTGGGGGTGTCGACGTCGACGTCGACGCCGAAGTGCTCGGATCGCCGGCAGCGGACGGGTCCCGTCCCGTCATCGTGCCCAAAGCCCCGCACCAGCACCTGGCCGGTCCTGCTGCTGCCGCCTACGCGGCGTGGCTTGCCGACGACGAGCCCGAGCAGTCGCGGCAGCCGAGGCTGCAGGCGGTGGTGATGCAGGCGGTAACCCGCTTGCCGGCCCAGCCTGAGCAGGTTGCCGCCCTCGTTTCCGCTGTCCAGGAGCAGGCGGCGGCGAGCGTGCCCGCCGGGCCGTTAGCCGACATTCTCGTGGCTCTGGGTACCGCGTCCCGGGCCCAGGTGACCCGGTACTCGTCCCTACCGGTCGTGGCCCTCGACATGGGCGGACCGGTCGCCCTCTACCGCGCGGACCGCGAGGCCATCGGCGCGCTCGTGGACAGCACCCTCTCCGATTCCATCCCGCCCGGCCGCCGCCGCGGCGCCCCGAGCGTCCTGGTCCTCGACGGAGGGAGTGATCCCGAAGTCGCCGGACGCGTGCGCGAGAAGTTGCTGAACGCCGGCTTCGATTACGACACCCGTCGCAGCGCCGCCGCGGGCGGCACCCCCACCGCCGTCGTCTTGGTGCACGACGGGAATGCCCCGTCCCGAGACCTCGGACAGCGCGTGGTGCAGGCCGTCGGCCTGCCCTCGTCGGCCCTGCAGGTCGAGCGGCTCCCGCAGAATCTTGCGGACGTCCTGATCATGCTTCCCCCCAACGCTCGGCTGTGACCGCCCCCCGGCGGCCCGGACCGGCACCGGGGCTCCTGACCCCGCCCTGACCGGCACGTCGGGCCCCAGTGTGTGTCAGTCTGGACGTGGGTTCCCGACCGCCGAGAGGGAGAGTTCCGGCAGGTGAGTGCAACACCCCACGCCATCGAGCGTGCGCGCGCTGCCGCCGCCGCGGCGGCCGACAAGAAGGCCCAGGACATTCTGATCCTCGACGTGAGCGAGCAGTTGGTCATCACCGACTGCTTTGTGCTCGCCAGCGCTGCCGGCGAGCGTCAGGTGCGGGCGGTTGTCGACGAGATCGAGCTGCGCCTGCGGCAGCTCGGGGCGCGGCCGGCGCGGCGGGAGGGCGAGCGGGACAATCGCTGGGTCCTGCTCGACTACCTGGACGTCGTCGTGCACGTGCAGCACGTCGAGGAGCGCGTGTACTACGCGCTGGAGCGGCTGTGGAAAGACTGCCCGCAGGTGCCCTTTGAGGACGCTCCGGTCGGTTCCCCGGCCACCGCGTGAGCGCCGGCCGCCGGCTGTTGCTGCTTCGCCACGGGCGTACCGCGTGGAATGCCGAGGGACGCGTGCAGGGCCAGCTCGATCCGCCGCTCGACGATCTCGGGGCCAGGCAGTCCCGCGCGGCTGCGGCCGCGGTCGCGGCGCTCCGGCCAGATGTCCTGCTGTCGAGCGATCTCCTGCGGGCCCGCGCCGGTGCCAAGCAGGTCAGTGAGCTGACCGGCCTGCCGGTGCGCTCGGATCCGGGATTGCGCGAGGTGTGGGTCGGCGCCTGGCAGGGCCTGACCCGCGACGAAGCCCACTGCGCGTTCCCGGCCGAGTACGCGGCGTGGCAACGCGGCGAGGACATCCGGCGGGGCGGTGGGGAGACTTACGCGGAAGTCGGGGCCCGTGCGGCCTCGGTCATCCTGACGGCCGCGGACGAGCTTGCAGACCTGGGGCTGGCCGTGGCGGTGACGCACGGCGGGACGATCCGGGCGCTGACCGGCGTCCTGCTGGAGCTCCCGCCGGCCCAGTGGTGGCGTCTTGCCGCCATCGGCAACTGCTGCTGGACCGTGCTTGCCGAGGGCAGGCGGGGGTGGCGGCTGATCGAGCACGGGGTGCGTCCGCCTGGGGTGACCGACGCGGAGACGCCGGCGCGCGTGGCGTGGCCGCCGGTTGCGGTGGCCCCGGACGTGGAGCCGCAGGGCGAGGACGGCCGGCCTGACGATGGCATGCCGCGCCGCACTGAACCCGTAGGCGGCACGGCGGTCGGTGATCCGTCCGATTCATGAGATGACACCTGAACGGCACCGATCACGAGGCCGTTTGGGCCTGCATGTGAGGCTCTCGGTCAGATCATGGCTGGGGTGGTCCGGGTTGCCGGGCCGGCTCAGTTGGTCGGCGGGTTCGCGACCACCGGCGCCAGGCCAGGTGGGCTGGGACGCGCCGTCCCCCGGCCGCGCCGTCCCCGCCGCGCCTCGCGGGTACACTCGGCGTGCGGACGGTCCCTCCAAGACCGTCCCATTGGCGGCCTTCCCGCTGGGGGCCGTGTCGATCGGTGGCCGGGCGCTATGGTGGCGCGGCTACTTCGGGGCTGTGGCGCAGCTGGTAGCGCACCACACTGGCAGTGTGGGGGTCAGGGGTTCGAGTCCCCTCAGCTCCACCCGTGAACCCGCAGGTCGAGGCGACCTGACCGCGTTCCACCCGGCGTCGCTGTTGCCGTGGCGGCCTCCCAAGTAGCCATCGGAGTAGCCAG
>JADGOW010000011.1 GCA_017882765.1 Frankiaceae bacterium
CCGGTGCGTCGCCCGACCATGGATCGTCGGCGCGAACCGGGTCGAGGCGATCTGCGCGCCGGTGTGCAGGTCGACCGCCGGGCGTTGGTGTGGTGCCCGAGTCTGACGGCGTGGTCGATCTCGCCGAGCCCCAGGAGGGCCAGCTCGACTCAGATGAGTGCCGTGAGTGAGACCAACAGGCCAAGCAGCAGGCAGGACGCGAGCACGAGCCACGGTTCCTCGCGCGGCTGCGACGCGGTCTCGGCTAGCTGCTCTTGCCAGTTCAGCCCGATCCATTCCTGGGTCTCAGCTGTGCGCAAGGCCGCGGTCTCGTTCATCCCATTGGCAATCAGCTCCAGTACGCGCAGGTCGAACGGGGTCATCCGGTCTTGGCTGCGGGAGGTGCTGGTCATCAGTGCCTCGTCTCTGTGGGCCGGTCGGGCCCGGACGCTTGTCAGTCAGGAGGGCCATATCGGCGGGGTTCTGCGGATCCCGTACCCCTGCGTAAATGTTATGGCGCCTAACATTATAGCGTGTCCGCTCTGCTCCCGCGAGCGTGGCGAGGGTCCGGACCGGGAGGCGGCGCCCGCGGTGCTCCCGGGAGGCGTGGCGTGGTCCGCACCGGGAGAAAGCGCCGGCGGTGCTCTCGGGAAGGCGTGGCGTGGGGCCCGCACGGCGAGCCTCCCGCCGGCGCGGAAGCGGCTCCCGTCGCGTCACGGCATGGGACGCTGCTGGCATGGCTACGGCCCCGACACCCGAGCCGGTCGAGCCACGACGACCGCCCGCAACTGCCGCGGTGACCGTGATTGTCTCTGACGAGGAGCTTCTCGTCGCTCGTGCCCTCGAAGAGATCGCCCGCGGGCTGACCGCTGCGGATCCCGAGGTGGAGGTCGCCCACCTTCAGGCTGCTGACGTCACCCCCGCCGACGTGGTGGATCTGCGCAGTCCCAGCCTGTTCGGCGGGTTGCGGCTGGTCGTCGTACACGACGTCGCGGCGTTGCCGGAGCCCATCCTCACCGCGCTGACCGACTACGCCCGTTATCCGCTGGCCGAGGTCTTCCTGGCCGTCGTCGCCGCGCCGACCACGCCTCGCAAGCTGCTCGACGCCCTGGCTAAGGAAGGGGCAGACCTCGTTCGGCCCGCGCGGCCGTCCCGACCGGCAGAAAGGCGCACCTTCGTGCACCAGGAGGCCCGGCGGCACGGGGTCACGCTTGCGGGCCGAGCAGCAGACGCACTCCTCGAGGCGGTGGGCACTGACCTGCGGGAGTTGGCCGCGGCCGTGGAGCAACTCGTGGAGAGCGCATCTTCGGCGCGCATCGACGAGGAAATGATCCTGCGCTACTACCGGGGGAGAGCCGAGACCACGGGTTTCGCCGTTGCTGACGCGGCGTTGTCCGGTGCTGCCCGCCAGGCCCTCCAGCTACTGCGCCGGGCGCTGGACACCGGCACCGCCCCACTGCTCATCACTAGCGCCCTGGCGAGCGGGCTTCGCGATGTGGCGCGGGTGCGTGTGGCGGCCGGGCTGTCTGCTGGAGAGATCGCCAAGCGACTTCAGCTTCCCGACTGGAAGGTGGAAAGGACGCTGCGGCGCGGGCGTTCCTGGACTGATGCCGGGGTCGCAGCTGCCTTGCGCGCTGTCGCCGCTGCCGACCTCGACGTCAAGGGCGCCGGGGCCGACGACGCGTACATCCTGGAGCGTCTCGTCCTGGCTGTGACCGCAGCCTGCGTTTCTCCCGCGGCAGCGCGGGGCTGAGCCTCGTCAGGTCGGCGTATCGATTTCGTCGCCGGGCATTGGGTTGGCCGGCCGTCCGAGCCCCTCGAAGGCCTGCTCGATGATCGTGAGCCCCTCGTCGAGAAGGCGTGCCGGAATGACCAGCGGCGGGAGGAAGCGCAGAACGTTGCCGAACGTCCCGCAGGTGAGCACGACGAGGCCGGCGGCGTGACAGGCCTTTGCCACCTGGTGCGCAGCGTCCGCGTTGGGTTCTGTCGTGCCCGGGCGCACCAGCTCGATGGCGATCATCGCTCCCCGGCCGCGCACTTCGCCGATCACAGGGTGTTGATCTTGTATGTCGCGAAGGCGGGCGAGCATGGTCTCGCCGATCCAGCCGGCCCGCTCGACCAGCCCCTGCTCCTCGATCGTGCGGATCGCGCCCAACGCGGCCGCGCAGGCGACCGGATTGCCGCCGTACGTGCCGCCGAGGCCGCCGACGTGCGCGGCGTCCATGATCTCCGCGCGGCCGGTGACGCCGGACAGGGGCAGCCCGCCCGCCAGCCCCTTCGCTGTGGTCACGAGGTCGGGCACGACTCCTTCATGCTCACAGGCGAACCAGGCGCCCGTACGGGCGAAGCCGGTCTGAATCTCGTCAGCGACGAAGACGATTCCGTTTTCACGGCAGAAGTCCGCCAGCCGGGACAGGAAGCCCGCCCCTGGAACGATGAAACCGCCTTCGCCCTGGATCGGCTCGATGACCAGGCAGGCCACGTTGTCCGACCCGACTTTCGTGGTGATTGCGGTGATGACGTCGGTGGCGGCCTCCTCACCGCAGCGGTCGGGGCCGGTCGGCCAGCGGTACGGGTAGGCCATCGGGACCCGGTAGACCTCGGGGGCGAACGGCCCGAACGAATGCCGGTACGGCATGTTCTTGGCGGTCAGTGACATGGTGAGATTGGTCCGTCCGTGATAGGCGTGGTCGAAGACCACCACGGCCTGCCGGTGCGTGTAGGCCCGGGCAATCTTGACCGCGTTCTCCACGGCTTCGGCGCCGGAGTTGAACAGCGCGCTGCGCTTGTCGTGATCGCCCGGCGTGAGCCTGGCCAGCTGCTCGCAGACGGCAACGTAGCCCTCGTATGGCGTCACCATGAAGCAGGTGTGAGTGAAGCGGCCGACCTGATCGCGGACGCCGGTCACCACGGCCTCGGCGGCGTTGCCGACCCCGACCACTGCGATGCCGGAGCCGAAATCGATCAGGGAATTGTTGTCAGCATCGACGAGGACGCCTCCGCCTGCCTGCTGAACGAACACCGGCAACGTCACCGAGACGCCGCGTGCGACCGTGGCGTTCCGTCTGGCGAGCAGGGCCCGCGACCGGGGACCGGGTATCGGTGTGATGAGCCGACGCTCCTGGGGGAGTCCGGGTCCGCCATCCACAGACCGACTTTAGGCCCAGCCGAAACAGCGGTAACAGCCGCGTTCCCGGGCGAACCGGTCTCGGGGCGTAGGGCGCTCGCACAACGCGGTCGGGGACGACACCAACCGGCGACCCCCGCTCACCCGGACGCGTCACACAGGGTGGTATTCCCGGAACAGGACGGCGTAACGGCACCCCGCCGCGGTCCCGGAAGCTCGGGTGAACGAGCGGAGGAACTCATCCGGGTCGAGGTCACGGCCGAGCCCGTCCAGGTACGCCCGGTGCTCCTGTAGGGACGCGACCCCAAGATTCAATGTCTCCTCGACATCGACGAAGTGGGTGGGCTCGTTCGATCCACCGACGTAGGCGGCCTGGATGCCGCCCCACGCCTGACCCATCTCCGGGAATGACCACGGGTTGGCGGCGTCTCGGCAGGCGTCGAGCGTCGCCAGACCGACAGCTCGGTGATCCGCATGGTTGACATTGCCCGTGCTGCCCCACGTGAGGTCGAAGCTGGCGGTGATCACGATGTCCGGGCGCAGGCGGCGGATCGCTGCGGCCAGGTCACGCCGCAACGCCAACCCGTACTCGATCGCACCGTCCGCGAAGTCGAGGTACTCGATCTGGCGCACTCCGACGACAGCGGCGCTGTTGCGCTGCTCTTCCTCCCGCAAGGGGGCGACCTGTTCCGGCGGGAGCGCAGCGATGCCGGCCTCGCCCCGCGAGGCGAGCACGTAGGCCACGTCCTTGCCCTGTCGCGTCCACCTGGCCACGGCGCTGGAGACACCGAACTCGATGTCGTCGGGGTGCGCGACGATGACGGCTGCGCGCTGCCAGCCTTCGCTGAGCGGTTCCATCCGCTAGAGCCTGTTGGCGGCTTTCGCCATGGCCGACTTCTTGTTGGCCGCCTGGTTGGTGTGGATGGCACCCTTGCTGACGGCCTTGTCAAGCTTGCGGGAGGCGGCCTGGAGGGCCTCGTTCGTCGCCTCGCGGTCACCTGACGCGGACGCCGTGCGGAACCGGCGGATCGACGTCTTGATTGAAGACTTCACCGACTTGTTGCGGAGCCGGCGCCGCTCGTCTTGCCTGATGCGCTTGAGCTGGGACTTGATATTAGCCACGCCGCAACAACCTCGTATGTGTGAGCAGTGAATCGTCGAACCCGGACACAGCAGTACGCACACCGGGCGCAGCTAGCCAGGTTAGCACCGTCACCACCTACTCCGGCCGGGCTTGGCTGGCCTGCTCCGGTCGGGCTCTGGACGGGCTCGTCGGCGGCGGCGGCGCAACCTCGCATGGATCTCAGGGGCGTCCACGCGGGCATGGGACGATGGGTCCCCGACGGCCCGGCCCCCGACGATGAAGAGACGCCTGTGCCCGCGACAGACCCACGATCCATCCGCAACTTCTGCATCATCGCGCACATCGACCACGGCAAGTCCACGCTTGCCGACCGGATGCTCGACCTCACCGGGCTGGTCGAGGCGCGAAACATGCGGGCGCAGTACCTCGACCGGATGGACATCGAGCGTGAGCGCGGCATCACGATCAAGGCGCAGAACGTCCGCCTGCCCTGGCGCGTGGCCGGTGCCGAGTATGTCCTGCACCTCATCGACACCCCGGGGCACGTGGACTTCTCCTACGAAGTCAGCCGCAGCCTGGCCGCCTGCGAGGGTGCCGTGCTCCTTGTGGACGCGGCGCAGGGCATCGAAGCGCAGACTCTGGCCAACCTCTATCTCGCGCTCGAAAACGATCTCACGATCCTGCCCGTCCTGAACAAGATCGACTTACCCGCGGCACTGCCCGACAAGTGCGCGGAGGAGCTGTCGAACATCATCGGCGGTGACCCGGCGGAGGTCCTGCGCATCTCGGCCAAGACCGGGGAAGGCGTTCGGGAGCTGCTCGACGAGGTGGTCCGACTGGTACCGCACCCCGCCGGCGACCCGGACGCCCCGCCGCGCGCCCTCATCTTCGACTCGGTCTACGACGTGTATCGCGGGGTCATCACCTATGTGCGGGTCTTCGACGGCAGGCTGAGCACCCGCGACCGCTGCCTGATGATGTCGACCGGGGCGAGCCACGAGACGCTCGAGGTGGGCGTCATGTCGCCCGAGCCCGTGCCTACCGCCTCGCTCGGCGTCGGCGAGGTGGGCTATGTGATCCCGGGTGTCAAGGACGTTCGGCAGGCGCGGGTCGGCGACACGGTGACCAGCGCGGCCCGCCGGGCCGCCAAAGCACTGGGTGGTTACCGCCATCCCAAGCCGATGGTCTACTCCGGCCTGTATCCCATCGACGGGTCTGAGTACCCGCTGCTGCGGGAAGCCCTGGACAAGCTCCAGCTCAACGACGCCGCGCTTGCCTACGAGCCGGAGACCTCCGCCGCTCTCGGCTTCGGGTTCCGGTGCGGGTTCCTCGGCTTGCTGCACCTGGAGATCGTGCGGGAGCGGCTCGAGCGCGAGTTCGGCCTGTCGCTGATCTCGACCGCGCCCAACGTCGTGTACCGCGTCGACCTCGAAGGCGGCCGCGAACACGTCGTCACCAACCCGAGCGACTGGCCCACGGGTAAGATCACGGAGATCTTCGAGCCGGTGGTGGATGCGATGCTGCTGCTCCCGTCGGAGTATGTGGGCACCGTGATGGAGCTCTGTCAGGCCCGCCGGGGGCAGCTGGAGAGAATGGACTACCTGTCCACCGACCGAGTGGAGATCAAGTACGTCCTGCCGCTCGCGGAGATCGTCTTCGACTTCTTCGACGCCCTCAAGTCTCGCACCCGGGGCTACGCGAGCCTCGACTACGAGCCGGCCGGCGAGCAGCCGGCCGATCTCGTCAAGGTCGACATCCTCCTGCAAGGGGAGCCGGTCGATGCCTTCAGCGCGATCGTGCACAAGGACAAGGCACATTCCTACGGCGTGGCGATGACCCAGCGGCTGCGCGAGCTCATCCCGCGCCAGCAGTTCGAAGTCCCGATCCAGGCAGCCATCGGCTCGCGGGTCATCGCCCGCGAGAACATTCGGGCCATCCGCAAAGATGTGTTGGCCAAGTGTTACGGCGGGGACATCACGCGCAAGCGCAAGCTGCTCGAACGGCAGAAGGAGGGCAAGAAGCGGATGAAGACCATCGGGCGCGTGGAGGTGCCGCAGGAGGCCTTCATCGCGGCGTTGTCCACCAAGCAGGGGCCGGGGTCGAGCTGATGAGATCGCCCAGCCTGAGGGAGGGTGGTCTCGTGCGAGGGTGACGGCCGCCAGCGGTCACGCTGAGAAGCTGATTGTTCGCCTTGGGGGACGCAACAGGGACCGGTAACGCAGGAGGCATGCAGTGCTCACTCGCCAGATCATCGTCGAGGTGGTTCCCCACCGCGGAAAGCGACTGTCTCAGCCGCTGACCCGCCTGCAGGACCACCAGGTGGAGATCGAGGAACGACTCAAGCAGCTTGGCATCAAGATCACCGGACCCTTCGTGCCCTCCTGGTCGCGTAACGGGTATGCGCTGCTCATCGCCGTCGGCCAGGTCAGTCCGGACGTCCAGGATTCGCTCGGGGGGTACCTCAACGACTATTTCGAGCTCGAGTTCGGCTCCGACGTGGAGATCACGGTCAAGCTGGTCGTCTACCTCATCCAGCCCGCGGGTTCGTCGTAGGGCCGCACGGGTCTCTTGCGACTTCGTCCTCCCTACCCCGGCCGGCACGTGCCAACCATCACGACACCGGGCGGTCGGCCTTGTACCGTCACGGGTGAACTTGTTGTCGTCCGCAAAGGAGCAGCGGTGAATTCCAGGCACGTCGAGCTCGACCCCTTCGAGGAGCTGCCGCCGTCCGTCCGGGTGGCGCTCGGCCGCTCCGACGACAGGGTGGTGACGTTGCCCGACGCGGAACGCCGGGTCGACCTGTGGCTGGACGACGAACCTGCGCTGACGGCCTAACCCCTCATCCGGGAACCGGGTCGGGCCCGGGCTGGGCGCTGGGGCGGCGACATTGACACGTCGGTGCCTGCGAGGACGCGGCCGGGGGCAGCACACCCAGCCCTTCGAGGAGCGCGACCCCGGCCAACCCCCTCAGCTGGGGCGTGTCGCTGGCACCGCAGTCGCTGGCACCGCACACGTCGCAGGCATGCCTCGGGTTGGCGGGCAGGTTCACGGCGTCGGCCGTATGGCGTCTGAATCTGATCGGCATGGCTCCCCCTTTGGTCTGCCCCACTCCACCACGTGGCAGGCGGGTCGGACGCGGGTATCCACAGCCGTCGTGGGCGCCGAACCGTCCTCGCTGGAGGTCGGTGGTGTGGGGCGGCGGCACACTGGGAGGCGTGCCGAGCGCGCTGCCGGCTGGAGAGCCCGTGCCGGCCGACGGGGCCCTGCCCGAACGGGCCAGGGAGTCGGTGCCGGACACTCCGCTCGGCCTCTACGTCCACGTACCCTTCTGTGCCAGCCGCTGTGGGTACTGCGACTTCAACACCTACACGTTCAGCGAGCTGGGCACCGGCGTGGCGCCGGACGGTCCGCCCCAGTCACCGACGTTGCCGTCGGGAGCGGGTCCTGGCGACTATGTGCAGGCGGCGATCGTGGAAATGGGCCTGGCCCGCGCGGCGCTGGGCGGCGTCAACGATCCCCTGGTCAGCGTGTACTTCGGCGGCGGGACACCGACGCTGCTGCCGCCCGGTGACCTTGCCCGGTTGCTGGACGCGGCCCGCGACCTCTTCGGACTCACCGTGCATGCAGAGATCACTACTGAGGCCAATCCCGAATCTGTGGACGAGCGGTCCCTGACCACGCTGCGCGAAGCCGGCTTCACCCGAGTGTCGCTCGGGATGCAGAGCGCCCGGCCCCACGTCCTGTCGGTCCTCGACCGGCAGCACGAACCGGCCAGCGTGGGCCGGGCCGTGAGCTCGGCGCGCGCGGCTGGGTTCGACAACGTCAGCCTCGACCTGATCTACGGGGCGCCGGGGGAGTCGCCCGCCGACTGGCAGGCCAGTTTGGATGCCGCGCTGGCGCTCCGTCCCGATCACATCAGTGCCTATGCCCTGGTGGTCGAACCCGGGACCCGACTGGCGCGGCGCGTTGCCCGCGGCGAGGTGGCCGCGCCCGACGACGATGACCTGGCCGACAAGTACCTTCTGGCCGACGCCACACTGGAGGCTGCGGGGCTCGGCTGGTACGAGGTCAGCAATTGGGGCCGGCCCTGCCGGCACAACCTGGGCTACTGGCTTGGGGCGAACTGGTGGGGGATCGGTCCGGGCGCGCACAGCCACGTCGGTGGCGTCCGCTGGTGGAACGTCAAGCACCCGGCCGCGTACGCCCGGGAGCTGGCCCGGGGCAGGTCACCGGGACATGGCCGCGAGGTGCTTGACCCTCAGACGCGCCGCGTCGAGCGCGTACTGCTGGAGACCCGCCTCGCTGCGGGCCTGCCACTTGACGCGTTGCCACCGGCGTGGCGGGCCGGCGCGTCGGCGGTGGTGGCCGACGGCCTTGCCGACCCTGCTGCCCTTGCCGCCGGGCGGGTGGTGCTGACCCGGCGGGGCCGGCTGCTGGCCGATGCAGTCGTGCGGCGGCTGATCGGGGACTAGACCGTCGTCGGCGAGGGCCGGGGCGCCCGGACGACAAGCCCGTCCAGCAGGGCCTGGGTCACAGCCGCGATGTCCTCCACCGCCGTCTCGAAGGCGGCCTGGTTCACCGCCGCGGGGTGTCGCATTCCCGCGACCTTCCGGACGTATTGGAGGGCGGCCGCGTGGATGTCGTCCGGCGTCACGTCCTCGCTATAGGGGGGTCGCAGCGTCTTGATGCTTCGGCACACAAGGCCACAGTAGGTCGCTGGGGAGGCGGTTGCGGCGTCACGTGAGCCGGCCGTCCCGGCGTGCGCGCTAACCCCTTCGCGTCTTACGACTCGTGTTCGGGTGGCTTGATCTCGCGCTTGAGGATCTTTCCTGTTGGGCCCTTGGGAAGTTCGTCCGTGAGCGAGATCACTCTCGGGTACTTGTAGCCGGCCACACGCTCCTTGACGAATGCCCGCAGCTCGTCCAGGTCGAGGTCCTGGCCCGGCTTCGTCGCGACAACCGCGGCGACCTCCTCACCGAGCGAGGAGTGGGGGATGCCGATGACAGCACACTCCCGGACTGCGGGATGCTCGTAGATGACCTCTTCGATCTCCCGGGGGTAGACGTTGTACCCACCACGGATGATCATGTCCTTCTTCCGGTCGACGATGTAGAAGTAGCCGTCCTCGTCCAGGCGGGCGATGTCACCGGTCGCGAACCAGCCGTCCCGGAACACCTCGGCGGTCGCGTCCGGCCGCCCCCAGTAGCCCTTCATCACGCAGTGGCCGCGAATCCAGATCTGGCCGACCTCGCCGAGGGGCACCTCGTTTCCCGCGTCATCGCCCAGCTTCATCTCGACCCCGGCTATGGCCGTGCCGATCGATCCGGGCTTGCGTTCCCGGTCAGGATGGTTGAACGACGCCGTCGGAGAGGTTTCCGACAACCCGTAGCCCTCCAGGATCTTGCATCCGAATTGCGCCTCGAAGCCGTGCAGTACCTCCACCGGAAGTGCCGCTCCGCCCGACACGCACAGCCGAAGGCTGCTGGTGTCAACGCGGTCCCGATCCGGGTGATGCAATACCGCGCTGTACATGGTCGGCACGCCCATGAAGACAGTGACACGGTCACGCTGCAGCGTCTCCAGCGCCTTGCCCGGCTCGAACCGGGGGAGCAGTGTCAGCGTCGCACCGACGTAGATGGCCGCGTTCATGGCGTCGGTTTGGCCGAACGCGTGGAACAGCGGCAACGCGCCGAGCACGACGTCCTCGGGTCCCGTGTGGAGCAGCGTTTCGGCTACGACCTTCGCGTTGATGTACAGGTTGTCGTGGGTGAGTTCGGCGCCCTTCGGCGTGCCCGTCGTGCCCGAGGTGTAGAGGATGACGGCCGTGTCGTCGCCGCGTACGTCAGGCAACTCCCATATCGGTTCGTGGTCGCCGAGCAGTCGCTCGAAGTCGCCGGGCGCCACCTCCAGCAGTTCGGCGCCCGCGGCGTCGGCACCGATGCCGGCGGATTCGGCGAACTCGTGCCAGGCGAACACCGCCCTGGCCTCGGGGTCGCTCAGGTAGAAGGTCGTTTCGCGGCCCTTGAGCATCACATTCATCGGCACGAGCACACAGCCCGCGCGCAACGCGCCGAAATAGACGACGGGAAAATAGGGCACGTTCGGCAGCATGATCCCGACTCGTTCGCCGGCGCCGATGCCCCGGCTACGCAGCAGAGCCGCGACCCTCGCCGACGCCTCGTCGAGTTCGCGATAGCTCATCGTCGCGTCCTCGAACCGCACGGCGACGTGCTCCGGCTCCCTGGCAGCGGTCTCAGTCAGGATCCGGGCGAGATTCGCAGAGCCCACATCAGCCTCCCATGCGTTCCTGGGCGAGGTATCCCCAGACTCCGGGCCTCGAACACGGCTCTGCCCCGGTGGCCACTGCTCCCGTCGGCCCGCACCGACGGTTCGCGTGGCTCCATGGAACGCGCCGAGTTCATTGTGTGGGAGGCTGGGCGGCAGGATGGACGCTATGACTGAACGGGAGTTCATCGACACGTTGGTGGACGCGGCCGCCCGGCTCACCGGCCAAGAGCTGAAGGAGGTCACTCCCGCGACCACTTTCGAGTCGCTGGAGATCGATTCGCTGGATCGGTTGGCTGTCTTCACCGAGCTTGAGGAGCAGCTGCAGATCCGCATTGACGAGGACGAATTCGCCGGCATCCGCACTGTTGGCGACGCCTACGAGCGGGTTATGGCGCTGTTGCCGGCCAGCGGCGAGGCCGGGCGCGAGTAAGACTGACCAAGACGTCGCCTCCAAGACCTCGCCTCCACCGGGGAGGATTAGCGGGTGACTGCCGACAGCGTCGTCGTGACCGGGCTCGGCATCCTCTCGCCGTTGGGGCCCGACGTGGCTACGACGATGCAGGGCCTGCTCGCCGGAGAGTCGGGCGTCCGCCGCATCCCCGAGCAAGAGTGGGGCAAGACCCCTATCCACCTCAGTGCCCCCGTGCCGGATGCCTGGCTCGAGGAGCTCACTGAGACCGAAAGACGCAGGTACGACCGCTCGGTGCACCTTGCGCTGGCCGCAGGTCGCCAGGCGTGGCGGGATGCCGGAGCGCCCGAGGTGGAGCCGACTCGGCTTGCGACGGTCGTGTCGTCTGGCATGGCCGGACTGTCCAATGTCGCGGTTGCGCTCGAACGGTGGCGGGACAAGGGACCGATCGGGACACCCGCGACAACCGTGCCGGGGATCATGCCCAACGCCGTCTCGGCGGTGCTCGCGATCGAGCTGGGCGCGAAGGGTGCCGCGAGCTCGCTCGTCAGCGCATGTGCCTCGGGTGCCGAGTCGGTTGCCCAGGCGCTGAGACTGATCCGCAACAACGAGGCGGACGTGGTGGTAGCGGGAGGCGCGGAGGCGGTCATCCATCCCTTCGTGCTGGCCGCGTTCGCGGCCCTTCGAGCGCTCTCGGCACGCCACGACGACCCGGCCGGCACCCCGCGCCCGTTCGACCGCGACCGGGACGGGTTCGTGCTGGGTGAAGGGGCGGCGGTCCTCGTCGTGGAAAGGCGCGCCCACGCGCAGGCGCGCGGGGCCCGGATCTGGGCGGAGGTGCTCGGGGCGGCGACCACCTGCGATGCGTTCCACCTGGTCAGCCCCGAGCCGGATGGGACCGGTGCGGCTCGCGCCATCACGGCCGCGCTGCGATCAGCCGGACTGGTGCCCGGGGACGTGGGGCACGTCAGTGCCCACGCGACGGCGACGCGTGCCGGGGATGTGGCCGAGGCGGCGGCGTTGCGTCAGGCCTTCGGCCCAGCCCTGGCGCGAATCCCGGTGAGCGCGCTGAAATCCGAGCTCGGACATTCCCTGGGCGCTTCTGGCGCGGTGGCCGCGGCTGTGGCCGCGCACTCCCTGCACTTCGGGTTCGCCCCTCCTACCCGCAACGTCAGTGAAGTCGATGTGGGAGTCGACATCGACGTCGTCCGGGACACCCCGCGCCGGCTCCCGGTGAACTCCGCAGCGGCGGTGAACTCGTTCGGCTTCGGCGGGCACAACGTCGTCGTCATCCTCGGCCCGCCGTGACTGGCTGCCGCGCCGGCGGCCGGCCGGGTTCGGCGGCGAGACACTCCGGCGCCGGGTCGGGTTCGGCGGCGAGACACTCCGGCGCCCGTCAGCCTGTCGCAGTCACCCGGGGATTGACTCGGTTGGGCCGCAGGCGGCCCACGCCGCGCGCGGGGCCTGCGTCGCCGGGCAGAGGTGCCGTACCAGGGGTGGCCGGGCGGAAGGTCCATTTGCCCCGAGGCGAACATCCACAGTGAACAGGGGAGCAGAGTGTGAAGCGGTTGCTGGTGCTCGGCGGCGGTACGGCCGGCACGATGGTGGTCAACAAACTGCGGCCGCGGCTGCCGCGGGACGACTGGAAGATCACCATCGTCGATACCGATAACGTGCACTACTACCAGCCGGGCTTCCTTTTCATCCCCTTCGGGATCTATCGCCCGGATGAGGTCGTCAGGCCGCGCAAGCGCTTCCTTCCCAGCGGTGTGGATCTCCTCCTGGGTGCGGTCGACCGGGTCCTCCCCGACGAGAACCGGGTGCTGCTCGCGGACGGGAAGGACCTTCCCTACGACTACCTGGTCATCGCCAGCGGCACGGCCCCCCACCCGGAGGAAACCCCGGGAATGCAGGACGAGGAGTGGCGGCAGAGCGTTCACGAGTTCTACACGCTGGAGGGCGCCACTGCGCTGGCAGAGAAGCTGCAGTCGTGGGAGGGCGGGCGCCTGGTCGTCCATATCGTCGAGATGCCGATCAAGTGTCCGGTTGCGCCGTTGGAATTCACGTTCCTCGCGGACGCGTTCTTCACCGAGCAGGGCATGCGCGACCGGGTTGAAATCACCTATGTAACCCCGCTGGACGGGGCTTTCACCAAGCCGGTCGCGTCGAAGTACCTGGGCAACATGCTCGCGGATCGCAAGATCGTGCTGGAATCCGACTTCATGATCGAGTCTGTCGACCCCGAGCGGCGGGTGCTCGTCTCCTACGACGAGCGCGAGATTCCCTTCGATCTGCTGGTCACCGTCCCTTTGAACAAAGGCGCCGACTTCATCGGCCGCTCCGGGCTGGGCGACGAGCTGAACTACGTGCCGGTCGACAAGGAGACGTTGCTGTCGAAGCGCTACGACAACATCTTCGCCGTCGGGGATGCGGCCGACATCCCCACGTCGAAGGCGGGTTCGGTCGCGCACTTCGAAATGGACCTGTTCCCGGACAACTTCCTGCGCCACATCCACGGTCTGCAGATGACCCAGAAGTTCGACGGGCACGCGAACTGTTTCATCGAGACGGGCCACGGCAAGGGCTTGCTCATCGACTTCAACTACGAGGTGGAGCCGCTACCCGGCAAGTTCCCCCTGCCCGGGATCGGCCCCTTCAGCCTGCTGAAGGAGACCGAGATGAATCACTGGGGCAAGGTGCTGTTCCGGTGGATGTACTGGAACGTGCTGCTGCCCGGCAAGGAGCTGCCGTTGCCCGCGCTCCTGTCGATGGCCGGCAAGGACACCGAGGACCTGCCATGACAGCGGTGGTCGACGGCAGCGCGCCCATGACGGTGCCCACTGTCGAGGACCGCCTGGACCGGCTGTCCGCCCAGGTCGAGGAGCTCGCGGTCGAGCTGCGGCGCCAGCGGGAGGCGCGGCAGCGGTGGGAGGAGCTCGCCCACGAGCTGATACTCGTGTCCCGCGGTGCAATGGATGTCGTGAGCCGGGAGCTTGACGACCTGAGCATGGACGTCGCCGCAGACGATCTTGCTGAGTTTGCCCGCACGCTGGTCCGGTCGGTGCCCAAGCTGCGGACGCTTCTCCTGCAACTCGACAGCCTCACGGAACTGGGCGGGGAGGTGACCTCGCTCGGTAGTGCCGGGATGGCAAAGCTGTCCGAGACGCTCGCCACCGCCGAGGGCAGGGGGTACTTCACGTTCGCCCGCGGCAGTGCCGACATCGTGGACCGGGTGGTCACGTCCTTCAGTGCGGAGGACGTCCGGGCGCTTAGCGAGAACATCGTGCTCATCCTCGACTCGGTCAAGGAGATGACCCAGCCCGAAGTGATGGGCATGCTGCGGCGGACGGCGAGCACCGCACAACACCTGGAGGGAGAGCAGGGAGCGCCGCCGTCGCTGCTGTCTCTTCTCAGGCGGATGCGAGAACCCCCGACCCGGCGCGGCCTGGCCCGCATCCTGGCGATGCTCCACTCGGTCGGCGAACCGGGCCGGCCACCCACCAACACCAACTCATGAAGAAAGGTATGCAAGCACCATGCCCGTGACAACGATCAATGGCCGTGGGATCCACGTTGACGACGAGGGGTTTCTCACTGTCTACGACGAGTGGGATGAAGATCTCGGGAAGGCGCTGGCCGCCCAGATCGGCATTGACATGACTGACGCGCACTGGAAGGTCATCCGCTTCCTGCGCGAGGACTTCGCGACCCAGTTCGAGACGGCCACCACGCGCCGGGTCGAGACGGTGGGCGGGGTCCCCACGAAGGAGCAGTTCAAGCTGTTCCCGAAGAAGCCCCAGAAGAAGATGGCCTACATCGCGGGCCTGCCCAAGCCGCGCGGCTGCGTGTGAACTGAACCTCGCGCGGCGCTGCTCGGCACGCGCCGCGGAAACGGAGAACGACATCATGACTGCCACCGAATCAGCCCCGGCGATCGTCCCCGACTTCGGCGACGATGAGGACACCGGGCGCAAGCTGGCCATCATTTGCTCGAAGGGCAACCTCGACATGGCCTACCCCGGCCTGATACTGGCCAACGCCGCGCTCGGAGAGGGCGTGGAGACGCACATGTTCTTCACGTTCTGGGGCTTCGACATGATCACCAAGTCCCGGATGCACAACCTGCAGTTCACGCCCGCGGGCAATGCCGCCATGCACCTGCCGGTCGGCGACGTGCGGCTGCCCCAGCTGCTGGCCCCGCTGCCCGGGATGACGACCGCGGCGACGAAGCTGCTGAAGAAGTCGATCGCCGACCTCGGCGTCCCCGAGGTGCCTGATTTCCTCGACCAGATCGTGGCAGCCGGCGGGCACTTGTGGGGCTGCCGCATGTCGGCCGACATGATGAAGCTCGAGGAGAAAGATCTTCGTGACGATGTCGAAGGCATCCTCACCGCCGCGGACTTCATCGTGCTCACGAACGGCGCCCAGCTGCTGTTCATCTGACCGGCGTCGGGAATGGCCGCGCGACCGCTCGCGTTGACCCCCGAAGATACCCCCCAGGGTAATGCACCCCACTCAAGGAGAGAAGGAATGGCGACCGTCACCCTGACCACCCACTCGTTCGCCGAGACCGTGCAGGGCAACGACATCGTGCTCGTCGACTGGTGGGCGAGCTGGTGCGGTCCGTGCCGCATGTTCGCCCCTGTCTTCGACAAGGCTTCCGCGGCGAATCCGGACATCGTCTTCGGCAAGGTCGACACCGAGGCTGAGCCCGAGTTGGCCGCGGGCGCCCGCATCACCTCCATTCCCACGATCATGGCCTTCCGCGCGGGCGTGCTCGTGTTCGCCCAGCCCGGTGCGCTGCCGGCCGGCGCGCTGAACGACCTGATCAGCCAGGTCCGGGCGCTGGACATGGATGACGTACGCAAGCGGCTCGAGGGCGTCGCCTGACCGGCGACACCCCAAGCGGTCCAGCCCGGCGGCCGCACCGTTGACCGAGATATCGATCACATTGCAGGGGCAAGGCTGCACCGACAAGGAGGAGCCGCATGGGCACCGAGACATCCCCCATCGAGATCCGACATCTGACGGGGGATCGGTTCGCCGTCGGGATACGGGGCCACGAACTGGTCGTCGACCAGCCTTCGGGTTCGGACCCGGGAGCCGGCCCCACTCCGACAGAGCTCTTCGTAGCCGGTCTTGGTGCGTGCGTGGGCTTCTATGTCGAGCGCTACCTGCGTCGTCATCACCTGCCGCTGGAGGGGCTGGCGGTGAGCGTCGAGTACGAGATTGGCGAGCGGCCCGCGCGCGTGACCTCCGTGGGTATCCGCCTGGCTCTGCCTGCCGGCGTCCCCTCCGAGCGCCTTCCTGGCCTCATGGCGGTCGCGTCGCACTGCACGGTGCACAACAGCCTGGAGGACCCCCCAGAGGTCACGATCAAGGCGGAGTCTCCAGAGGATGCCACGGCGTGACCCGCGCCCAGGTTCCGATTTGATGCGTCGCATCATTTGCAGGGGCCGCTGAGTAGCGCCTGCGCGCCGTAGGTACCGCTCGTTTCCAGCGAAGGCAGGTTACTGGCCGAAGATCCGCTTACTGGCCGAAGAACCGCCGGCTCTCCCTGCTGTTGAGCATGAGCAGGACGCAGACGTTGAGCACGATCGCGAGCGCGCCGTAGGGCAGCAGGAAGACGGCGAAGATGATGTCGATGACGGCCAGCACCATCACGGTCCACTTCGCGTTCACGTCGCCCTCAAGCAGGCGCCGCCCCAGCCAGACCAGGATCGCGGCGAACAGCAGATCGAGGATCGCGTTGAAGATCCAATAGCCGTCGGAGTAATAGGCGACGGTTCCCCCGATCCGGTTTGGACGCGCGGCCGCGATGATGAGCGCGATCCCTTGGATGGCGTTGAGCAGGGCGGCCAGGTACACGAGCCACCCCGACATGGTCACGGCGCCGGGCCGCTGCCTACGTGAGATTGCCATCGGGCCCCCTCGTCAATGCCAGTGGTCGCACGATACAGATGCGACGCGCCGCATGATCCCGGCCACAGAGCGGGCCCCGGACTTGTAGTCGGCGGCACAATCATCCTGAGTGCTCGTCGCCGCGCTGCCGAGCCGGCGACCCGGCGAGCGCGGGCGGCGCAAACGACGAGGGGAGAGTCATGAGCATGAGTGCGGACGAGGCCCGCCGGGCGGCGCTTGGTGAGGCCGCTCGCCACTGGTGGGTACTGCTGGTCGCGGGCATCTGCTGGGTGCTTATCTCGCTGGCGATCCTCCAGTTTGACCTCACGTCGGTGTGGTCGATCGCGATCCTCACCGGCATCGTCTTGATCTTCGCCGGCGTGGATGAGATCTTCAACGCCGTGGTGAGCCCGGGGTGGACGTGGGTCCATGCGCTGCTGGCGTTCCTCTTCCTGGCCGGCGGCGTGATTGCGTTTGCGTGGCCGCAGTCCACCTTCGAGGTCATAGCCCGGCTCTTCGCCTGGTATCTGCTCTTCAAGGGCACGTTCGACGTCATCATCGCGGTCGAGAACCGGACGCGGGATCTCTGGTGGCTGTTGCTGATCACCGGTATCGCGGAGATCGTGCTGGCTTTCTGGGCGGTGGGCTATCAGGGTCGGTCTGCCGCGTTGCTGATCCTGTGGGTCGGCATCGGCGCGCTCTTCCGCGGGGTCACGAACATCTTCGTGGCGTTCCAGCTCCGCAGCCTGCGGGACCGCCCGCCCCCGGGTGCCGGTGGGACAGGCGAGTCTGCGCAGGTGCCGGTGGGGCGCATGGCCTGAGGCGGCGCCGGGAGGCCCGTCGAGCTCCCCGGGGCGCCCTGCAGCATCCGCGGTCACGCGTGCGCCCTGATGCCTCGCAGCTCTGTTCGGGAGGCATCACATGTCCACCCTGGGTTCCAGCTTCGGCAGCGGTTACAGCGGCGGGCCCGCGGACGCGACGGGTCCCGGCGAAGCGCAGAAGCGGCCCACTGAGTTCCTTACCTTTACCGGTTACTGAACCTGCTCTCAGGGTCTCTTCAGGCTGCCCCCGCATTGTGGGGGACATCGGGTGACGTTCGCCCGGCCCGGAGAGGAGACCCAGGTGGCCCAGCTTGGAAGCGCCGGTCGCCTCATGCAGGGGGCGCGGGATGCGGGCCTGCGCCGGCTGTCCGGGGCCACAATGGCGTTGACCCTGGCGAGCCTGGCCGGCGTCGGTGTGGTTGCAGGCGTGGTCAAGTCGGCCACCGAGCACTCGGCCCAGCGGTCGGCCCCCACTTCGGGCAGCGCCCCGCAGACCGGCAGCCAGCCTGGCAGCAGCCAACCGGGCGGCACAGGCGGCACTGACGGCACGAGCGGCACTGACCCGGGCAGCTCCGGTGTGGTGCCCTACCAGCCCGGCTCGGACCAGGTTCAGCCGCCTGCCTACGACCCTGCCCCGGTTCCGGGCTACCGCCAACCGAACGCCTCGTCTGGCGGGTCGTGATGAACGCCGCCCGCACTTACGGTCTGCCAGTCACGCAGGCGCCGAGCCTCGGAGTGACCGACTTTGCCGCGCTCGGGACCTACGTGCGGCTCGTCACGACCGACGCCACTCGGATCGACGAAGCCCGCGACCTGCTCCAGACCGGTCTTCGCGCTCTGGACGAGGCCTGCAGTCGCTTCCGCCCCGACTCGGAGTTGATGTCCCTCGACGACGACGACGACGACGTCGGCGGCCGCTGCGTGCGGGTCAGCCCGCTGCTGGCCGAAGCGGTTGCGGTGGCCCTGCGCGCTGCCGCGCTCAGCGCCGGAGACGTGGACCCGACGCTCGGGAACGCGCTGGCCGCGGTTGGCTACGACCGGGACTTCGCCTCCGTCGCGGCCTTCGGCCCCGCCGTGAGCATCGTGACGCGCCCAGCGCCCGGGTGGCAGCGCATCCGGCTCGACCAGGCGGCCGGGCTGCTCACGGTGCCCGCGGGCATCCGTCTGGACCTCGGCGCGACGGCGAAGGCGTTCGCAGCGGACAAGGCCGCAGCCGACATCCACACCCGGCTCGGCTGCGGCGTCCTCGTGAGTCTCGGCGGCGACATCGCCGTCGCCGGACCGCCGCCACGGGGTGGCTGGGTCGTGCGGGTCCAGGACCTGCCCGGCCGGTCCGAGGACGAGCCCACTGGGCCCACGTCCACCGTCGCGATCTCCGCGGGAGGCCTGGCCACCTCAAGCACGGCGGCCCGGCGCTGGATTCGAGGGGACCGCGTGCTGCACCACGTCCTGAACCCGCGCACCGGGCTGCCGGCAACGTCGCCGTGGCGCACAGTGTCGGTGACCGCCGCGACGTGCGTGGACGCCAACATCGCCAGCACCGCTTCGATCGTGCGGGGCAGCGCCGCGCCGGCATGGCTCGCGCGGCTGCGACTGCCCGCGCGACTGGTCGGCGCCGACGGGTCGGTCGTCACGGTCGCGGGCTGGCCGGCGTCGACGGATTGCGCCCTTGAGCGCGAGGGGGACGGGCGGCCCGAGGGACCCGCGGGGCCCAAGAGGCGGGCAGTGCCATGACCGGCGCTCTTGCCAGCACGTCCGGCAGCGCCCTGTGGTATTTCAGCCGGGCCACCGGAGTCGTCACGCTCGGCCTGCTCACCCTGGTCGTGCTGCTCGGCGTGCTGACCCGGGGCGGCAAGCCGCTGCCCGGGCTGCCCAGGTTCGCCGTGGCCGGCCTGCACCGCAACGCGAGTCTGCTCGTGCTAGTCATGCTCGCAGTGCACATCAGCGCTGCTGTCCTGGACAGCTACGCCCCCATCAGCTTGGCGGATGCCGTCATCCCCTTCGTTTCCGCCTACCGGCCCTTCTGGCTGGGCCTCGGCGCGCTGTCCTTCGACCTGCTGCTGGCGGTCATCGCGACGAGCCTGCTGCGGCCCTACCTCGGGGTGCGCGTGTGGAAGGCCGTGCACTGGGCGGCGTACGCCGCGTGGCCCGTGGCGCTCGTGCACGGTCTCGGCACCGGGACGGACGCCTCGGAGGGCTGGATGCTGGCGTTCACCGCCGTGTGCGTGGGCGTTGTGGTGCTGGCCGTCATCTGGCGGGTTGTCGACCTGTCGTCGGCGCCCGTGCGCCGCAAGGCGGTGGCGGTCGGTGCCGTCGTGGCAGCGCCCCTCGGGCTCGTGGTGTGGATGCTCGCCGGGCCGCTGGCCCCGCAATGGGCCAGCCGCGCCGGAACTCCGACGTCGCTGCTGGCCTCCCCGGCGGCCGCGACGTCGTCGCAGACCACCCCGGCGCCACGCGGTCGCGGCAGCGTGACCGGCGCGCTGACTGAGTCGGGCGGCGAGGAGGACAGCACGACCGTCGCGCTCGCGGGCACCCTGAGCGGCAACCTATCCGGTCGGCTCACTGTCGAGTTGCACGGCACTGCGCTGGCGGGCGAGGAGGGCCTGTCGCTGTCGTCGGGCACAGTTACGGTCACCGCGAGCGACGGGGCGCGCTACTCGGGCGCGGTGTCCGGGCTCAACGGCAACGAGATTCGGGCCTCTCTCAGCGGGCCTGGAGGCTCCGTGAGCTTCGACGGCCTGGTCGACCTCAACCGGACGACCGGCCAATTCACAGGGACGGTGACACTGGCATGAACGCCCTTTACGACACGACGGTGAACGGGACGCTCACCCCACCAGGGGCGGAGCTGCCGCGTTTGCTCCGCGCGCCCGCAGCCGGCCCCGGTGGTCTCGATGTCCACGTCGATGCTTACGGGCCTCTTCCGTCGGGTCGTGACGTCATCGCCCTCGTCGACGCTGCCGGGCTGACCGGCCGTGGTGGTGCCGGCTTCCCGACCGCCCGCAAGCTCGCGACGGTCGCTGCGGCCGGCCGCCGCACTGTGGTCGTGGGCAACGGCGGGGAGGGCGAGCCGGCGGCGGGAAAAGACCTCCTGCTGCTGCACACGGTGCCGCACCTCGTCCTCGACGGCTTGTCGCTGGCCGCCGAAGCGGTACGCGCGTCCGACACCTACCTGTACGTCGAGCGGGGGAGCCCGGCGCTGCCCGGCCTGGAGGCCGCAGTGCGGGAGCGGCGCAGGGCCGGCATGGACAGGCGCCGCGTCGAGATAGTCCACGCACCGCCCAGGTTCCTCGCCGGAGAGGAGTCCGCGCTGGTCAACCGGGTCAGCGGGGGTGCGGCGCTGCCGCGCGCCACCCCTCCCCGGGTGTTCGAGCGCGGCGTGCGCGGCCGTCCAACGCTCGTGCAAAACGTTGAGACCCTCGCCCAGATCGCACTGATCGCCCGGTACGGGCCGGCGTGGTTTCGGGCCCTGGGAACCGCCACCGAGCCGGGGACGATGCTGTTCAGCGTCAGCGGTGCTGTGGCCGCGCCCCGGGTGATCGAGGCCGAGATCGGGGTTTCCCTTCCAGCGCTGCTGGGCGCCGCCGGCGGCCAGATCGCGCGCCTGCAAGCGGTGCTCTACGGTGGCTACCACGGCGGCTGGCTTCCGGCCGCGGACGCGCTGGCGATCCCGCTGGCCAACACCGCGCTGCGACCCCGGGGCGTCTCGCTCGGCGCCGGCGTCGTCGTCGCCTTGCCGGCCGACGCGTGCGGGCTGGCCGAGACCGCGCGGGTCGCGCGCTACCTGGCCGACGAGTCGGCGAAACAGTGCGGGCCGTGCCTGAACGGGCTGCCTCGCATCGCCGACGCGCTGGCCGTCCTCGCCCGGCCGCACCCGGACCGGCGGACGCGGGCCTGGATCGAACGCTGGTCGTCGCTGGTCGCCGGCCGGGGGGCCTGCCACCACCCGGACGGGACCGTGCGCTTCGTCCGCAGCGCGTTGCGCGTGTTCGCGCACGAGGCCGACCTGCACGAGGGGGGCCGTTGCAGCGCGACGACGCGCCGGGCCGTCCTGCCGGTCCCGGCCCCGGGTGTCCCGGCACCGAGGGACTGGAGGTGACCGCCATGGCTGGCACAGGACGGGCCCCGGCGGGCAAACTCACGGGGCCGAAGCTGCGGGTCAACTGGATTGCCTGCGACGGGCGCGGCCTGTGTGCCGAACTGCTGCCGGAGCTGGTGGGTCGCGATGAGTGGGGTTATCCGATCATCGCGGACGCTCCGGTGCCCCCGCACCTGAGCGAGTACGCGCAGCGTGCCGTCACCATCTGCCCGAAACTTGCCCTCCGGCTGGTGCCGCCCGGCTGATCCGGCGCCAACCGCGGGTCAGCCCCGGCCGGCGACGATCTCGTCGAGACGGCGTGCATGGGCACCCCGCCAGAACACCCGTTCGCAATCGCCGCAACGGGCGAACTCCGTGGCGGTGCGGCGGGTACCCGGCTCCAGCAGGTGCGCGACGTCGTGCTTGGGCACCGCCGACAGGCGGCCGTTGCACAGCAGGCACCGCGAGAACGGGTCGGTGGGCGGGCGGAAGCGATCCAGGACGTCGCGCAACTGCGCGTCGGTGCCGGCGCCGCGAACGTAGGCGCCGTGGGCCAGGGCGCGGCGGCGCAGCAAGCCGCGGTCCCTCGTGAGCAGGAGCCGGTTCTCGCCTGCGGCCTGTGCCACCAGCTCGTCGTCGTCGGCGTCGTTGCGGTAGGCCACGTCCAGCCCGAGCAGCCGCAGGCGGCGGGCCAGCGTGCCCAGATGCACATCGAGCAGGAATCGTGGGGGGTGCATCGGCATCGGCTGGGGGCGGGACACCGCGCGCACCTGCACCCCGTCCCCGGCACGTGGGCGGTACGCCGGCGGCTGCGGGATCCCGTTCACCAGCAGCAGGCCGACCTCGGGCAGCGGCACCCCCAGCGCCTCGACGACGTGCCCCAGCGACGAAGTGCCGTCGAGGCCGACGTCGATCGGACGGCCGCGCCGGCTCAGCGCCAGGAACAGGTCGAGCTCCCGGTCGACCCGGACCGAAGCCGTACGCTGTGGCACCCCCCCATGCTGCGGCACGGCAACCGGATGGGCGGCCGGCTTCCCCCGGGCCTAGTGCTCCTGCTCGCCTGGCGCAGCCACGGTCGCAGAACGGGCACACCCAACGGGACATGGCGGCGATTTCCCTGGAGCGACCCGCCGCTCCGGCAGGGGTGCCTGGCCGGAACTGCATGCATGCCCTTCCCGATCAAGCTTAGAATTGTCGGGGTTATACACCTATATACGGATATTGCGGGCGCCTCGGCGGCCGCTTCGCGGGACTACGCATGCAGATCCGGCCAGTCACCCGCGTCAGTACCCGCCGCCACCGCCACTGGAGGTCGACGCCGGGGCACTCTCGATCTTGTCTCCGGACGGCGACACGACATACCACTCCCCGCCGAAGGCATTGACGCCTTCCCCGGTGGTGCTGCCGGCTGCCTTATCGCCGACGAACAGGTACAGCGGGTGGCCGGCGTAGGTGACCTGTGTCGTCCCGTCTGATCGGGGTGCGGTCCCCAGCATCTTGGCCTGGGCCTGGCCGGTGGCCTGCGGTGCCGTCTTGGTCAGTAGCGGGGGCCAGTTCACTGCGCAGGCACCGCTGCAGGACGAGGTGGTGCCGGAGTCCTTCTCGAACAGGTACAGGGTGCGGCCGTCACCACTGGCCAGGAAGGTGCCCAGCGCGCCGTCGGTCGTAGTGACGGTGGCAGCCGAGCCGGTCGCGGCGGGAGCGGCGGGTGCGGACGACGCGGGAGTCGTGGGGACGCTGGTCGGGGCGTTGCTGCTGCCGCAGGCCGCCGCAGTGGCAGCGAGCAACGCCACCGGTGCCGCCCACATTGCCGCCCGCCGCCCGGGATGCCGGCGCTGGTCCATGTCAGGGCCTTTCTGCTGGAGGGCCGTGCTCTTCTCCGGCTAAACACGGCCACAGCGGCACCCGGGTTCACCGCTCGCAGCGGAAACCCGGCAACCAGGCCGTCAGCTCAGCGCGATCAGCGCACCGAGCGCGAAGCCGGTGGCCGTCAGCCACACCCACGTCGGGATATGCCGCCACAGGTACATCCAGGCCTCCTCAGGTGGTAAAGATCTGGTCGCCGCGGACCGAGACCTGAACGGGGGGAAGGGGCTGGGTCGCGGGGCCGTTGACCACGGCGCCAGTGTCCGCGTTGAACTGGCTGCCGTGGCAGGGGCAGCTGATCACTCCGTTGCTCACGTCGTTGACCGTGCAGCCCTGGTGCGTACACGTCGCGGAAAAGGCGTGCACCGCGCCGGCCTGGTCACGGGTCACGACGACGTCGGCGCTGTCGACGATGACTCCACCACCGGGGGGCACGGAGCTCACCGTCGTGAGCGACGTGCCCCCGCCGGATGCCGGACCGTAGCTGTTGGTCCCTGACGCCGGTGGCTTCGGGTTGGCGGCGTCACTGTGCGAGGCGACGACGTAGCCGGCGATGCCACCCACCACCGTCACCGCCGCACCGATCAGCAGCGAGCGCCGGGTGGTCGCCCCAGCCGTCATGACACCTCCCCGACCCGGTGGGCCGTCACGTCAGCGGGATTCCGGATTTCGTGAAGAACCACAGCGCCGCGGTGGCCCAGACCAGCACCAGCGTGGCAAACACGAGGCCGCCGAGCACCGGAAGCCCCCAGCCGGGCAGCCGCGGCGCCCGCAGGCCGAGCATCTTGGCCGCGTACGCCCCGTAGAAGGCGCACCCCAGCTCGCCGTGCACGACGGCGCGCGTACTCCCGACGCCCCATCCCAGAGACCAGATGCAATGGAAGGCGACAGGCAGCGTCACGATGAAGGCGACGGCGCCGCTCCATCTGTGCAAGATCACTGCCCACGTCGGCGCGGAGCCGGCGCCCGGCAGCTTGCCCCACATCCATGTTGCGGTGAGCAACTGGACGATCACCAGCACCAGGGCCAGGGTCGTCAGCCACGCCTTCATCTGCAACATGCCGGAAAAGCCCAGGGTGAACAGCGGCTTCCCGGCCGGCGTGTGGAGCTTCGCGTACGCCCCGATCGAGACGGCGACGGCGGCGCCGATAAGGATCAGCCCGGCGAACACGGTCGAAGGGGACAAAGCGGCCCGTTCGGCGGGGCGCGGCACGGCTGTCGACATCCCACTCCCCGACTTCGCTCGTCAGCGTGGGCCCGGGCCCCGGGAGGCCCGCCGGGCTGGGCGCCCCACGGCCGCGCACATTGTCCTGAAGGGGCCGACACCGACGCAAGCACTGCCGCCGCGTGGGCTCCTCCAGCAGGATTCCCCACGTCTGTGATCGCGCCTGCGCAGATGGCGCGGCTTACACTTGGCACTGAGGCCCCGCGAGTGCCAGGGTTTCGCGCCCGGCGGCAGGCAGGGCCGGCAGGGCAGGCAGGGCAGGCAGGGCAGGCAGGGCAGGCAGGGCCGGTGCCACCGGTGACCGTCTCGGTGCGCACTCGACGCGATCTGGGCGACGGGGGGTGGGGGCTGTGTTGGAGGAGCGGCGGCTGGCGGTATTGCGCGCCATCGTCGAGGACTACGTCCTCACCCACGAGCCCGTGGGGTCGAAATCCATCGCTCAACGGCACAAGCTCGGCGTCTCCCCGGCGACCGTCCGCAATGACATGAGCGCCCTCGAGGAGGAGGGCTACATCGCCCAGCCGCACACGAGTGCGGGCCGGGTACCCACGGACAAGGGGTATCGGCTCTTCGTCGACCGGTTGTCCACGGTGAAACCGTTCTCCCCGGCGGAGCGCAAGGCGATTCAGAACTTCCTTGCGGGGGCTGTCGACCTCGACGACGTGGTTCGCCGCTCCGTGCGCCTGCTCGCGCAGCTGACCAAACAGGTCGCGGTGGTGCAGTACCCGACCCTGTCGAAGGCCACGGTGCGCCACATCGAGCTGGTCCACCTGGCCCCGTCCCGGGTACTGCTCGTGCTCATCACCGACACCGGACGCGTCGAGCAGCGTGTGGTCGAGCTCGCCGCTGACATCGGCGAGGAGTCGGTGTCCGACCTGCGCACCATGTGCAATGCGACCTTGTCGAGCCAGCCGCTCATCGAGGCGCCGCAACTGCTGGCCGAGCTGCCCGACCGGGCGCCTGCCCGGCTACGTCCCTATCTGATCTCGCTGGTGAGCGTGATGCTCGAGGCGCTCGTGGAGAAGCCGGAGGAGCGGGTGGCCCTGGCGGGTACGGCGAACCTGACGCGGTTCTCTGTCGACTTTCCCGGCACGCTGCGCCCGGTGTTGGAGGCTCTGGAGGAACAGGTCGTGCTGCTGCGGCTGCTGGGCGAGGCCGCCGACCTCGACACGGTCCGGGTCCGGATCGGGCACGAGAACGACGTAGCGGGCCTGGAGACCACCAGCGTTGTGACTACCGCCTACGGTGCTGAGGCCATCCCGTTGGGGGGAATCGGCGTTCTCGGTCCGACGCGCATGGACTATCCAGGCACGATAGGAGCCGTGCAGGCTGTCGCGCGCTACGTCGGCCATCTTCTGGGCGGCGCGTCCTGATGCAGAACGATTACTACGGGATTCTCGGTGTCCGGCCGGACGCTTCCGACACCGAGATCAAGCGCGCGTACCGGCGCCTGGCCCGCGAGTTGCATCCAGACGTCAATCCGGAGGCGGAGGAGCGGTTCAAGCAGGTCACGAGGGCCTACGAAGTGCTTTCCGACCCCGAGAAGCGGCGCATCGTCGATCTCGGCGGCGATCCGCTGGGTCCCGGAGGTTCCGGCGGGAGCCCCTTCGCCGGCGGCTTCGGCGGCCTCGGCGACATCATGGACGCGTTCTTCGGCGGCGGTACGGGGGGTTCCCGGGGGCCGCGCTCGCGGATGCGACCCGGGGCGGATGCGCTGATTCGGCTCGACCTCGACCTGTCCGATACCGCGTTCGGTGCTGAGCGCGACATCACAGTGGACACCGCCGTGCGCTGCTCGATGTGCGCCGGCGACGGCTGCGCCCCCGGCACGCATCCTGACCGCTGCGCGACCTGCGGTGGGCGAGGCGAGGTGCAGCAGGTGGCCCGGTCGTTTCTGGGCCAGGTGGTGACGACCCGCACCTGCCCGCGCTGCCACGGCACGGGCAGCGTGATTCCCACGCCCTGCCCCACCTGCGGTGGCGAGGGGCGCGCGCGCGCCCGGCGAACGCTCACCGTGAAGATCCCCGCGGGGGTCGAGGACGGAATGCGGATCCGGCTGTCCGGTGAAGGGGAGGTCGGCCCGGGCGGCGGGCCCGCCGGTGACCTCTACGTAGAAGTGCACGAGCGTGAGCACCCGATCTTCACCCGGGAGGGCGACGACCTGCACTGCGAGGTCCGGGTGCCGATGACCGGTGCCGCCCTGGGCACGTCGGTCGTGCTGGAAACCCTCGACGGCGAGGAACATCTGGAGATCCGGCCCGGCGCGCAGCCCGGCCAGGTGATCACGTTGTCGGCCCGCGGCGTCCCGCATCTGCGCTCGCACGGCCGGGGCCACCTCTACGTGCATCTGTCGGTGACCATCCCGAACCGGCTCGACGGCGAGCAGGAGGCGTTGCTGCGCGAGTTGGCGCGCGTGCGGGGTGAGGAGCAGGCCACGGTTGCGACGACCGGTTCGGAGAGCCGCAGTTTCTTCTCCCGGCTGCGGGGTGCCTTCCAGTGATCTGCGCGGTTTGACGCTTTCCACCGCGCTGCCGGTCTTCGCTGTCGACACCTTGCCGCCCGCGGGGGTTGTCATCCTCGACGGAGCGGAAGGGCACCACGGCGCGACGGTGCTGCGGGTGCGGCCCGGTGAGCTCGTCGAGCTCACCGACGGCCGGGGCGGTGCGGCCCGGTGCCGCGTCCGGTCAGTGGGCCGGGACGGCCTGCAGCTCGACGTGCAGGCGCTGCGCCACGAGCCCGCCCCAGCGCCGCGGGTCGTGGTCGCGCAGGCGCTGGCCAAGGGCGACCACGGTGAGCAGGCCGTGGACCTGCTCACTCAGGCCGGTGTGGACGAGATCGTCCCGTGGGCGGCGCACCGGTGCGTGGTGCGCTGGTCCGGTGAGCGCGGGGAACGGGCGTTGCAGCGCTGGCGGTCGACGGCGCGCGCAGCGGCCAAGCAGAGTCGCCGCGTGCACTGGCCGCGCGTCACCGCCCTCGCCGACACGGGGGACGTCGTGGCGCGCCTGGCCGCTGCCACCCTCGGGCTCGTCCTCGACCCGCGCGCGGCGCGGCCGCTCGCCGACGTGACCGCCCCCGCCGCCGGGGATGTCGTCATCGTCGTCGGGCCGGAGGGTGGGATGACCGACGCCGAGTTGGAAGCGCTTACCCCTGGCGTCCGCTGCCGGCTCGGCCCCACGGTGTTTCGCAGTTCCGCTGCGGGGTCGGTCGCCGCGGCCGTGGTGCTGGCCCGCACGCCGCGCTGGCTCGGCGGAGCGCGCGCTCTGTGATCGCGGGCAGGCCTCGGGGGAGGTCGCAGCGTACGATGTTGTGGGTAGAAAGCCCGAGAGATAGCCAGCCAGAAGCTAGAGCCCGGAGGTGTCGCGGCGCCGGCCGCACCCATGCCTGACCCCCCTGCTTCACAGCCCGTGGCAGCGCAGCGCCCCGCGTCGAAGGGCGCAGTGTCCCGTAGCTCGGCGGCGGGCACGTCCGCGCGGTCCAGAAAGTCTCGGCTCGGCGTGACCAAGGTCGTCGTGCCCGGCGCGCACGACATGGTGAGCCTTCTCGGCCAGCGCGACGAGCTGCTGACGATCATCGAAACGGCGTTTGCGTCGGATATCCATGTCCGGGGCAACGAGATCACCATCACCGGTGAGCCCGCGGAGAACGCGCTCGTGGCGCATCTGTTCGAGGAGCTCGTGGCGCTGCTCGAACGCGGAGACGTGCTCACCGGCGAGAGCGTGCGGCGCAGCCTGGACATGCTGCGCGACGACGCGCCGGAACGGCCGGTGGACGTCCTGTCGCTCAACATCTTGTCCAACCGCGGGCGCACGATCCGCCCGAAGACGCTCAACCAGAAGCGCTACGTGGATGCGATCGACCGCCACACGATCGTCTTCGGCATCGGCCCGGCGGGTACCGGCAAGACCTACCTCGCGATGGCGAAGGCCGTGCAGGCGCTGCAGGCCAAGCACGTCAACCGCATCATCCTCACGCGCCCGGCGGTGGAGGCGGGCGAGCGCCTCGGGTTCCTGCCGGGCACGCTCTACGAGAAGATCGACCCGTACCTGCGGCCGCTCTACGACGCGCTGCACGACATGCTCGACCCGGAGTCGATCCCGCGGCTGATGGGCTCGGGCACCATCGAGGTCGCCCCGTTGGCGTACATGCGCGGTCGCACGCTCAACGACGCGTTCATCCTTCTCGACGAGGCGCAGAACACCAGCCCCGAGCAGATGAAGATGTTCCTCACGAGGCTCGGGTTCGGGTCCAAGATCGTCGTCACGGGTGACATCACTCAGGTGGACCTCCCCGCGGGAACCCACAGCGGGCTGCGGGTGGTGCGCGAGATTCTGGAGGGCGTGGAGGACGTTCACTTCGCCATGCTCACGTCCGCCGACGTCGTGCGGCATCGGCTCGTCACCGACATCGTCGACGCCTACGCCCGCTGGGACGCCCGGGGGGTCGAGGCCCGGGGCGGCCCCGCAGCCGGGCCGGATCCCCACCGGGACCCCCATCAGCAGCAAGCACACCAGCAACCCCGTCACCAGCGACAGGGCCGCGATGTGAGGGCCGGCCGGTGAGCATCTACGTGGCCAACGAATCCGGGGTCGAGCTGGACGAGGTGCGCATCGTCGAACTTGCCCGGCACGTGCTCGACGCGATGGAGGTGCATCCGCTCGTCGAGCTGTCGCTGATGCTCATCGACGACAAGGCGATGGAGAAGTTGCACGTCCAGTACATGGGCGAGGAGGGGCCCACCGACGTGCTGGCCTTCCAGCAGGACGACCTGTCCGCGGCCGCCGCTCGCGACGACGGCCGGGACGCTCCCGAGGCCCTGCTCGGAGACGTCGTGATCTGCCCCCAGGTCGCGGCCGAGCAGGCCCGGCGGGCCGGCAACTCGTTCCAGAGCGAGATCGACCTGCTGTGCACGCACGGGGTATTGCACCTGCTCGGCTATGACCACAACGACTCCGCCGAGGAGCGCGAGATGTCTGCCGTGCAGACGCGCCTGCTGGCCGCTTGGCGCGCCCGCGGTCAGGCCGCGGCCAGCCCAGCTGGGGCGGTGGGCGGGCCCGGGCCGGGTGCCAGTCCGGCCGGGAAGGGCCCTGGCGGGCAGGGGGAGGCTCGCTCGGGTGCTGCCGGCACCGGTCCGGCCGAGGCGCCGCGTCCCACCCACACGCGCCGACCCGGCGGGCCCGGGCGGCCCCGCTGACCTCACGGGACCGTCATGACAGCGTCGGACATACCGCTTCTCCTCCTCGCGATCGTGCTGCTGGCGATCGCCGCTGTGTTGGCCGGCATCGACTCGGCGATCG
>JADGOW010000090.1 GCA_017882765.1 Frankiaceae bacterium
GCACCCGCACCCGCACCCGCACCCGCACCCGCACCCGCACCCGCACCCGCAAAGTACCCGTGGCATAGGGGCCTCGGTCTGTATCCCACTGTGACCTTTGGCCCTCCACCCCCAGCGGTACCGCCGGGCAGGCTCGTTGCCCTTCGGCCTGTATGGCGACACGACAGGCGAACCGGACGGAGGCGGCGTGGCCAGAACTGCTGAGAAGGCGGACGCCGAAGTTGCGGCCCCAGGGGCCGCCCTGCCGACAGTGACCGCGGTCTACGGCGGTGGCGGGCCGTTCGGAATCACCTATGGGCTCGGCGTGGCCGACGCCCTTCTCGACCTCGGCGTCCCCCTTCGAAGCGCCCCGTCGCTGGGCACCTCCGCAGGGGCGTGGGTGGCGTCCTGCCTCGCCACGAACACCACGTTCGAGACGCTCTGCGAGCTGCCGGCGATCCGCGTCCCCAACCCCACGCCCGGCTTCCTGCGGGGTATGGGCCGGGAGCTGTTCGGTGCGGCCCGGTCCGATCTGGTGCGGGCGTGCGCCGTGCGCGTCCCCAGCGGGCGGCCGGTCATTCTCTCCGGCGCCAAGCACGATCTGGCCGACCTGGTCGCCGCGTCGTCGGCCGTACCGTGGCTGTTCCCCCCGGTGCGGATCGGGCGCCGGCTCTACGCCGACGGCGGCGTCCGCTCGCTGGTGCACGCCGACAAGTCCGCCGCCGCGCGGCATCTCGTCGTGGTCGCGCCGATCGCCGGGCCGATGTTCGGTCGCGGCGGCCGGGCCATGGAAGTCATGCTCCGCCGCGAGCTGCGCCGCTGGCGGGAGCGCACCGGCGGGATGGCCCACCTGATCCGCCCCGACAGCCGGATCGCCTCCCTCGCCCGCCACCCGCTCGACCTCTTCGACAAGGACCGCACCGCCGCCGCCTACCCGATGGCCTACCAGCAGGCGTCCAAGCTCGCCTCGAACTGGTCCGCGCTGTCACAACTGGCCACAGGCGACGCAATGGGCACAGCGGACACACGCACGCCCCCGCCCGGCGCCCGCGAGGCGGCTCCGCTGGTGGCGGTCTGAAACCTTCGATCGACGAGTGACCTACGGCGGACCGGGTGGGTCATTCGTCCTCTGTCGCAGGGCAAATCATCGGGACGAGGGTGGGTTGCGTGGGTCCGCCGATCGCGGTCCCACGGGAGGGACGACCCATGGGGCTCAGGCAGGTCGACGTCGGCGCCGTCGCGCCCGATCGGCTGGCTGCCCTGCTCAGCCCGGGGCGCAGGGCCGAGCTCATTGCCAGCGGCGCCCGGCTGCGGGCGGCGCTGGGCGAGCAGGCCCTGGTGTGCATCGGGATGTCACGGACAGGGACAGGGGTCGCCGACCTGACTGAAGCGGTCGTCACAGCCAGCCGGGGTCTGGGCATCCAGGCCCGCTGGCTCCTCCTGGAGAGCGGGCGGGACGCCGGAGCCGACACGGCGTTCCGTCGCCTCGCCGAACAGGTATGCCACGCGATCAACGGCCTGGCGGGGATGGGGAACCCTCGCCAGGCCGGGATCGCGTCCGCCGACGGCCTGGCCGGAGTGTTGAGGGCCGGCCAGGCCGCACCGGCGCTGTACCCGGGCGCCGCGGCAGCGCTGAACCAGCAGAGCGCCGCGGCGACCCTGTACCGGCAAGCCGCTGCCGGCGCGGGAGCCGACGTTCGCGACTTGGTGCGCCCGGGCGACGTCGTCGTCTGCATGGGCGTCGCGACCGCCGCTCTGGTACCGCTGGCCAAGCGGGCGGGAGCCACGGTCGTCTGGTCATGCCGCAGCGGTACCGAGACCGCCAACGAGCACACCCGGGAAGGGTGGGAGTTCCTGCGGCCCTTCCTGACCGGACCGGAGGGGGCCGATGCCTTCGTCCTCTCCCTGCCCGCGGCAGCCCCGGACTGGCTGCCGAGCCACCGCCTCTACACGCTTCCCCCCCTGCTGGACCCGCTGTCGGCGAAGAACCAGCCGATGGACACGGCGACCGTGCGGGCCGTGCTCAGCCACGTAGGACTGCTCCAGCGCGGCGAGCAGGCCAGCGGCACCGTCTTCGTCCGCCGGGACGGCTCCCCGGGTCGGGTCGACCGGCACGCCGACATCCTGCAGACCGGAGCACCGCCGCCGGCTGAGGTGCCGATGGTCATCTACGCGACGCGTTGGGCCGCGCGCAAGGACCCGGTCGGCCTGCTCGCCTGCTTCGCCGACGAGGTCGCGCCTCACACCGACGCGCATCTGGTGCTGGCCGGCCCCGCCGTCCACGGCGTTCCCGCCGACCCCGATGCCCCGGAGGTCTTCGCCGACTGCCTGGCAGCCTGGCGGCGGCTGCCGCACGCCGTGCGCACGCGAGTGCACCTCGCCTGCCTGCCGGTCGCCGACCCCGAGGAGTACGGGGCGATTGTCAACGCCCTCCAGCGGCACGCATCGGTCGTCGTCGACAAGAGTCTGGCTGAAGCGCACGGCCTCACCGTCGTCGAGGCGATGTACAAGGCCCGCCCTGTCGTGGCCGGCGCTGTCGGCGTTCACGCCGACCACATCCGCGACGAGTGGACGGGGCTGCTCGCCGACCCCAGGGATCCAGCCGGGTTCGGCAAGGCGATCCGCCGGCTCCTGGACGACCCCACTTGGGCGTCCCAGCTCGGGACGGCCGCCCACCGCCACGCCGTCGCCGATTTCCTCGGCGACCGCCACCTCACCCAGTGGAGCCGGATGCTCGCCGAGCTCCGCGCCGACGTTGCCGCGAGAACGGAGGTGGCGGCGCTGTGTCCCGGCTGCAGCCGCCCCGTCCTCCACACCCCGGTGCAGGTCGGGGAGCTCGACTTCTGCTCGGCTCCGTGCGCCCGAGCCTGGCAGGCCCGGGCAGCGTGGCTGTCCGGGGCCGGCGACGGGGACGTCGACCCGGTCGGCAGCACCCCGCCGCGCATCGGTGACCTGGTCCGGTTACCCACCGGGCCGCGAGAACCCGCTGACACGGGTGGGCGTGCCTGACAGGAAGGTGATGGCGATGATGTCCAGCCAGACCTGGCGTGTCAACGTCCGCATCATGGACGACGCCGAGAACGTGCGCGCCGACGCGGTGCTCGACGTGGGCGACCGGACGATGGCCATCGGCACGGGGCACGCCTTGGCCGGGGCCGACCCCTACGGGGACGCCCGCGGGATCGCGGCCTCGCGTGCCCTGCGGGATCTGGCCGAGCGGCTGGCAACCTCGCACGGGCACCTGAACGCAGTCCGGACGATCCCGCCCAGGCCGCCCGAGCCGAGCCTGCACCGCCCGTACGAGCGCGGGACCGTGCTCGACCCTGACCGGCCACTTGTGGATGCGCGACTGACACGCGGATGACCGCAGAGCCGGCCTGTGGGATCGATCCCCCAGGCCGGTTTGCCCTACCCCGCAGGCGGTTTCGCGCAACCATGTCGGGTAGGGAGTGAACAACGATGCGCGTACGCCACTTCGCCGAGCCGGGCCTGCTCGCCGGCACGCTCGCCGGGTTGGCTGCCGGCCTCGTGGCGGTCGCGCTCGGCGAGGACGGCGCAGCCGAGGTGGCGTGGGCGCTGACGACGGCGGCCGGGCTTGTCCCCGCGGTGTATTGGGTACTCGACAGCCTTCGCCGCGGCGAGCCGGGTGTGGACATCATCGCCGTCCTTGCCCTGGTCGGCGCCCTCCTCGTCGGCGAGTTCCTGGCGGGCGCGGTCATCGCGGTCATGCTGGCGACGGGGCGTGCGCTGGAGGCGCGGGCCAGCGCCCGCGCCTGTCGGGAGTTGACGGCGCTGCTTTCCCGCGCGCCGCAGGTCGCGCACCGCTACGAGCGCGGCGCGGGCGCTCCCCGGCTGACCTCACCCGACGTCGACGACGTCCGGCCGGGCGATCTGCTTCTCGTCAAGCCCGGAGAGGTCGTCCCGGTGGACGGCCTCGTGGAGCGGGGCGTCGCGGTCCTCGACGAGTCGGCCCTGACGGGGGAGCCGTGGCCGGTGGAGCGGCCCGCCGGGGACCGGGTGTCCAGCGGTGTCGTCAATGCGGGCAGCCCGTTCGACCTGCGCGCCACCACCCGCGCGGCGGACAGCGCGTATGCCGGAATCGTGCGGCTGGTCCGGCAGGCGCAGGCCTCAAGCGCCCCGTTCGTCCGGCTCGCCAACCGCTACGCGGCACTGTTCCTGCCGGTCACGCTCGTGATGGCGGGACTGGCCTGGGCGGTGTCGGGCGACCCGGTGCGCGCGGTCGCGGTGCTCGTCGTGGCGACCCCGTGCCCGTTGCTGCTGGCGGCGCCGGTGGCGATCGTCTCGGGCCTGTCCCGGGCGGCACGGCGCGGCATCGTCGTCAAGGGTGGTGGCGCCCTGGAGGAACTGGCCGCCGGCCGCACGCTGCTCCTGGACAAGACGGGCACACTGACCCGGGGCCATCCCACGTTATGGACGGTCCTGGCGCCCGGCGAGGTCGCTGAATCCGAGGTGCTGCGGCTCGCCGCCTCCCTCGACCAGGTGTCGCCGCACACGCTGGCTTCCGCCGTCGTGCGCGCCGCCCGCGAGCGGTCGCTCGACCTACAGTTGCCCGACGACGTCGTGGAGGAACACGGCCGGGGCGTGCGCGGCCGGGTCGCGGGGCGAGCCGTCGCGGTGGGGCGGGCGGAATGGGCCGCGCCCGAGACCCCCGGCTGGGTGCGCCGCGTCCGCCGGCAGGCGGCTCTGGACGACGCACTCACGGTCTTCGTCGCCGTGGACGGGCGGCTGGCCGGCGCGCTGCTCTTCCACGACCCGGTCCGCCCGGACGCCGCCCAGACCCTGCGCCGCCTCCGCGACGCCGGCCTCACCCGGATGGTGCTCGTCACCGGCGACCGGACCGACGTGGCGGAAAGCGTGGGCGCGGCGATGGGCATCGACACGGTGCTCGCGGAGCGGACGCCGGCGGAGAAGGTGGAGGCGGTCCGGCGCGAGAGCAGGCTAGCTAAGACGATCATGGTGGGCGACGGGCTGAACGACGCGCCGGCGCTCGCCGCCGCGTCGATCGGCGTGGCACTGGGCGCTCGCGGCTCCACGGCGTCGTCGGAGGCGGCCGACGTCGTCCTCACGGTCGACCGGCTCGACCGGCTCGCCGAGGCGATCGCCATCGCCCACCGCGCCCGGCGGATCGCGCTGCAGAGCGTCCTCGTCGGCATGGGCTTGTCGTTGTCCTGCATGGCCGTTGCGGCCGCCGGGTGGCTGCCGCCGACAGCGGGGGCGCTGCTGCAGGAACTGATCGACGTGGCGGTCATCCTCAACGCGCTGCGCGTCCTCGTGCCCGGTCGCGACCGCATCCCCCGGCTTGCCGGCGCGGACGCCGAACTGACAGTCCGCTTCCTCGAGGAGCACACTCATCTGCGGGCCGACGTCGAAGGCGTCCGCGACACCGCCGACCGGCTCGGCGACGCGTCGCCGGGCAACGCGCTCGAACTCGTCCGCGACGTCGCTCGATTCCTCACCGACGAGCTGCTCCCGCACGAAGCGGCAGAGGAGCACGAGCTGTACCCGGTCGTCGCGCGGGCGCTCGGAGGCGACGACCCGACCGGGACGATGAGCCGCGCCCACGCCGAGATCGGCCACGTGGTCCGGCGGATCGGCAGGTTGCTCGACGACATCGGCACCGACGTGCCCGAGAAAGACGACATCGCGGAGTTCCGCCGACTGCTCTACGGGCTGCACGCCGTCCTGCGGCTGCATTTCGCCCAGGAGGAGGAGGGCTACTTCACCCTCGCCGACCTCCCCGAGCCGCCGCGTTCCGCCCGGTAGCCCGTCGGCCTTTGGGGATCCCGCATCCGGGCCGGCGCCCCCAACGGCCGGCCCAGGCAGCCCCGGACTCAGGACTCAGGACTCAGGACTCAGCGGGGCCGCTCTCGGGCGGGTTCGCGTGACGCCAGGCATCCGCGCCCGCCGCCGTCGCGGCCTTGGCACGCGTCCACCCTTGCTGCGCCAGATCCCGCGGGGGCGTGTCCAGCTGATCCATCCACCGTCGGGTGGCCGCGAACAGAGCCGCACTGCCGAGGGCGGCCCCCGCGAAGGCCAGCAGCCCCCCTACCCCGATGAGGACAGCACTACCGACCAAGAGCCGCCTGTTGGGTCGAATCCCAGAGCTGGACATATCGGCATCTGTCATGTCGCCGCCTCAAGGTCGATGTTGCCGCGCCCCACTGCGACGAAATCGTAATCCGGCCCGGCAGGCTGTGGCACCGTGGCGCACGGTGCGTGCCGCAAGCCTGGCCCCGACACCGGTGATCAACCCGCGTGCACCGCGCTGGCGTGCAACATCTCCGGAGTCGGGTCAGTCGACCCCAACGTTGGTGACACATTCACCTTCGTGTGGAACTTGCGTGACGGCACGCCGACGAGTACCACGTCGTCGAGTGCGCACACGTTCCCGGCGGCAGGCACCTACACGGTGTCGCTGACCGTCACGGACGGCGGGGCAAGGCTGCCAGCACGACGCGAAACGTGACCGTCACATCATCGTGACGCTCGTCTTGCAGGACCGAAGCGGGGTGCCGACGAAAGGTCGGCACCCCGTTTCGGCATTCCAGCCCCCATTCACCAAGCTCCCTCAGCTCAGCTGCGGAAAGCGTCCTTCACTTTCTCGCCAGCCTGCTTGAGGTTGCTCTTGGTCTTGTCGGAAGCACCCTTTGCCTGAAGGTCCTCGTCGCCGGTCGCGCCGCCGACACGCTCCTTCACTTCACCCTTGGCTTCCTGGACCTTGTTACTGATCTTGTCTTCCCCGCTCATGCCTTCCTCCCTGGCATCGCAACCGGCGGTATTGCCGGTCAGCACTCTTCCTTTCCACTTCGAGCACTTTCGAACCCGTGACAGCTGTCGTCACACTTGCCGTCCACGCTGGTCAGCGGCGCGATCCGAGGAGAGCGCCAACTGGGGAGGCAGGCAGGTCCGTGGAAATAGTTCGCGTCCACGAGGGTGCCATCGATGTCGAAGAGAACAGCGGGCGTCGCCATGCTCGTCCGCTTAGCGCGGAGATCGTGGCGCCGAGTTGTGTGCGCACTTGTCCGGCTCGTGCCGGAACCCGGTTCGTGCCTGGATGTACCCACGTTCGCGCCGTCCGACCCCGGTCGGAAGGATCCGCCGGTCCACCGGCGTCGCGGCGCTGGGCGTCATCGTGTACTGGGACCGAAGTTCGGTTCTCGCTTCGCACCCTCGGCGACCGAAACCAGCAGAGGTACCGTCGCCACCGGGATCGAGGAGGCAGCGGAGATGCGCACTAACCCGCACGCCCTGGACGCGGTCGTGACCGCAGCGTTCGCCGAGCGCGAGGAGCCGGTGCGGCGGCTGGCCGCCGACGCCGAGCGGGTGGCACGGGCCTGCCACGACATGGCACTGCGCTTCTCCCGCGGGGGGACGCTGCTGGTCTTCGGCATTGGCACCTCGGCCACGGACGCGCAGCACATTTCCGTGGAGTTCGTCCACCCCGTCATCGTCGGGAAACGGGCGCTGCCCGCGCTGTCGCTGGTGAGCGATATCGCGACGGTGCTCGGCGTCGCCGAGCGGCAGGGGCTCGACGACGTCTTCAGCTACCAGCTCTCGATACTCGGCAAGCCGGTGGACATCGCGCTGGGGGTGTCCGCGGACGGCGAATGCCGCAGCGTGCTGCACGGGCTGGAGGCGGCCCATCGGGCCGGGATGCTCACTGTCGCGCTCGTGGGCGGGGACGGCGGGACGATCGCGGCCAGCAGGAGCGTGGACCACTGCTTCACGGTCGCCTCGCGAAACCCCCGGCTCGTGAAAGAGGTGCACGTCACGACTTACCACGTCCTGTGGGAGCTCGCGCACGTGTTCTTCGACCAGCCCGGGCTGCTGGACGAGGAGGCCCCCCGCGCGGCCGCGAACGCGGAGATCGAGGCGCTGTACCCATTTCTCTACGCCGGCACGACGAGCCTGCCGGCTGTGCTCGACAGCGTCGCGGCGTCCACCAGGGACAAGTGTGCCGAGATCCTCACTCTGCGCCGGGCGATGGGCGAGCAGCAGCGGAAGCGGCTCGCGGAGTGTGCCCGGTGGCTGGCCGAGGCGTTTGCCGGTGGCGGCAAGCTGCTCACCTTCGGCAACGGCGGCAGCAGCACCGACGCCCAGGACGTCGCGCACACCTTCCTCGGCTCGCCCGATGGGGTGGGGCTGCCGGCGCTGTGCCTGACCAGTGACATCGCGGTCGTCACTGCGCTGTCCAACGACGTGGGCTTCGACGTCGTGTTCGCTCGGCAGGTTCGGGCCTTCGGGCGTCCGGGGGACGTGGCATTCGGGATCTCGACGAGCGGCGGATCGTCGAACGTTCTGGCCGCATTCAACGAGGCGAAACGGGTCGGAATGGTGACCGTCGGCCTGTCCGGGTACGGCGGGGGGAAGATGGCCGATCTCGCGAGCCTGGACATGGTGTTTGCGGTGCCCTCGTCCTCGGTGCACCGGGTCCAGGAGGTGCAGACGACGCTGTATCACGTGCTGTGGGAGGCGACCCAGGCCGCTCTGGCCGGGTCGGGAGTTCCGGTCGGCGCCGGTCATTGACGCGACGGGTACTCGAAATCGTCGACGAGGCCGCCGTTTTGACCCCCGACATCCTGCACCGCCTCGCCGCGGACGACCTCGCCTCGGCGCTGCTCCTCGTGCATGACCTGCACCGGTGCGACATCGAGGAGCGGGTGGCACAGCCGCTGGACACGGTGCGCCCTTATCTTGGCTCGCATGGTGGCGACGTCGAACTGCTCGGGGTGGTCGTCCGAATCGATGTCGACGTTGCGGGTGCCGATGCGGCGGTGGGCGCTGCGGCGGTGGGCGCTGCGGCGGTGGGCGCTGCGGCGAAGCCCGCGCGTCGACCTGCGGCTGGTCCCCCTGCCGCTGCTCGAACGCGACTGGTTTGTCGAGGTGGCGGTGCCGGGGCTGCCTGCGGGCGTGCCGGCTTCCCGGGAAGCGCCGACTCCGCCCCATGCGTTGCCGGTCCGTTCCAGGCTGAGCAGGCTGGCCCGGGGCCGTTCGGGGCTGATGCGCCGGACGGCGCCCCGTGGTGGGATCCGGACGTGGACACAAGCGTGTCGCCGGGGCACGTGCTATCCCGGACGGGAAGCGCCATCTCCACATCCGCTCCGTGTAGGGGCACGTCGAGGAGTTGAGACCGTGCACGAGCTGGGCTATTGCCAGGGTGTCGTGGACACTGCCGACGCGCACACCGTCGGCGTTCGAGCACCGGCGTGCCCGCGCTGCGGCAACGTCTCCATCGAGGTCAGCGGAGGGGACGAGCTCGTTCTGGAGTGGATCGAGTACCTCGGCTCCCGCGATGCCGACCCGGGGCCCGAGCGGGCGGGGCGGTAGCCATGTGTCTTGCGATCCCGGGCGAGATCGTGGAGCTGCTGGCGGACAACGACCAGCTCGCGCTCGTCGACGTCGTCGGCGTGAAGCGGCGGATCAACGTCGGGCTGCTCGACGGCGTCGACCTGCGGGCCGGGGACTGGGTTCTCATCCATGTGGGGTTCGCGATGTCGAAGGTGGACGAGCGGGAGGCGGCGGAGGCATTGTCGATGCTGGAGACGATGGGCCAGGCATTCACCGACGAGCTGCAGGCAGTCGCGCATTCGAGCATCGAATGAACACCGGCGACCCGGCGGTCCTCAGCGAGGCGCCGGTCTCGTGCGAGCTGACTGACGGCTGCATCACCTGCGGCGACGTCGCCGTCGTCCTCACGGTGGTCGAGGCGAGTGGGCCGGACGCGCGGTGCAGGGACGACGCGGGACGCACCGAGGACGTCGCCACGGAGCTGGTGGGTGCGGTCGCGCCCGGCAACCGGCTCCTGGTCCACGCGGGCGTGGCGATCGAGCGGGTGGAGGGATGAGCGGCATGCGATTCGTCGACGAGTTCCGCGACCCGGACTTGGCGGAGATGCTGGGCGCGCGCATCACAGCCCTCTGTGAGCCCGGCCGGCATTACAAGATCATGGAGGTGTGCGGCGGGCACACCCACACGATCTACCGTTACGGGGTGCAGGACTACCTGCCTGATGACATCGAGCTGGTGCACGGGCCGGGCTGCCCCGTCTGCGTCATCCCGATGGGAAGGGTGGACGACGCCATCGCCATCGCCGAGCGGGCCGACGTCATCCTCACCTGCTTCGGCGACATGATGCGTGTTCCTGGCGGCAACGGCTCCTTCGTCGACGCGACGGCGCGCGGCGCCGACATCCGGATGGTGTACTCGCCGCTCGACGCCCTGCGGATCGCGCGGCAGAACCCTGACCGCGAGGTCGTCTTCTACGCGATCGGCTTCGAGACGACGGCGCCGTCGACCGCCCTGACGGTCATGCGGGCCAAGGCGGCCGGCATCCGCAACTTCTCCGTCTTCTGCAACCACGTCACGATCATTCCGGCGATTAAGGCGATCCTGGACTCCCCGGACCTGCGGCTCGACGCGTTCATCGGCCCTGGCCACGTCTCGACGGTCATCGGCTGCCGCCCCTACGAGTTCATCGCCCGCGACCATGGCAAGCCGCTGGTGTGCGCGGGTTTCGAGCCGCTCGACCTGCTGCAGTCCGTGTTCATGATCATGACGCAATTCGCCGAGGGGCGGTCGGAGGTCGAGAACCAGTACGGCCGCGTCGTGCGCTGGGACGGCAACCTCACCGCTCTCAAGGTGCTCGCCGACGTGTTCGCGCTCCGGCCGTACTTCGAGTGGCGGGGGCTCGGCTCGATCTCGCACTCGGCGCTGCGGATGTCCGACCGCTACGGCGACTTCGACGCCGAGCTTCGCTTCAAGGTGCCCGGCGTGCGCGTCGCCGACCCGAAGGCGTGCCAATGCGGGGAGGTGCTCAAGGGCGTCCTGAAGCCCTGGGAGTGCAAGGTCTTCGGCACGGCGTGCACACCGGAGATGCCGATCGGTACCTGCATGGTCTCGTCGGAGGGCGCGTGCGCCGCGTACTACAACTTCGGCCAGTACGCCAAGCAGCGCGTCCACCTGGAGGTTTGACGCCGTGTCTCCGCCAGCAGGGTCGCGTCAGGTGACCGAGACGCTCGTCGGCGAGCGAATCGAGGCGATGCGCCGACGCGCGCCGCGGTTCCGTGACGAGCGGGTGACGATGGCGCACGGCGCCGGCGGCAAGGCGTCCCGCGCGCTCGTCGAAGGGCTGGTCGTCCCGCTGCTGGACAACCCGGCGCTCGCCCAGCTGTCGGACGCGGCGCTGGTGTCGGTCGGCGGCCGGCGGGTCGCGTTCACCACGGACGCGTTCGTGGTCTCCCCGATCCGCTTCCCCGGGGGCTCGATCGGCGAGCTCGCGGTCAACGGGACGGTCAACGACCTGGCGGTCTCCGGCGCGCGGCCGGTCGCGCTGTCCGCCGCACTCGTGCTCGAAGAGGGGCTCGCCACCGACGTCCTGCGCGCCGAGGTCGAGGCGATGGCCAGCGCAGCCAGGCGGGCTGGTGTCCCGGTCGTCGCCGGGGACACGAAGGTCGTCCAGCGCGGCCGCTGCGACTCGATGTACATCGTGACGACCGGCATCGGCGAGGTTGTCGACGGGGCGGAGCTCGCCGCCGTTCTCGTGCGCCCAGGGGACAAGGTGCTCGTCTCCGGGACGATCGGGGACCACGGCGTGGCGATCCTGCTCGCCCGCGGCGACCTCGACATCGAGGCGGACGTCCGCAGCGACACGCAGCCGCTCTGGCCGCTCGCGGAGCGGTTGATCGAGGCGTGCGGTGACGGCCTGCACTGCATGAGGGACGCGACCCGCGGCGGCGTCGCAACCGTCCTGAACGAGATCGCCCTCGCCGCCGAGGTCGGCGTCGTCATCGCCGAGGACCGGTTGCCACTGCTTCCCGAGGTCGTCGGTGCTGGCGAGCTGCTCGGCATCGACCCGCTCTACGTCGCCAACGAGGGCAAGCTCGTCGCCTTCGTCGCGCCTGATCGGGCCGGCGCGGCCGTCGACGCCCTGCGGTCGCATCC
>JADGOW010000091.1 GCA_017882765.1 Frankiaceae bacterium
CTCGATGCCCACGTCCCTGCGCAGGAACCGCGGGGGCCGGGGCCGGTCGTCATCCACTCCGACAGCGACTTCGTCCGGTGCCCCAACCGCGGATGCAGCGCGCTCCTGCCCCTCAGCCACGACGAGGAGCAGATCTGCGGGTCCTGCGGCCGACGCTGGACGGGGCTCCCCGACTACTGAGCGGCGCCTGCCCGGCTGAGCCCCGGATGAAGGGGCCCGGTGACCGGGACGTGAACATCACGAAACGGAGAAGTTTCTCCGTGCCAAAGAGTTTTCGACACGATGCGTGCATAGTCGAGGTGGGCTCGGCGGGCCGGCTCGGCGAAGCGACCCACAGAAGTCCAATGAGTGCGCCCCGGGAGGACTTGTGCTCGTAGGCACCCGCCGGATGATGGCCGGCTTCTCCGCGTTGGCAGCGGTGACTCTGGTCGCAGCGGGATGTGGCAGTACTAAGTCCACCAGCACCCCGAACTCGCCGGTGCCTACTGGTAGCAAAGATCCTGCGATCTTTGCGATGTTGCCCCAGAGCATCCAGCAGTCCGGCGTCGTCGAGGTGGGCTCCGACGCCGCCTACCCTCCCGTCGAGTACCAGGACAACGGCCAGATCATCGGCCTCGACCCCGATATCGCCGCCGCCATGGGCCAGAAGATGGGCGTGACCTGGCATTTCACCAACGCGACCTTCGCTGGCCTGATCCCGGCCGTACAGTCCGGCCGTTACAACGTCGCGATGTCGGCCATGAGCGACAACAAAGAGCGCGAGCAGAAGCTCAACTTCCTCGACTACTTCAACGTGGGCACGTCGATCATCGTGGCGGCCGGCAACCCGCAGAACATCCAGGGCCTCGACGACCTGTGCGGCAAGACCATCGCCGTCCAGCGCGGCACCACGCAGGACGAAGTATCGAAAGAGCAGCAGGCCAAGTGCGCGTCCTCCGGCAAGGGGACGCTGACCGTGCTGACATTCACCACGGACCCCGAGGCCCTGCTACAGGTGCAGACCGGGCGGGCTGTCGCCGACATGAATGACTACCCGGTCGCCGAGTACACCGTCCAGCAGACAAAGGGCAAGTACGAGGTCGTCGGCACCCAGATCCAGGCCGGCCCGTACGGCATCGGCTTCGACAAGGACGAGACCCAGCTGCTCAATGCGTCCCAGGCCGCTCTCAAGGCGATCATCAGCGACGGGACGTACACGGCGATCCTGGCCAAGTGGGGCCTGCAGCAAGGCTCCCTGACCACCGCGGAGATCAATGGAGGCGGCAAGTCCTGACCGGGCTTGGCACCAGGATTCGGCACCAGGATTCGGCACCAGGATTCGGCACCAGGATTCGGCACCAGGATTCGGCACCAGGATTCGGCACCAGGATTCGGCACCAGGATCGGCACCCGGTTCTCGGCATAGGGCCCGGCGGGTGCCATCCTGACGCCTTATGGCAGATGACAACCTGCGCCGGCTGCGGGAGAGGAGCGGTCCCCCGCAGCCGGCGCACACCAAACCATGACAGAACCCCCCGCGGTGGGCGCGGAGGAGCTGAAAGTCATCCCCATCCGGCACTGGGGCCGGTGGGTCGCGGCCGTCGTGCTGCTGGCCCTGCTCGGCGTGGCCATCTACGGGATGGCGCAGGCCCCGGTCGACTACGCCTCGATCCCGACGTACCTGCACTCCGACGTCATCCTGCAGGGGTTGTGGGGGACGATCGTCATCTCGGTGACCGCCCAGGCGCTGGGCATCATCCTGGGAATCATCTTCGCAATCATGCGGCTGTCGAAGAACCCGGTGGTCACCTCGATCGCCTGGCTCTACATCTGGTTCTTCCGCGGCACTCCCGTGATCGTCCAGCTTCTCATCTGGTTCAACCTGTCCATCTACGTGCACACGGTCTCGATCCCCATTCCGTTCACGCACATGTACCTCTTCCACGAGAGCATGAACGACTTCATGACCCCGTTCATGGCCGCCCTGCTCGGGCTGGGCCTGAATGAGGGCGCGTACATGGCAGAGATCGTCCGTGCCGGGATCATCTCCGTGGAGGAGGGTCAGACCGAGGCGGCCCTGTCGATCGGCATGACCCGGCTGCAGACGATGCGCCGCGTAATCTTGCCGCAGGCGATGCGCGTCATCGTCCCGCCGACCGGCAACGAGTTCATCAACATGCTGAAAACGTCGTCGCTGGCCAGCGTGACCACCTATAACGAGCTGTTCCGAAGTGCGGAGAGCATCTCCTCGGCCAAGCTGAACCCGATCGAGACGCTGTTCACGATCAGCATCTGGTACCTCGTCCTGACGAGCATCGCCACGATCGCCCAGTACTACATCGAGCGGCGGTTCGCCCGCGGCTCGAGCCGCGACCTGCCCGAGACGCCCATCCAGCGGCTGCGCCGCAATCTCTTCACGTGGCGACGACCGAAGATCCCCAATACGTCGACGCACACGGCCGTCGCGCTGTCCGGGGTGACACGATGACCACCCCACCCGCATCGGGCGCCCGGGCGGACCGCACAGCCGGGCCCATGGTCAAGGCCGAGGCCGTCCACAAGCGCTTCGGGCGCATCGAGGTGCTCAAAGGCATCGACCTGGAGGTCGGCCGCAAGGAGGTCATGTGCCTGCTCGGGCCCTCCGGGTCGGGCAAGTCCACCTTCCTGCGCTGCATCAACCACCTGGAGAAGGTCGACGCCGGCCGGCTCTACGTGGACGGCGAGCTCGTCGGCTACCGGCAGGCTGGCAACAAGCTCTACGAGCTGCGGGAACGGGAGATCGCCCGCAAGCGGGCCGAGATCGGGATGGTCTTCCAACGGTTCAACCTGTTCCCCCACATGACGGCGCTGGCGAACGTCACCGAAGCGCCGGTCCGCGTGAAAGGCGAGTCGAAAGGCGAAGCGACGGAACGGGGCCGGGCGCTGCTCGAGCGCGTAGGGCTGGGGGACCGCGTCGGCACCTACCCGTCCCAGCTGTCCGGAGGGCAGCAGCAGCGGGTCGCGATCGCCCGCGCGCTGGCCATGCGACCCAAACTCATGCTGTTCGACGAGCCCACCAGCGCTCTCGACCCTGAGCTGGTCGGGGACGTGCTCGACGTCATGCGCCAGCTCGCCGAGGACGGCATGACGATGGTGGTCGTCACCCATGAGATCGGCTTCGCCCGTGAGGTGGGGGACTGGCTGGTGTTCATGGACGAAGGGGTCGTCGTCGAGGTAGGCCCACCGCGCGAGGTCTTGTCCAATCCGCAGCACCGCAGGACGCAGGCCTTCCTGAGCAAGGTTCTCTGACCCACCGCGCGGCCGTTAGCGTCGCGGACGTGGAGGTCACCCCTACCGGCATCAGCGGCTGCATCGTGTTCACGCCCCGCCAATTCGCCGACGACCGCGGACGTTTCCTGGAGTTCTACCGCGCCGACGTGCTCGCGCAGGCAGTGGGCCACCGCCTGGCCCTTGCCCAGGGCAACACGAGCGTCAGCCGCCGCGGCGTGCTGCGCGGCGTCCACTTCGCCGATGTGCCGCCGGGACAGGCGAAGTACGTCACGTGCCTGTCCGGGGCCGTGCTCGACGTCGTGACCGATCTGCGGGAGGGGTCGCCCACTTTCGGCCTCTCGGAGGCGGTCGCGCTCGACGATCGGGACCGCCGCGCCCTCTACATCGCCGAGGGGCTCGGGCATTCGTTCCTCACGCTGTCGGAGTCGGCGACGGTGAGCTACCTCTGCTCCACCCCGTACACACCGACGCGCGAGCACGAGCTCAACCCCTTGGACCCGCACCTGGCCCTGCCCTGGCCCGAGGGCACGGAACCAGTGCTCTCGCCGAAGGACGCGCGAGCGCCGGGCCTGCACGACGCCCGCGAGCGAGGGCTGCTGCCCTCCTACGACGTGTGCCTGGCCTACCGGGCGGAGCTGTTGTCGGGGGGTGACTTGGCGTGACGGAGCCCGGCGAGCGAGGAGCGCCGCCGCGCGCCCAACAGCGCGGGACGGGGCCAGTAGCGCATCAGCACCCGGGCCACCACGTCCTGGTCGGAGACTGCGCCCACCTGCCAGCTGTCGGTGCTGGCGGCCGGGTTGTCGCCCTCAAGCCACCACCCTCCATCCCAGCGGCCTGTGACCCGCTTGACGGCCAGCACTGCGGGCCGGCCGGGCAGCCGCGCCACCACGACCCGTCCGACTCGCGGCCGGGTGCGCGGTGACCACCAGACCAGGCAGGCATTCCCGGCGCCGAGCGCGGGGAGCATGGACGAGCCGGCCACGCGGACGACTCCCGGCCCCCGGCGCGGGCTGTGCTGGCTGGCGCTGTGCTGGCTGGCGCTGTGCTGGCTGGTGCTGTGCTGGCTGGCGCTGTGCTGGCTGCCCCGCTCCTCGCTGTCCCGGCCCCGCTTGCCGCGCCTGCGCCGAGTCAGCGTCGGGATGGACGGCACGTGGGTAGGGTCCCACGACGGGGGGAACGGTAGGGAGGAGTCTGCCCAGCCGCCCGCCCAGCCACCGGGTGGCCGCTGCAGCTCTGGGCGGGCCGGCACCCGGTCGGCCTGCGGTACCTGCACACGTGGATCAATGGGAGGAGCCCTATGAGTCTGTTCCGGCCGAAGACTGTCGTATCGGCCCACTGCGACCTGCCGTGCGGGGTGTACGACCCTGCGCAGGCCCGAATCGAGGCCGAATCGGTCAAGGCGATCATGGAGAAGTACCAGGCGAACGAGGACCCCGTCTTCCGCACCCGGGCTCTGTTGATCAAGGAGCAGCGCGCGGAACTCGTCAAGCACCACCTCTGGGTGCTCTGGACCGACTACTTCAAGCCTGCCGCTCTGGAGAAGTACCCGACCCTGCACGACCTGTTCTGGCAGGCCACCAAGGCCGCCGGAGCAGCCGGCGGCAAGGGGGAAGTCGACCCGGCAAAGGCGCAGAAGCTGCTCGACCTCATCGACCAGATCTCCGAGATCTTCTGGGAGACCAAGAAGGCCGCATGAGCGTCGCCTGCTGCCGGCCGCCATGTAGTCGGCCGGCAGCAGGCGGACGAGGCTCTCTACAATTCCGGGTGGATCACAACGGCCCCGGGAGGTTCCCGTGACTTTCGTGCCGCGCGGTTCGCCTTCAGGAGCGGCGCGTGACGTCGTGGCTGTGCGCCTGCCCGCCTCAAGTGCGTATCTGTCGGTTCTGCGCTCTACGACTGCCGGACTGGCCGCCAGGCTGGATTTCACTCTCGACGAGATCGAGGACCTGCGGATCGCAGTCGATGAGGCATGCTCCATGTTGCTGCCCGCCGCTGTCCCCGGCGCCGATCTCGATGTGGAATACGAACTCACGCCCGACGCCGTGCGCGTTTCGGTAACCGTGCTCACGTTCGACGGCGTGCAGCCGGCCCGGGACACGTTCGCCTGGACGGTGCTGTCCGCACTTGCTGGCAACGTTGAAACCAACGGGGGCACGGACAACCGGATCACGATCAGCCTCCAGAAGGCGCGGGGCAGGGCAGGTACGGAGGCCGGGCCGACGTGAGACCCCCGGCCGGCGCCGGGAGCTCGTCCTCGACGAATGAGGGCAGTTGGGTCGGCGCCGACCTACCGGCGCCGCTTCCGAGACTGGGAACGTCGACCGGCACCGGAGGATGGCGAGCGGCGCCGCACGGGCGGGGCGTCTGGGGCGTCTGGGGCGTCTGGGGCGTCTGGGGCTGCCGCGTCCGACTCATCGGCGGGTTGGCCTGAGCGGTCGGACGACGCCATCGCGCGCCGCGCCGTCAGCATGCCGGAAGCCGCGACCAGGACCAGGGCGAGAAGGGCGGACACCAGCAGCGGAACCCCATATCCCGGCTGCGAAGCCTGCAGGAGCGACACCGCGACCGGTATGGACAGCAACTCGACCACGACGAGGGGCGACGTGGCCCACTTCCGCCGTCGCCAGATCGCCCACGCCAAGGTGCCCAGCGCAACCGCGCCGAGCAGGGCCATGGCGCCCCCGAGCCGGGCCGAGGCCGGGTCGTAGGCGCCGCCGGTGCCACCGCGTACGAACAGGAAGACAGTCGCGAACAACAACCCGGCCCCTTGCGCCGTGACCAGCGCGACAAGGGCGCGCCGGGCCCCCGAGGGCCGGCGCGCCGCATCGCCGGCCTCTCCCTTGCCGGCTGAGGTCGCCACCGCGGAGACCGGCGAGTCGGGAGCTTGGGCTGTGGCGCCGGGTTTGGCGCGTGCTGGGGCGCTGGCTGGGGCCGAGTTGGGCCGAACAGCCGGTCGGGACTGGGCCATGTCGAAACGATAGATCGAGGTCCACGCGGGTAACCTGGAATTCGTGCGCGCGCTGCTCGTCGTGAATCCCAAGGCCACGACGACGTCGCCGCGCGGGCGCGACGTCCTCGTCAGCGCCCTCGGTGACATCCTCAAACTTGACGTCGCGCAAACTCGCGCCCGGGGTCACGCGATGGAGCTCGGCGCCACCGCGGTCACCGGCGAATACGACGCCGTCATAGCCCTCGGCGGAGACGGCACGGTCAACGAGATCGTCAACGGGCTCATGGCGGGTGGGCCGCGGCCCCAGCTTCCAGCGATCGGCGTCGTTCCGGGCGGTGGCACCAACGTGTTCGCCCGGACACTGGGCATCGCGAACGCGCCGATGGAAGCGACCGGGGAGCTCATGGAGGCGCTGCGCGCGGGCCGCAGCCGCCGCGTCAGCCTCGGCGTCGCAGACGGGCGATGGTTCACCTTCTGTGCCGGCATCGGGCTCGACGCGGCGGTCATCGAGCTGACGGAGCGTCGGCGGCGCGAAGGCCACCATGCCACCCCCATGCTCTACCTGCGGTGCACGCTGAACCGGCTGTTCCTGGGCACCAACCACCGCCATCCCACGATCAGGCTTAGCGGGCCCGGTATCGCCGGCAGTGAGGATCTGTTTGCTGCATTCGTCTGCAACACGAGCCCGTGGACCTACCTGGGTTCGCATCCCATTTCCTCGTGTCCGGACGCCTCTTTCGACGCCGGGCTCGACGTGTTCGGGGCCCGCAGGCTCGGGCCGATCGCGATGTCCCGGCTGGGGCTGCAACTGCTGACCGGTGAGCCAGGCCGGGTGGCCAGGTCGGGTCTGCGCCTCCACGACATGGATGAGGTGACCTTGACGGCCTTGCGCAAACCACTGCCGTTCCAGGTCGACGGGGACGCTCTCGGCGATCGGGCGTCCGTGACGTTTCGCTCGGCGCCCTCCGCGCTGCGCGTCATTGTCTGATCAGACCAGCCCGATCAGACCAGCCTGATCAGGCCAGCGCGGCGAGAACCGCGGCGGGGTCGTCGCAGATGACGGCGTCCACGCCCTGATCGCGCAGCCGCAGTGCGACCTCGTTGTCGGACACGGTCCAGGCCACGAGCCGAACACCCGCGTCATGAGCCCGCCGAGCGCTGTCCTGATCGTCGAGAATGGCCTGTACGGACGCGTGCAGCTCGGCGTATCCGTGGTCGCCGGCGTAGGACACCCCCGCCTTGACCGCCACGAGTGGCAACGTCAGGAAGGCCACCGGAACATCCAGCTCACTGTCGCGCACCACGTCGAGGGCGAACCAGTCGAACGAGGAGACCACGATGCCGGAACGCTCGTCCGGCGGGAGCGCGGCGAGCTCGTCGACGAGCGCGTGGGCGGTGGCTTCGGCGGGCGCGTCGAAATCCGGATCGCCAGGGATGTTCTTGACCTCCAGGACGACCGTCGCCTGGCCCCCGGCCGCCGCCAGCACCTGCGCAACGGTGGGCACGGCCAGCCGAGCGAGATCGGCCGCAGCGGTGGCGAACACGGTGAGTCCCTGAGCCACCGGGTCGTGCGAGCACATCAGGACGCCGTCGGCGCTGCGCCGGACGTCGACCTCGACACCGTCGGCACCGGCGTCCAGAGCGACCCGCACCGCCGCAACCGTGTTCTCCGGCCCGGGGTGCACGCATCCCCGGTGTCCCAGCACGCGCACCGGCTCAGCCTGACAGGTGAAGCGACATCACGGACGACATGTCACGAACCGGTAAGAGCGGCCGGGGGAATCACGTTCAGGACTAGACCTAACCGCCGTCGCTACATAGCGTGGCCTGGTCCGAAGTTGCGAGTGCAGATGGGCGTCACGCCCTCGGCCGAATCACCGCCACGGCATCGGCGCGACCGCGCCCCGGAATGAGGTTCGAGCATGGACTGGCGCCACGGAGCGCTCTGCCGTCACGAAGATCCCGAGTTGTTCTTCCCCATCGGTTCGACGGGCGCGGCGGCACGCCAGATCGACAGAGCCAAGGCGGTGTGCCGACGCTGCGCGGTCACCGAAGACTGTCTGAACTGGGCCCTGAACAACAGCCAGGACTCCGGCGTGTGGGGCGGCCTCAGCGAAGACGAGCGGCGTTCCCTCAAGCGCCGGCTCGCCCGCCAGCGGTTGCGCACCATGGCGTAGACCGCTGCAGGGCCTGTTGGCGCGCTCACCACCGTGCCGGGAGCGCCACCACCGCTTCCGTGCCACGCCTGGGAGCCCGGCGCAGGGCGAAAGTCCCGCCCAGTTCCCCGACCACGAGCGCCCGCACGATCTGGAGCCCGAGCCTGGTGCTGCGCTCGGGGGTGAAATCCGCCGGCAGCCCGGCGCCGTCGTCGGCGACCACCATTTCCAGTCCCCCGCGCTCGGGGCGGCGCACCCGAACCTCGATCGTTCCGCCGGAACCGTCGAACGCGTGCTGTACCGCGTTCTGGATGAGCTCGGTCAACACGAGCGCCAGCGGGGTGGCGACGGTACCGGGCAGGTGCCCGAAAGTGCCCGTTCGGCTGGTGACGGGCCGATCCCTGGTAGCGACGACGTCCAGCGTCATGGCGATGAGCTCGTCGGCGATGGCGTCGAAGGACACCTCCTCGGCCAGGGCCTGCGACAACGTCTCGTGCACGAGGGCGATCGAGGTCACGCGGCGTACGGCTTCCAGCAACGCCAGCCGGGCCGCCGGCACGTCGACTCGACGCGACTGCAGCCGCAACAGCGCCGCGACGGTCTGCAAGTTGTTCTTCACGCGATGGTGGATCTCGCGGATGGTGGTGTCCTTGCCCTTGAGTTGGGCCTCCCGCCTACGCAGGTCGGTGACGTCGCGGACCAGCACGACCGACCCGATGACGCGTCCACCGGGCAGCAACGGCAGCCCGCGGAGCAGGATCGCCCCACCGCCCGCCACCAGTTCGTCCTCGGTGAGGACCATCCGGCTGGCCGCCTCCCACACCGGGACCTGCTCGGGTGCGCCCGGCCCTGGACGGGGTATCGGGGCACCCGGCGCGGGCACGGCGAGCGCGAACGTGGCGTGCACCGCCCGCAACTGTTCGCCCGTCAGGTCCCCGCGATAGCCAAGACGCCGGTACGCCGACAGCGCGTTGGGGCTTGCGTACAGCACTTGGCCGGCGGGGTCGAGGCGGAGCAGGCCGTCACCGACCCTGGGGGCATCCGTCGGCTCCGGTCCGGTGCCGGGCAGCGGGAACGTCCCCTCGGACACCATGATCGCCAGATCGCCCGCGGTTCGCAGATAGGCCTGCTCCAGTGCGCCGAGAACGCGCGCGGCGGCGATGCTGCTCTCCCGCGACACCACGGCCAGGACGCGCCCGCCGCGCCGGACGGGGATCGCTTCCTCCTGAACGGGGACTTCGTGCTCGTCGCCGAGCTGCTGCTGGCGCACGATCCGGCCCTCGGTCATGGCGGTCGCAACGGCGGGCCGGTCGGCGCCGCGCACCCGGCGACCCACCTCGTCGTCGGAGTAGAGCGTGGACCCGGTGACGGGGCGCACCTGCGCCGCCACAAGGAACTCGGCGTCGCGGCGGAGCCTGCTCCGGCGGCGGAGTGGGACGAGCAGCAGCAGGTCGGCGAACGACAGGTCGGCCAGCATCCCCCACTCGCCGACCAGCGCGGACAGGTGGCCGATGTCCTGCTCAGGCAGATCAGTCGTCCCCCGGAGCACGTGGCCCAGCGTCGACACCCAGGGCTCCGCCGCTTGCCTATGCTCCGGGCAGCAACCCGAGCTGTCGAGCGCCCTGCACCCACCCGGGATACTCGTTCATGAGCAAGTCGTAGAGCTGATCGTCAGGCAGCAACATCGGGTCGGCGACGCTGAAGAAATCGGCGTTGTCGATGAACCGGCCGCCCATGTCGTCCAGCTCCTCGAGGAAGCCGAAATCGGTCTGGATGAGCCGGGAGAGGAACCCGCCCATTCCCCGCTGCTTCTTCGGCGGCGGTGGCGCGGCCCCTGCGACCTCGACGTTGCGGCTGGACTGCCCGATGGCCATGAACTGCCAGAACATCGGTTCGTAGGATGACCAGCCCACCTGGTTCCTGGCCTCGTTCGGGTCCATAGTCTGCCCGTCGGTGACGAACATGACGTAGATCGGCAACTTGTCGGGGCGCGGCGCGGACCTCGGGCCCGCTCCACCGTCCGGGAAGTAGTGCTGCCGGATCATCCGCATGGCCTTGCCGTAGTTGGTTCCGCCCTCCAGGCGATGCCGGCGCAGCATGTTGTCGACGTAGCCGCCCCGGCTGTTGAGGTCGAGCGACCCGACGTCGTGGGCGTCGCTGCCGAACAGGAAGACGTCCACCTGGCCGTCGTCGTCGAGCTGCACCGCAAGGGCGAGAATGCGCTCGCAGAGCTGCTGGATCTTCCCGCTCCGGTACAGGCCGCTCATGGACGCGGAGATGTCCAGGCACAGGGCCACCCGCGCCCGGTGCTCGTACATCCCCTTCTTCTCCAGGGAGATGCCGGCCTTCTTGACCAGGTTCACCATCTCGGGAGGCTGGTTGGCCAGCTGCTTCTCCAGCCGCACGCCCTTGCTCATGCTGATCTTTTGGCCGGGCGTGGCCTGAGGCGCCGCCTGCGGCGGGGGTGCCATCTGCGGAGGCGGGGCCGCTGCCGGTGGCGGGGGCGCCATCCGGGGGGCCGGCGCGGCCGGGGCCGCCGGCGCAGCCGCGGGCTCCTCGTCCACGGAAATGCCCAGGTCGGAAGCCAGGCCGGCAAGGCCGGAAGCCCATCCCTGGCCCACCGCGCGGACCTTCCAATCGCCGCCCCGCCGGTACAGCTCGCCGAGCACGAAGGCGGTCTCGGTGGAGGCAGGCGGCACGTCGAAATGAACCAGCTCCGCCCCCGAGTCGGCGTCGTGGACGCGGAACTGCAGACCCTGGACCTGACCGAACGCTTGGCCGTCCGTCGACGCCGCGACAGCCACCTTCTCGATCGCGGCCGGGAGTGCGGTCAGGTCGACCTCCAGGGCGTCCTCGCGCCCGGACTTGCCCTTGTGCCGCACTGACCCTTCCGGCGAGCTCGGCTGGTTGTAGAAGACGAAATCATCGTCGTTGCGCACCTTCCCGGTGCCGGCAAGCAGGAGGCAGGAGGCATCGAGGTCGGGGCCCGCCGCCCATGCCACCACGACGCGAACCCGCCGTGCGTTCGGGGCGACTGCGGCCAGTGAGACATTGCCACCCTTGGTGATCGTCTGCGCCACGGCACTGACGCTACTCCGTCACCCAGGAGGGGCACTTGGTTCGGTCGTCGACCGACAGGGAACGCCACCCGGGACGACGGGGAGCCGTCAGCGTCAGGACGCGACGGGCATGTCCAGAACGGGGATCAGCCGCTCGCCCACCTGGGCAGCCCAGGTGACGGGGACGGACCGTGCACCGGGGACGGGCAGGGAAGGCAGCGCGCGCGGCCGCACCGACTCCTTCGAGACGACCCCTTCGACCTCGTCCACCAGCCAGGCGACCGGGGGGCGGTCCAAGAGCACGAGCCGGCGCGAGCTCGGGACGTCCCGGGGCGAGGCGCCGAGCCCCAGACGAGCGCCCAAATCGACCACGACGCGCGTCCCGCCGCGAACCTCCACCGTGCTAGGCGCGTTGCCGCGGACGCGGGCGACGCCGGCGACCCCGTTCAGCGAGTAGCCCGTCCCCCCGGCGACGAAGCGCACCTGCTCGCCTGCGACGTCCACGCACCGGGGTATCGGCTGCGC
>JADGOW010000012.1 GCA_017882765.1 Frankiaceae bacterium
CGGTCGTCTGCCAATGCGCCCTCCACGCCTTGCGGGTGCGCGAACCCTATGGAGTCTGGGGCGGTTTGAGCGAGTCGGAAAGGGAGAACGTGCTTTCCGGACGCGGCGGCCCGGTGCTCGCCGGCTGAACGGATCCCCAGCCCCGCGCTTGCCCCACCCGAACCGGGAGCGATCCTTGTTGGTGCAAGACGACAGGATTGCGCTGCCCGAGGCGCTCGCGGGCCAGGCTCGTCCCGAGCCCGCCCGCGAGCCCTACTGGCAGTAGTGCCCGATCAGAAGCCGGGGCCGTGCGAGTGACCGTGCCCGTGACCCCCGTGACCATGGTCGTGGGGGGCCTCCTCCTCAGGCTTTTCGGCCACCAGCGCCTCCGTGGTGAGCAGGAGCCCCGCGATCGACGCGGCGTTGGCCAGCGCCGAACGGGTCACCTTCACGGGGTCGACGATGCCCGCGGCCACGAGGTCCACGTACTGCCCGGTGGCGGCGTCGAGCCCGTACCCGGGCTCTAGGTCGCGCACCTTGGCGACGGCGACTCGGCCCTCCAGGCCGGCGTTCTCGGCGATCCACCGCAGTGGCTCGTCCAGCGCCCGCTCGACCAGGCGCACACCGGACCGCTCGTCCCCGGTCCGGCCCAGGCCGTCGGACAGCAGGGCCGCCACGTGCACCAGCACGCTGCCGCCGCCGGCCACGATGCCTTCCTCGATCGCCGCCCGGGTAGCCGAGATCGCGTCCTCAAGCCGATGCTTGCGCTCCTTGAGCTCGACCTCGGTGTATGCCCCGACGCGGATGATGCCGATGCCCCCGGCCAGCTTGGCCAGGCGCTCCTGCAGCTTCTCGCGGTCCCAGTCCGAGTCGGTCCGCTCGATCTCGCCGCGGAGTTGACGGATCCGGTCGGCGACGGCCTGCTCGTGGCCGGCGCCCTCGACGATCGTGGTCGTGTCCTTGTCCACCGTGACGCGGCGCGCCCGACCCAGCACTTCCATCCCTACCTCGTCGAGCTTGAGCCCGACTTCAGGCGCGACGATCTGCGCGCCGGTAAGGATGGCGATGTCTTCCAGCATGGCTTTGCGGCGCTCCCCGAAGCCGGGGGCCTTCACCGCGCAGACCCGCATCGTCTTCCGCATGGTGTTGACCACGAGTGTGGCCAGCGCTTCGCCGTCGACGTCCTCGGCGATGATGAGCAGCGGCTTGGCGCTCTGCAGCACCTTCTCCAGCAGAGGCAGCATCTCGTTGATGCTGCTGATCTTGCCGGGGTTCAGGAGGATGTACGGGTCGTCGAGAACGGTCTCCATCCGCTCGGGGTCGCTGACGAAGTAGGGCGAGATGTAGCCCTTGTCGAACTGCAGCCCCTCGGTGAACTCCAGCTCGACACCGGTGGTCTGGCTCTCCTCGACGGTGATGACGCCGTCCTTGCCCACCTTGTCCATGGCGTCGGCGATGAGCTCGCCGATCTCGTTGTCCTGCGCGGAGATGGCCGCGACGTGGGCGACGTCGTCGTGGCCCTTGACCTCCTTCGCTCGTTCGAGCAGGCCATCGCACACCGCCTGGACGGCGGCCTCGATGCCCCGCTTGAGCTCCATCGGCCCGGCGCCGGCCGTGACGAGGCGCATCCCGTCCCGGACCATCGCCTGGGCGAGAACAGTCGCGGTGGTGGTGCCGTCACCGGCGACGTCGTTGGTCTTGGTCGCGACCTCTTTGGCGAGCTGGGCGCCCATGTTCTCGTAGGGGTCATCGAGCTCGATCTCCCGCGCGATCGTCACGCCGTCATTGGTGATCGTCGGTACACCGAACTTCTTGTCCAGGACGACGTTGCGCCCGCGCGGACCGATAGTCACCTTCACGGCGTTGGCCAACGCGTTGACACCGCGCTCCAGGGAGCGACGTGCGCCGGCGTCAAATTCCAGAATCTTTGGCATTCACGTCTCCTCATGCGTCCGCCCCGGGCGCGGACATGCTCCCGGGGCGGCTCGCAGTGTCGTTCTTCCTACTTCTCCAGGACGGCGAGCACGTCACGCGCAGACAGGACGAGATACTCCTCGCCCCGGTACTTGACCTCGGTGCCCCCATACTTGCTGTAGAGCACGATGTCGCCCACGCTGACGTCCAGCGGAACCCGCTGGCCGTCCTCGAAGCGACCCGGCCCGATGGCAAGGACAGTCCCCTCCTGGGGCTTTTCCTTCGCGGTATCGGGAATCACGAGACCTGATGCGGTCGTTTGCTCGGCGTCAGATGGCTGGACCACAATGCGGTCCTCCAGCGGACGGATTGCAACCTTGGTGGCGGTCGTCACGATCGACCTCCCCCTCCTTGCGTTCGGAACGAGAGAGCGACCCTGGCTGGCCTGCCGTCGCGGGTGAACAGGAGCCTTGTCGCTAGCACTCTAAGGTGCTGAGTGCCAACCTATGCGGGCGGGGGACGGCCGTCAACCGACTCGCGAGGGCAAGCCCCGCCGCGTCTGCAGGAAACCCCGCCCCGCGGGCACCGCCGCGCCATCGCGCCGCGTGGGAGCAGGCGCGTCAGCGCTCGTCCTGACCCCGCGCGTACGCAACAACCCGGGGCCGGCACCTACGGGTGCCGGCCCTTCACCGTCCTCGGATCCGCACTGGGAAAAGTGTCAGTTGCGGCCGGGCATGGGCCTCGTACATGCAGAAGCCGCTTCAGCGTCATCGCAGCCCGGACGACCCTGTCCAAGCCGCATCTCAGCAAAAGGATCACCCGGAAGGAGCCACGGTCGGTCACACTCGATACAGCACACTCATGCTCCACAGCGTTTGAGAGACCATGACCACACAGTTACCTGCCGGGCCCCCGGACCCGGTGCTCGCTCGAGCAGCCGCGCAGGGAGACCGTGCCGCGCTGGCCATGATCTTCGACCGGTATGCCGCGAAGCTGCTCGGCTTCTGCACCTCGGTGCTGGGCAACCGGGAGGAGGCAGCGGACGCCCTGCAAGACACGTTCGTCGTGGCAGCGCAGCGGCTGGGTCAGCTCCGTGATCCCGAACGACTGCGGCCGTGGCTGTACGCGGTGGCACGACACGAGGCGCTGGCTCGGGTCAACCGACGCAAGCGCGAGGAGCCCATGGACGAGCTACCCGATGCCGTGAGCCTGGGCTCAGAGCCGGACGTGCCGGCCCAGCGGTCCGAGCTCGCCACGCTGCTCGCCGACGCTGCAGCCGGGCTGAACGACAGGGACCGGGCGGTCCTCGACCTCAACGTCCGCCAAGATCTCGACGGGCAGGATCTCGCTGACGCGCTCGGTGTTCCCCTCGCACACGCGCACACGCTGGTGTCACGGATGCGAACCCAGGTCGAGCGATCGCTCGGCGCGCTGCTCGTCGCCCGGCAAGGCAGCCGCGACTGCGCCTCGCTGCAGCAGATACTGCAGGGCTGGGATGGGAGGTTCACCCCCCTCCTGCGTAAGCGCGTCGCCCGCCACGTCGAAGGCTGCGACGTCTGCGACACACGCCGGCGGACGCTCGTCAGTCCCCTCACGCTGCTGGCGGCAGTCCCCGTGGTCCCGGTGCCTCTGGTGGTGCGCGAGCACGTCCTGACCGCCGCCGGTCACGCGCTGCCTGGCCACGCTGCAGGGTTCGCCGGCGCGGCGGGGCCGGGCATCCTCGGCCCGGGACAGGCGCCCGGCGCCTTCGGCCCGGGCCCGGCGCAGGTCGGCCCGCCCATCCCCCCGGCCGACGCCCGCACCTTCGGCTATGACCCCGCCGGAGGGGGCCGCTGGTCGGCGGATGGCTGGCCACCGAAGTCGACGGCCATGCGCTTACCGACCAGGCTGACGCATGGCAAGGTCGCTGTCGTCGTTGGCGCGGTCGCGGCGATCGTCCTGATCGTGGGCGGTGGCGCGTTGTGGGCCGAGGCCGCTTCCGGGCCCGACACGGTCGCGTTCTTGCCCACGACCTCGGTACCGGTGCCGGCGGGCACTCCCGGCTCCTCCTCCGCCGCGCCCGGGCTGCCGCGCGTCACCACCATCCTGCCTCCAGCCGGGCTACCGGGCAGCGCGGCACCGCCCGGCGCCAGCCCCAGCGGGCCGGGCCTGGCACCGCCCGCCCAGCCCGGGACCACAGCACCCGCAGGTCAACCATCCATACCGACCACGCAGCCACCGACCCTGACGCCTACGCCGACGCCAACCCCGACGCCAACGCCGACCCTCACGCCTACGCCCACCGCAACGCCGACCCCCACCTACGCTCCCTGGACCGTCACCATCAAGACGAACTCCCCGGTCTCGGTGAACTACGGCGGGGTCAGCACCCAGTGTTACCGCGGATGCTCCTATCAGGTGCCCCACGGGTCGAGTCTTCACGCGGCGGCCGGATACGACGGCGCGTGGCAGGGCTGCGACTCCGCATCGACGACCACATGCAGCGTCACAGTGACCAGCAATCGTGGCCTGAGCTTCAGCGTCCCTGTCATCCCATGACGTGCCGGGCCGTCTGACGCCCGGAATCCTCACCGGCGGACGGGGAGCCTGCACCACCGGGTGTCCGCCTGCACGACACGTTGGTCGTCTGCCTGACCCAAGAGTCGGCCGCCTGCACCACAGGTTGAGATCACCGACTCGCTGATCGGCATCCGCGGTACGCCACGCCGAGGCGTCCGCCAGACATTCCCGACTTGTCGGGCGCGAACGCACCAGAGACTGGGATCTTCATCTGGAAGATCGCAGTCTATGGTCAGCGTGCCGCTGTCACCGGTGAGCACGGCAACGTCGACGTCAGGGTCGGAGTCGAAAGCTTGGAAGGCCGCCGTCAGGAGGTCGGCGGTCGCCCGGTCCACGGCATTGCGAGCCCCGGGACGGTTCAGGGCCACCAGGCGCACCCGGCCCGCGTCCGAGATGAGTACCTGATCGCTCACGATTGCCTTCCAGGCCCGCGTCAGGCCGCACGCCCGCCCAACGGCAGGCCGGGGTCGGCGGACAGGTCAAGCGGGCTGGGGGTGACCCCCGCGGCGGCCTGCATGGCGCCGAGCGCGGCCACCATCACCCCGTTGTCCGTGCACAGTGACGGCCTCGGGACGCGCAGCGTCACGCCCGCCCGTTCGCAGCGCTGCTCCGCGAGGGTCCGCAAGCGCGCGTTCGCAGCGACGCCACCGCCGATCACCAGAGTGCCCACGCCTGCATCCTGGCAGGCGACGACCGCCTTCGCCGACAGCACGTCTGCCACGGCCTCCCGGAAGGATGCGGCGACGTGGGCGACCGGAACCGGTTCCCCAGCCCGTTCCCGCGCCTCCACCCAGCGCGCGACCGCGGTCTTCAGCCCGGAGAAGGAAAAGTCGAAAGTCGCGTCCGAGCCTTTCCCGCGAGGGAAGTGAACGTAGGCAGGGTCACCGCCTACAGCGGCGGCGTCGATGGGCGGCCCGCCCGGGAAGGGCAGCCCGAGCACGCGGGCTACCTTGTCGAACGCCTCGCCGGCGGCGTCGTCGACCGTGCTGCCCAACCGCGCCAGCTCGCCGCGCGCCAGATCGTCCACACGCAGCAGGCTGGTGTGCCCGCCGCTGACGAGCAGCGCCACGCACTGCTCGGGGAGGGGGCCGTGCTCCAGTGTGTCGACCGCAACGTGCGCCGCGAGATGGTTCACCCCGAACAGCGGGACGTCGAGCGCCAGCGCGTAGGCCTTCGCCGCTGCAAGGCCGACGAGCAGCGCACCGGCGAGCCCCGGTCCGGCGGTCACAGCCACCGCGTCGACGTCCGCCGGGGACGCCCCCGCCGCGGCCAATGCCGCCGCGACTGTGCCCGGCATCGCCTCGACGTGCGCACGGGCGGCGACCTCGGGCACGACCCCGCCGAACCGCGCGTGCTCGTCGACCGACGACGCAAGCGCCTGGCCCACCACGGTTCCCGCGCGCACGAGCCCCACACCCGTCTCGTCGCACGAGGTTTCGATCCCTAGGACCAGTGGCCCTGTGACGTCCCTCACCGGGGTGCCACCGGCGAGTCGAGGACGCGGTCGAGCAGCTTGCCGTAACCCGTGGCCCCGATCCGATCGGCCACCATGACCAGCGCGTCGGCGCCCGAGGGTTGGTAGTAGCCGCGACGGACCCCGGCGCCCCGGAAGCCGAACTTGCGGTAGATGGACTGCGCGGCCGCGTTGTCGGTGCGCACTTCCAATGCGCACATCGCCGCGCCCCGCGCCCGCGCCACCGACAGCAGCGTTGCGAGCAGGCGGGTGCCCAGACCGGTGCCACGGCCGGCCGGCGTCACGGCCAGCGTCTGGATGTAGGACTCCTCGGCGTAGGCGGCCATCCCGCCGTACCCGACGGGCGCGTCCCAACCATCGTCGTCGACGGCCACGAGGTAGTACCGCAGCGCCCCCTGGGCCAGTTCCGACCAGAACAGCTCCTCCGACCAGGCGTCCGCGCCGAAGACCGTGCGCTCGAGCCGCGCGACGGGGCCGATGTGCCACCACCGCATCGGCTGAATCCGCACTCCGTCCGACCTGCGGTGACCTGCTCCCGGCGTCATGCGGTGACCCGCTTCGCCGGCCCGGGGAGCACGGCGTCCGGCCGGCGCAGGTAGAGCGGAATGGGCGGGGCGGGGCTCAATCGATCCGGGCCGGCGGTGCCCGGCAGCCCCTCGGCGCCCGCTGCGCCGGCCGTGCCGAGGGCAAGGTGCGCCACCAGGACCGGCGACGGGTACTGCGGGCCGGTCGGGTCCGCCAGGCCCGAGAGCACCTCCGCGTACAGCGTGGCGCCGGCGCCCACGACCCGGTCCACACCCAGCTCCAGGAGCACCTGCGGCCGGTCGACAGCCGGCCCGGCTACCCGTTTCCCGTCCTCGTAGGCGGCCCAGTACACCTCGCGACGCCGCGCGTCGCCCGCGACGGCCACGCGCCCGGGCAGCGCAGCGCCGATCGCGTCCAGCGAGCACACGCCGTGCACCGGGACGCCGAGGGCCTGCCCCAGTGCAGTCGCAGTCACCACGCCGACGCGCAGCCCCGTGAACGGGCCGGGCCCGACCCCGACCGCGACAGCATCGACGTCGTGCACCTGCTGTCCCGCGTCGGCAAGCACACTCGACAGCAGGGGCGCGAGCAGCTCACCGTGCCGCCGGCCGGCCACGACGCTGCGCTGCGCCAGCACGCATTCCCTGCGCCCGGCGTGGCCCTCGGCGTGCTCCACGACTGCGGCCACACACGCCGCCGACGAGGTGTCGAGGGCCAGGACGAGCACACTGGGCAGCGTACGGCTCATACCCACTCGGAAAGGCGCATAAAGCCCCAGCGCCGACCCGACAGAAGCCGCTCATCCTCGCGACGCCCCTTGCAGCCGGAGGCCGGTCAGGCCACGGGACCGGCCCGGGACGTGGCTCCATCGGGTCGGGCTGTCGCACGTGGCCGAACAGCCGGTGCACGTACTTTCCCGTGGCCAGGACACCGCTTCGCCGGCTCGCCCGGGGTCAGCGGATCGCCTGAACCCGCGGGCAGGCGACCCTCATCCCAGCGTGCGTACCCATAGCCGCCCGTCCAGAGCGAGGACCGCCGACAGGTCCTCGGCAACCCGGTCTGCCGCGCCCAGGTCAGCGGCCGAGTGCGTCGTGAGCAAGCCCAGGACCGATGAGCCGGCGGCGCGTCCGGCTTCGACGCCGGCGGTGGAGTCCTCGACCACGAGGCACTCGCCGGTCGCAGCACCGAGCAGATGGGCAGCCCGCTCGTATCCCTGCGGGTCCGGCTTGCCCGCGGTGACGTCATCGGCTGTCACCAACACGCTCGGGACGGCGAGCCCCGCGATGCCCAGCCTCGCCCGCGCGAGCGCCAGTGTCCCGCTCGTGACGACCGCGACCGGGGCGCCCGGCCGGCCCGCGTCCAGCGCGGCCCACAGCGCCGCCGCCCCAGGTAGCCCGGTAACCCCCTCGTTGTCCTCCACCTCGATCTGCTCGACCAGGACGTTCTCGGCGGCGATGTAGTCGGGCGGGGCACCCGCGAGCAGCTCCGCGACGTGGTCGACCGACCGGCGGCCGTGCGCGCCCGCGAGCACCGTGCCCGGGTCCATCCCGTGCCGCTCGGCGAACTGGATCCAATGCCGCTCGACAGCGTCAGTTGAGTCGGCCAGCACCCCGTCGAGGTCGAACAGCACGGCCGCGGGGGCCAACGCGACGACCCGGCGCAACCGCGCAGCCCACGCGGGTGTACCGGGCTCCAGGGCCACCGTGCGTTCCTCGTCGGCGCCCTCACCAACCCCGCCGCCCACGCCGACGGGACGCTGGATGCGTACCAGCAGGTGCCCGGATGGCAGGCCGGCCCCGAAGTCTTCCACCAGCCCCTCGCCCCACTCGACGGCCGTGATGGAGGAGTCAAGGTCGAGGTCCAGGTCAGCCACCTCGGCCGGGCGTGACAGCCGGTAGGCGTCCACGTGCAGGAGCGGAGCCCTGCCGTCCCGGTGCTCGTGGACCAGGACGAACGTGGGACTGGTAACACGCTCCGCCGACCCGAGGCCTGCCGCGATGCCGGAGACGAGCACGGTCTTGCCCGCTCCCAGCGGCCCGGCCAGCACCACCAGATCCCCCGGCACGAGAAGCCCGGCCAGCCAGGCACCGAGGGCCAGCATGTCGTGCGGGGTGCCCACCCGGAACGTGGGGAACGGCTCGTCGGGCATCGCCAGGTCAGGCGGCAGGGACCGCAACGAGGCGGGCGGCCAGCTCAAGGTCGGCGCGCAGGGCGCGCAGCGGCTCCCCGGCCGGCCCGAACCGCAGCGCCGCCGAGGGATGGTAGGTCGGCAGGACGCTCAGCGCACCCAGGCCTGGACCGATCACCTCGTGCACGCGGCCGCGCACGGACGCCAGCGAGGGAACCCGGCCGAGCAGCGCGGCGGCTGCGGTCGTCCCGAGTGTGACGACGAGCGTGGGCGCCAGCATGTCGAGCTGGCGGTCGAGCCAGCCGCGACAGCGCAGGGCCTCTTCGGGGCTGGGACGGCGATTGCCAGGAGGCCGGCATTTGAGGATGTTCAGCACGGCCACGCTCTCCCGGGACAGCCCGACCTCCTCGAGGGTGCGGTCAAGCAGTTGTCCCGCCCGCCCGACGAAGGGCTCACCGCGGGCGTCCTCCTGGGCTCCGGGGGCCTCACCGAGCAACAGCAGCCGGGCGCGCGCAGGCGCCTGCCCCACCACGACCGACGTCCGGGTCGCGGCCAGCTCCGTGCAGGCCACACAGCCGCGGATGCGCAGGGACAGCGCGGCCCAGTCGGCGGCACCCGCCGCGGCCGCCCGGATCCGGACCGCCGTGACCGCCCCGTCCGCCACCGTCAGGCCCCGCGCCTGGCCATCAAGGTGTGCTCGGCCAGTGCCCGGGCAGCGAGGCGGCGAATCTGACGGGTGACGATGTCCGGCCGTTCCAGGTTCACCATGTGCCCGGCCTTCGGGACCACGACCAATTCCGCGTTCGGCAGCGCAGCCGCGATCTCCTCGCTGTGGTCGACCGGCGTCACCAGGTCGGCATCCCCCACGAGGACGAGGACGGGCACGTCTCGGAGCACGTCGAGGGCCTTCAGCTTGTCGTGGGACAGGAAGGTCGGCAGGAACGCGGCGATGACGTCCACCGACGTCCCGGCGACCATGCGCTCGAGGAAGTCGACCAGCGAGGGGGAGACCGTGTCGCTGCCGAAGCCGAGCCGGCGCGACAGGATGTAGGTGAGGTCGAGCCGGTGCCGTCGCCCGCGGTCGATGAGCCCAGGCCGGCGGTGCACGCCGACGGTCAGTTTCGGCACCAGCTTGCGCACCAGCACGCTGATGGCGGCGGGCAGGCCCAGCGCCGCCTCGGCCATCCTGCCCGCGCTGGTGGACAGCAGGGCCACGCCCGCGATCTGGGTGCCGAACAGCTCGGGGTGCCGGTCAGCCAACGCCATGATCGTCATCCCACCCATGCTGTGCCCCACGAGCACGACGGGGCCGGACGGGACGCGCTCGCGCAGCACCCGGTAGAGGTCGTCACCGAGCTGGTCGATGGTGCAGTTCTCGGCGGCGCTGTGGCCAGAACGGCCGTGCGAGCGGTGGTCGTAGAAGACGAGGCGGGCGATCCCGCCGAGGTCGCGGCGCTGGTAGTGCCAGTTCGGCGAGGAAACGACGAAACCGTGGGTGAAGACGATGGTCAGCGGGGCGGACGGGTCGCCCGCCTCCTGAACGTGCAGCGGTACGCCGTCGTCGGACACCACGAACGCGGTCCGCCCGGGCAGCCGGCCGAACCGCTCCCCGGCCTCCGGGTCGGGCCGCGGGTGCCGCTTCTTCCTGCGGACCGGCACCTTCCGCTCGGTCACGGCACTGGTGAGGACCCCCGCCGCGATGGCCCCGGCGCAGGCTGTCACGAAGCCACCCCGGTGATGTCGCTTCACGCTGCCTGCCCCACGTAGGTCCGCGGCACCCGGGTGCCGATCCTGCTGACGATCTCATAGGAGATGGTGCCGAGCTCATCAGCCCATTCCTGCGCGGTCGGCTCGCCCGCCGTCCCGGGACCGAACAGCACCACCTCGTCCCCCGCGGCAACCCGGTCGGCGCCGACGTCGAGAACGAACTGATCCATGCATACGGTGCCGGCAATGCGCCGGCGCCGCCCGCCAAGCAGCGTCTCCGCCTTGTTACCGGCGTTGCGGGGAACCCCGTCCGCGTAGCCGACCGGAACCAGCGCGAGCGTCGTGTCCGCCGCGGTGACGTAGCGGTGTCCGTAGGACACTCCGCTGCCGCCGGGGACGCGCTTGGCGAGCGCGACGCGGGCACGGAAGGTCATCGCGGGCATGAGGCCGAGCTCGCCGGCACCGCCGACCTCAGGGCCCGGCGACAGCCCGTACACCGAGATGCCGGGGCGCACCACGTCGAAACGGGCCGCGGGCAGCGTGAGCGTCGCGGCCGAGTTCGCAAGGTGACGCACCTGCGGGCGAGCGCCGGCCCGCTCGGCAGTCTCGACAGCCTCGGCGAAGAGCTGGACTTGCCGGGCGATCGTGGGGTGGCCGGGAGCATCGGCCCAGGCGAAGTGGCTCCACAAGCCGACAACCTCGATCTCGCCGGCGGCCTGCAGCCGCAAAGCAGCAGCGACCAGGCCCGGCCAGTCGTCCGGCAGGGCCCCGGCCCGATGCAGGCCGGTGTCTGCCTTGAGGTGAACGCGGGCGGGACGCCCGGCTTCGCGGGCGGCAGCCGCAAGCTCGTCGAGCATCCACCCGGCGCTGGCGGACAGGTCGATTCCGGCTGCGACCCCGGCGGCCAGCGGCTCGCCCGGGGCGGCCAGCCAGGACAGGATCGGCACGTCGATGCCGGCGGCACGCAGCGCCAGGCCTTCCTCGAGAGCCGAGGTGCCCAGCCAGGTCGCACCCGCGTCGAGGGCGGCGCGGGCGCAGGGAAGCATCCCGTGGCCGTACCCGTCGGCCTTGACCACGGCCATAACCTCCGCCCCGCCCGCACGGCGGACGAGCTCGGCCGTGGAGGTTCGGACGGCGTCGAGGTCGATACGGGCTTCTGCGCGCAGGAGGCCATGCGATTCGCCGAGAGGGCGCCCCTGCGGTCCGGCGCGCCCGCGCCCGGCCGACTCGGCGCCGGCGTGCCCGTTCGCGTCGGGGCGCGGCTGCAAGCGGGACTGTCCCGGCATGCCGGGCGCAGACGCAGCAATCGTCACCAATCGCCTCCCTCCGTACCCCCACGTCATGGTGCCCCTGCGTCAGGGCCCGCCCCAGGCCACTTCGCGGCATCCTCGGCGAAACTTCCGCTGGAACGCAAAATGTCCCGGACTGCGGCAGCCCAGAACCGTAGCAAGTCCGGGGCCGTCATGGCTGCCGGCGCGGCACACGCAGCCTGTCCGTGCAGGTACGCGGCCAGGCTTCCGGCGTCGATCGGTGCCAGCCCGGCGGCGAGGAACGCCCCGCACGCGCCGGAGAGCACGTCGCCGCTGCCCGCAGTCGCCAGCTTCGCCGACGTCGTGAGGTTGACGCGAGCCGCGCCGTCCGGCGCGACGACCAGCGTCCGACTGCCCTTGAGCAACACCGTGACACCCAGGTCCGCCGCAGTCGCCCGCACCACGCCCAGCCGATCGGCGGCCAGCTCCTGCGCGCCGACGCCCGTCAGCCGCTGGAACTCGCCGGCGTGGGGGGTGAGCAGGGTCGGCGCCCGCCGGCCACGGACGAGCCCGAGGTCGCGGGACAGGATGGTCAGCGCGTCGGCGTCCACCAGCACCGGACGGTCGGTGCCGAGCACCGCGGCGACGAGCCGGGCCGCGCCCTCGTCGGTACCCATGCCCGGGCCCACGACCCAGGCCTGGACCTGCCCGGCCGCGAGCAGGGCCGCACCATCCCCGGGGTCGATCACTGTGATGACGACCTCGGGATGGGCGTTGCGCACGATCTCGGCAGGGTGGGCCGCGGAGACGAACCGCACCATCCCGGCCCCCGCCAGGGCCGCACTGCCGGTCGACAGCACCGCTGCCCCGGTGTACGCGGGGCTTCCCGCAACGACTCCGACGACGCCGCGGGTGTATTTGGAATCTTCCGGACCCGGCGAGGGCAGCCGCCGGGCGGCGTCGGCCGCCTCCAGTGCGGTGAGGTCGGGCGCACCAAGGTGGGGACTGATCCCGATGTCGATCAGTTCGACGTGCCCGGTGTGGAACGCCCCGGGTGCGATGAGCAGCCCGCGCTTGTACGCCCCGAAGGTGACCGTGACGGCGGCGCGGACCGCCGCGCCGGCGACCGCGCCGGTATCGGAGTCGACGCCGCTGGGGACATCGACCGCGACCGTGCATTCGGGTGGCGCGAGACGGGCCAGCCGCGCGGCCGGCTCGCGCAACGCTCCGCGCCCGCCAATGCCCACGAGCCCGTCCAGGACGAGATCTGCGGCGCCGAGCAGCAGCGGGTCGCCCTCTCCCCCGGCGAGCCAGCGCCTCCCCCCCGCACGCTGCAGAGCCGTCCATCCGCCCGCGTGGATGTCGCCGGCGGCGAGAACGTCCACCCGTGCGCCGCGCCGGGCCAGCCAGGCACCCGCGTAGAGCGCGTCGCCGCCGTTGTCGCCGCTGCCGGCCAGCACCACGACCCGGGAGCTGTACACCGAGCCGAGCCGTCGCGCACCGACGGTGGCGACCCCTGTGGCCGCCCGCGCCATCAGCACCCCGGACGTCAACAGTTCCATCTCGGCACGCTCCGCCGCGCGTACGGCGGCCACGGAATGGGCCCGGATCATCGACGGCTCCTACGACTCGGCCACCACGAGCGCGACGGCGACGCCCGCGTCGTGGGTCAGCGACAGGTGGCAGTTGTGCACGCCGAGTCGCTGCGCGGCTTCGGCTACGGTCCCGGTCAGTTCGAAGGAGGGCCGCCCGTCCTCGGCCGTGACCACCTGGGCGTCCTGCCAGCGCAGCCCGGAAGGCCGGCCCAGTGCCTTCGCCAGCGCCTCTTTCGCGGCGAACCGGGCGGCCCAGCCTTCGGGCCGCCGTGCCGTCATCTCGCGTTCGGACAGCAGCCGCTGCGCGACCGAGGGGGTCTGGTCGACGATTCCAGCGAACCTCGCGACATCGACGACGTCTATACCCACCCCCACCACCGGCACGAAGCCTGATGATGCCCGGCAACGGGCCCAGGGAGCAAACCGCGGCCGTCGGCCGCAGGCTTTGACTTCTTGTTCCGCACCGAGCACTCCCGCCGCACGGGGAGCGGGCCATTCCCACCGCCGTTGCCGCGCCGGTGTGGCTGGAATAGCCCGCAAGGGCTCTCAGGTTCCCCCGGCTTTCCGCCGAGGTTGACAGCAGACAGCTAATGCTCAGGGAGCCCCCGTGCTGCACGTGCCCATCACCGCAGGCTGGTTCCTTGCCCTACTGTGCGTGATCACAGTCGCACTGGTGACCGGCACCGTGCTCGCCTTCCGGCGGTCCCGGGGGTGGAAACCGTGGTTAGCCGGCGGCGTCAGCGTGCTCGTCGTCGTCGTGACCGTGGCCGCCTTCATCAACGCCCACTACAGCTACTACCTGTGGCTGGACGAACTCACCGACGAGCGCACCTGGCCGGACGCCGCGGGGAAGGGGCCGCACCCCGACGGGGGCGTGCTGTCCACGGCAATCCCGGGCCAGACGAGCAAGGTCTCGGCCGGGGACGCGATGGTTTACCTTCCACCGCAGTACTGGTCGGAGCCCAAGCGTGCCTTCCCCGTCGTCTACCTGATCCACGGGACGCCGGGCGCGCCGGACGACCTGTTCCGCGCCGGTCGCGCGTCCGACGCCGGGCTCGCGGCAGCGCGCAGCGGCTTTCCGGTGATTGTGGTGGCCCCCTCGGCGGGTCAGGACTGGACCAGCGACACCGAATGCGTCAACGGAGCGCAGGGCCAGTGGGACACCTACGTCAGCGTGGACGTCGTGGCCGCCGTCGACCACAACCTAAGAACCATCCACGGCCGGGAGGGCCGTGCGATCGGAGGCATGTCGATGGGCGGCTACTGCGCGCTCAACCTCGGGCTGCAACACCGGGACACCTTCAGCACGATCTTCGACCTATCCGGGGAGACCGGCCCGAGCTTCGACGCTGGGATGCCCGCGCTGTTCGGCAGGGTTCCCGACCTGACTGCCGTGGTTAACGCCAACACGCCTGGCACGTACGTCTCGAAACTGCCGGCACTGCCCCTCGAGCGGATCTGGCTCGACTGCGGAGAAGACGACGACACCGGCCCTCTCGAGGACATGACCGCGATTGCCCCGAAGCTGCAGGCACGCGGATTCGACGTCGTGTTCAAGACCCGCGACGGGGGACACGAGTGGGCAGTCTGGCGCGCGGCCCTCAGCGAGAGCATCCCCTGGGCGGCTGCTGCCATCACGGCCACGACAAGCGTGGGTCCGCCGGTCTGACGGGGCGTACTTGGCTTGCGTGGGCTCAGGTCTTGTCCTTCGGCGTCCCCATCGCCGCTTGGGCCTCGGCCGCCTTCGCCGGACCCCGCAATACGAGGGCCACACCCACGGCCACGACTGCGCCGATCGCCGGCCCGACGAAGTAGACCCACACATCCGATAGATCACCGCGCGCGACGTCCGGGCCTAGGCTGCGGGCAGGGTTCATGGAGGCGCCGTCGAACGGACCGCCCATCGTGCCCCAGGCCATGATGTAGGCGCCTACCGCCAGCGGCACGAACTGCCCGTTGAGCTTGGGGCCGTCCGCGATCGCCAGCACCAGCAGCACCAGCCCGAACGTGATGACCGCCTCGAACGCCGTGGCCTGTGCCGACATCCCGGGCTGCGGCGTCGTCGCGGCCAGCCTGCCCTCGGGCCCGAAGAAGGCCCGGGCCAGCAGCGATCCCGCGATCGCGGCGGTGAACTGCACAATGAAGTAGACGCCCGCCATCAGCCAGCCCATGTCGCCGCGCAGCGCAAAGGCGAACGTCATCGCGGGGTTGAAGTGGGCCGAGATGTCGCCGAGGAAGTAGATCGCCGCCACCAGCCAGAGTGCGGACACCAGCGAAAGAATGAGCACGACCTGGTAGGTCGCGAGCACCCCACCGCCGTAGCGCGCCAACACCGCCGCGCCACCGGAGAGCACGAAGGTCAGCCCGGACACGCCGATGAACTCGGCGAGCAGCCGGCGCACGCGATGGTCGGGGCGCGTCCAATCAGCGTGGAACTTCGCCGTCCCGACCTCGGCGGCCAGCGCCTCCTTCCCGTGCAGGGCCGGCATCAGCTCGACCCGGAGCCGCCGGTTTCCCCGCCGGCGGCAGATGCCGTACCAGAGACATCAGCGGAGCCCGGCCGGGTCATGTTCACCGGGACGACGACCCGGTCATAGAGCTGCTCGGAGACGCCGTTGGCCAGGGCCGCGTCCCGCAGGGTCAAATTGTGGTCGATGGCGTAATGGGAGATGACGGAGGCCTTGTCATAGCCGATGACCGGTGCCAACGCGGTGACCATCATCACCGAGCGGTCGATGTTCTCCTTGAGTCTGGGCTCGTTGAGCTTCGCGCCCTCGACCAGGAACTCCCGGAAGTGGTCGCACATGTCGGCAAGAATGAGCGCGGAGTGCAGGAAGTTGCTGATGATTACCGGCCTGAATGCATTGAGCTCGAAGTTCCCCTCAGCGCCGGCCATCGAGACGGAGGCGTCGGCGCCGATGACCTGAATGCAGACCATGAGCATCGCCTCGGCCTGCGTCGGGTTCACCTTGCCCGGCATGATGGACGATCCGGGTTCGTTGGCGGGCAGCAGCAATTCCTGCAGACCCGTCCGGGGGCCGGAGCCCAGCCAGCGCATGTCGTTGGCGAACTTGAACAGCGAGACCGCAGCATTCTTCAAGGCCGCGTGCGCGCGCACCATCCGGTCCAGCGTCCCTTGCGCAGTGAACTTGTTCGCCGCCGTCGTGAATGGCTCGCCTGTCAGTTGGACCAGGGTGGCGGCCACTTCCTCGCCGAAACCGGGTGGCGAGTTCAGGCCCGTCCCCACCGCGGTGCCGCCCATCGCGACGGCCAGCAGCCCCCTTGTCGCGTGCTCGACCTCGGCCTGAGAGTCCTCGAGCGCCCCCACGTAGCCCGACCATTCCTGGCCCACTGTCAGCGGTGTCGCGTCCTCGAGGTGCGTCCGGCCGATCTTGACCACCTCAGACCACTGGTCTGATTTCGCCTTGGTAGCATCGCGCAGCCGCCGGATGGCAGGAATCGTCTTGTTCATGGACATGGTGTAGGCGGCGATGTGCATGGCCGTCGGGAAGGTGTCGTTGCTCGACTGCCCCATGTTGACATGGTCGTTGGGGTGAATCGGGGCTTTGGAGCCGAGCTGCCCGCCGACCAGCTGGATACACCGGTTCGACACGACCTCGTTCACGTTCATGTTCGACTGTGTCCCCGAGCCGGTCTGCCAAACGTAGAGGGGGAACTCCGCGTCGAGCGCCCCGCTGATGACCTCGTCGCAGACGCGTTGAATCAACGCCCCCTTCCAGGTGGGCAGTCTTCCCGCCTTGGTGTTCACCACCGCCGCGGCTTTCTTCACGTACCCGTAGGCGTGGTACACCTCCTTGGGCATGCGGTCATGACCGATGTCGAAGTGCTCCAGGCTGCGCTGGGTCTGCGCGCCCCAGTAGTGGTCCGCGGGTACGTCGACCTCGCCGAGGCTGTCCGTCTCGCGCCGTTTTCCCGCGGCGTCAATGCCTACGGGCAGGTTGCGAACCTGCGGCGCGTCCCGGTCATCGGTGTCGCTCATGCCGCCCTCCAACCAATCGGGGAAAGCGTATCCCTGGAGCGCTGGAACGGATTTCGGCGGTTCCCGCGCCCCCGGAGTCACACCCTCGCGTCAGGAGGCGACCGGGTGTTCCATTGATCCCCATGAGTTGCCCGCGGGGCCACGATCGCGAACGACGAGCACTGCCAGTAATGGGCGACAGCAGGCCAACCCTCACTGCGCTCGGTTACTCCAGTGTCTCGGTTACTCCACTGTCACGGACTTAGCCAGGTTACGGGGCTGGTCAACGTCGAGCCCGCGGGCAAGCGCCAGTTCGCACGCGAACACCTGCAACGGCACAGTCGCGACCAGTGGGAACAGCAAGCTTGGCACCCGGGGCACCCGGATCACGTGCTCGGCGAAGGGGAGCACCGCATCGTCGCCCTCTTCGGCAATGACGATCGTGCGCGCCCCGCGGGCCCGCACCTCCTGGATGTTAGAGATCACCTTCCCGTGCAAGGTGTTGCGCCCCAGCGGCGACGGAACGCACACGACCACGGGCGTCCCGTCCTCCACCAGCGCGATCGGCCCGTGCTTGAGCTCGCCCGCCGGGAACCCCTCGGCGTGCATGTAGGCGAGCTCCTTCAGCTTGAGCGCACCCTCCAGCGCGGTCGGGTAGCCGACGTGGCGGCCGAGGAACAGGACGCTCTTGGAGTCGGCCAGCTCGCGGGCCAGAGCACGCACCGGCTCGACGGTGTCGAGCACCTTCTCGATCTGCGCGGGCATGCCGCCGAGGTCCTCGACGACCCTGCCGATCTCGTCCCCGAAGAGCGTGCCGCGCACCCGCGCCAGGTGCAGCGCGACCAGATACGTGGCAACGCACTGGGTGAGGAAGGTCTTCGTAGCGGCGACCCCGACTTCAGGGCCGGCGCGCGTGTAGAGCACCGCGTCGGACTCACGCGGGATGGTCGAGCCGTTGGTGTTGCAGATCGCCAGGACGCGCGCCTTCTGCTCCTGGGCGTGCTTGACCGCCATCAGAGTGTCGAGGGTCTCCCCGCTCTGGCTGATCGCGACGACGAGGGTGGCGCGGTCGAGCACCGGGTCGCGATAGCGGAACTCGCTGGCGATGTCGACCTCGCAGGGCATCCTCGTCCAGTGCTCGATCGCGTACTTGGCGATGAGCCCCGCGTGATACGCCGTGCCGCAGGCGACGATGAAGACCTTGTCGACATAGCGGAAGTCCTGGGGGGACAGCCGTTCTTCATCCAGGCTGATCGCGCCGTCTGCGGTGAGGCGCCCGCGCAGCGTGTCGGCGACGGCCAAGGGCTGTTCCAGGATCTCCTTGAGCATGAAATAGGGGTGGCCGCCTTTCTGGGCGGCAGCGGCGTCCCAGTCGACGTGGTAGTGCCGGGGGGCGGTGACGCTCCCGTCGAGGTCGGTGACGGTGACGCGGTCCGCGCGCAGCTCCACGACCTCGTCCTGGCCGATCTCCACGGCGTCCCGGGTGTGAGCAATGAAGGCCGCCACGTCGCTGGCCAGGAAGTTCTCGCCCTCCCCGAGGCCGACGACCAGCGGGCTGTTGCGGCGTGCGCCCAGCATGAGATCGGGCAGGTCCCGATGGACGGCCAGCAGCGTGAAGCTGCCGTCGAGGCAGCGGCACGTGCGCCGAAACGCCTCGGTGAATGCGGCGGCGAGATCGGCGCCGTTCTCCGCGAGCCTGCCCCGGAGCATCTGCTCCAACAGGTGGGCCGCCACCTCGGTGTCGGTGTCGCTGCGGAACATATGCCCCTGTCGCTCCAGCTCGTCGCGCAGCGCCGTGAAGTTCTCGATGATGCCGTTGTGGACGACAGCGATCATCCCCAGGCAGTCCGTGTGCGGATGCGCGTTCTGGTCGGTGGGACCGCCGTGCGTCGCCCAGCGCGTGTGGCCCATGCCCGTCGTCCCCGGGATGGGTCCCAGCTCGGCCAGTGCCCTGTCCAGGTTGACGAGCTTGCCGGCCCGCCGCTCGATGACCAGAGCGCCCGCCGTATCCAGGATCGCGACGCCCGCCGAATCGTAGCCCCGGTATTCAAGGCGGTGCAGCCCGTCCAGAGCGACATCCAGCGCACTCTGGCGCCCCACGTATCCCACGATCCCGCACATATGCCCCAACTGTAGAGGGTCAGCTGCCCGGCCCGGCAGCGCCCCCGGGGCGAGAGTCGGTCGCGCCGCCTCAGTGGAGCGCCTGCCCCACTGCCGCCGCGAGCCGATCGGCGGTTTCCCGGGCCGCGTCCTCGTCCGCGGCCTCGACCATCACCCGCACGAGCGGCTCGGTCCCGGAGGGACGCAGCAGCACCCGGCCCGAGTCGCCGAGCTTGCGCTCTGCCCGTGCGAGGGCGGCGAGCACCCGGGGGTCGTCGGCGAGACGGTGCTTGTCCTTGACCCGGACGTTCACGAGCACCTGCGGCAGCCTGGTCATCACGGCGGCAAGCTCGGCAAGCGGTTGCCCGGTCTCGGCGACCCGCCCGAGCAGTTGCAGGGCAGTAAGCAGGCCGTCGCCGGTGGTCGCATGGTCGAGGAAGATGACGTGCCCGCTCTGCTCGCCGCCCAGCAGGAAGCCGCCGCCCCGCATCGCCTCCAGCACGTAGCGATCGCCTACGGAAGTCTCGACGACGCAGATGCCCTGTGCCTGCATCGCCTGCTTGAACCCGAGGTTGGCCATCACCGTGGTGACCACGGTGTCGGCCGCGAGGGCGCCCCGCTCCCGCAGCGCGATCGCGCTGATCGCCAGGATCTGGTCACCGTCCACCACGGTGCCGGACGCGTCGACGCCCAGGCAGCGGTCGGCGTCACCGTCGAACGCGATGCCGGCATGGGCACCGTTCTCGACCACTCCCTTGCTCAGTGGATCGAGGTAGGTCGCGCCGCACCCGGCGTTGATGCGCAGGCCGTCACCCTGGCTGGACAAGGGGACGACGTCGGCCCCGGCCCGGCGCAGCACCGCCGGGGCGATCAGCGAGGCCGCGCCTTCGGCACAGTCCACCACGACCCGAAGGCCGTCGAGCCGGACGGGTGCGGCATCGAGCAAGTGCTGCTCATAGCGCTCCAGGAGCGCCGGCTCGTCGCGAATCCTGCCGACGCCGGCGCCGGTTGGCCGGTCCCACAGCTGCCCGAGATGCGCCTCGATCTGATCCTCTATCTCGTCCGGCAGCTTGAAGCCGCCGCCGGCGAAGAGTTTGATCCCGTTGTCCGGCATCGCATTGTGGCTGGCGGACAGCACCACGCCCAGGTCGGCCTCCGCCGCGACGACGCCGAAGGCCACGGCAGGAGTGGGAACGACACCCATCCGCAGGACGTCCGCGCCGGCAGCAGCCAGCCCGGCGGTCACCGCAGCTTCGAGGAACTCGCCTGAGGGCCGGGTGTCACGCCCGACCACGACCAGCGGCCGCGGGCGCACCGAGCGTCCTGACCGAGTCAGGACCGACACGGCGGCCCCTGACAGCGACAAGGCAAGATCCGCAGTGAGGTCCACGTTGGCGACGCCTCGGACGCCGTCGGTCCCGAAGAGCCGACCCACCTGTCAGCGCTTGCTGTATTGGGGGGCCTTGCGAGCCTTCTTAAGGCCGTACTTCTTGCGCTCCTTGACCCGCGCATCACGGGTGAGGAAGCCGGCCTTCTTCAGCGTCGGGCGGCTGTTGTCCTCAAGCCCGGTCAGCGCCCGGGCGATCCCTAGCCGCAGCGCGCCGGCCTGCCCGGTCACGCCGCCACCGCGAAGCGTGGCGATGACGTCGTACTGCGGCGCCGGCGGCGCTTCCTCTTCAGCCGGTTCGCGAGAGAGCACCTTGAACGGCTCGTTGACCAGCTGCTGGTGCACCTTGTTCGGAAAGTAGTCCTCGAGGCTGCGCCCATTGAGGGTCCACTGCCCCGTGCCGGGGATCACCCGGACCCGGACGATCGCCTCTTTGCGCCTCCCGGTCGCCCGGGCGGCTCCTTGCGCGTCGATGACGACGGCCACAGCGGCTCCTGTATCTCGTTCCGGCTTGGTCCTAGCTGCCGCGCTGCTCGGCTGGTGCCGCCGCAGCGCAGGCGGGCTACACCTGAGCGACGTGGGTTATCTCGTAGTGCACGGGCTTCTGGGCATCGTGCGGATGGGTGGGCCCGGCGTAGACCTTGAGCTTGCTCGCCTGGCGGCGGCCGAGCTTGTTGTGGGGAAGCATTCCCTTGACGGCCTTCTCGACGACCAGCTGCGGCCGGGTTCGCAACAGCTGCTCGTAGGTCGTGGAGCGTAGACCGCCCGGATAACCGGAATGGCGACGGTAGAGCTTCTGCGCCGGTTTGTTGCCGCTCAGCACGACCCTGCCCGCATTGACGACGATGACAAAGTCACCGGTGTCGACATGCGGGGCGAAGTAGGGCTTGTGCTTGCCCCGCAGCAAGGTCGCGACCTGGCTGGCGAGCCGCCCCAGCACGACGTCGGATGCATCGATGACGTGCCAGGAACGCTGCGCGTCTGCTGGCTTCGGCTGGTAGGTGGGCACGGCTCCGCTCTCGCTGGGTTGACTCGATGCGTCGATATCGCGGATTGGACCGGCCGGCACGGCAGTGCGACCTCAAAGATCAAGGTGGCGGCACGCTCCGCCGGCGGTTGCGACCGCAATCCAGCGGCCACTGTACCAACAGGCCGGCCACCGCTGCCGTGGCTCCGCGAAAGCGTCCAAGCAGCCCGACGGGTGACCATTGGGTCGTTAGCCCGAGCCGGTGTGGAGGACGTAGCCCAGGGAACGCAGTGCCCTGCGGAAGTCGGACTCTTGCGTAATGGGGATCGCGATGTGGTGGTCGCCGACCGGCGAGCACAGCTGACGGAGCTTGCGGTCGCGGGCGATCAGTGTGGTCAACGCCGGATCGGAGCACACGACCAGGCGTGTGATCCCGAGGTCTCGTATCCCGGTGGAACGAGCCGTGACGTCGGCGAGAAGGGTCGTGACGGTGGACGGCAACGCGTGTTGGGTGCGGTCGCGCAGGAACCGCGAGAGTTCCGCCAGCTGCCTGCCGGCGTCGATCGCGGCCAGTAGCGAGTCGGCGGTAAGCGACCACACCCGGTCGGAGCTGCGCCGGGCGTAGGCGTCCAGAAGCAGCCGATCGGCCGGTCGCATCTCCTCGGTGAGCACGATGTCGAGGTTGGGCAGGACCTTCAGCGCGGGGCCTGTCGCGTTCGTATCAACTGCGGGCTGGTAGGTGCGGGTCAGGCCGAGCGCGAAGGCGCCGAGCGGGTTCAGCCGTACGGCGCGCAGGCCGTCGTAGCGGCTGAGCTGGTCGAGGTCGTCGGTGCCCCAGTTCTCGTGGTAGTCATCGCGGGCGCCCGCGGGCTGGGTGTACGCCAGATCGAACAGGCCGAGCGTTCCGGCGTATTCGAACAGCAGGCACAGGGTGTAGCGGCCTTCCAGGACAGACCACGCGTGGCAACCGTCGTAGCCCAGACTCCCGTACTGCGGGTCGCCGATGTAGAGCTTCCAGGGGTTGCGGGCCACTGTGGGCTGCGGCTGTCGGCGCCGCATCCGGGAGAACAGCTCCTCGATTGAGACCCACTGCCCCGGCGAGCACGTAGCCAACGCGGTGGCGACAGCCTTCCTGCGGGGGTGCGCGGCGGTCAACGCCCTGGCCGACCGCTGCCCCTTGATCTCTTCGATCCGGCTCATCTCGTCGAGCACCGCGTGACTCACCCAGCGTTTCCACAGGTGGCGGATCGTGTCCGCCGCCGGCTCGGTCAGCGCGGCTCGGCCGCGCGCGGTCAGCCGCAGCCGCCCACCGGCCAGCTCGGCCAGCGCTCCCGCTTGCACCAGGAGCGGCCACGCGAAGGAAGCGATCGGATGGAGCAGGAGGAAGTCTCCCGCGACGAGGGCCGCGGCTACCTGCCCCAGCGAGGCCGCGCCGGGCCGCCTGGTCTTTTCGCTGCACCGCAGCTTGGACGCGGCGCACAGCTGCAGAACAGCGAACAGATTGGCCTGCGCCTCGGCTGCGGTCACCCGCACGGTCACGCCCTCATCGACGCCCTCGGGTCCGCCCGTCACCGCGCTGTCGTGCGTTTCGTCCACGTCGGGCCACGGTAGGCGTTTCTTGTCCGCAAGCCCGGCAAGACTTGGCCTGGGCCGGGCCTGGGTCGGAAGAGGCTGGAGAGGCGACAGCCTGCTGGGCGCAGCCGACTGCGGTTGTTTTCACCGGGGCCTGGCCATTCGTTTGTCGGTCTGGGACGGATCAGTGCGCGGGCCCGTCCAGCACCCGCACGCGCCGGGTGAGCGCCGCCCGCGCCGCCAGCTCGGCGTTCGGCGGGTAATCGACACCGATCAGAGTCAGTCCGTGCGCAGGGGCAACATGGACCGATGAATCGCGCGCGCCGCGTCTGAGCACCTCAGCCGGCCAGCCGGCGGGACGCCTGCCATCGCCGACCGCCAGCCCCGCACCGACCAGCGCCCGGACCATGGAGTGGCAGAAGGCGTCCGCATCGACCCACGCCGTCAGCACGCCGTCCGCGTCGCGGCTCCAGTCGAACCGCAGCAGTCGCCGCACGGTCGTAGCACCCTCCCGGGCCTTGCAGAAGGCGGCGAAGTCGTGCTCGCCCAAGAGGTCGGCGCCCGCCTCGCGCATCGCGGCGTCATCGAGTCGCCGGGGCCAGAACAGCGTGTCGCGGCGACGCAGCGGGTCGGGGGGGCCGTCCGCGACCCGGTATGCGTAGCGGCGCGCCAATGCGGAGAACCGGGCGTCGAATCCCGCCGGTGCGGGCTCGACCCGAAAGATACGGACGTCCCGGGGCAGGACCCCGTTGAGCCGCCGCACGAGAGTGGCGGGGTCCTGCGACAGACCGGGCCGTGACACCTCGGCGCGACTGTCAGGCACGCCGGGCACGTCTGCGTGGGCGACCTGCCCCCGCGCATGCACCCCGGCGTCCGTGCGGCCGGCGACCGTGAGCGTGATCGCCGTTTCCCCCGCTCGGCCTTCCCTCCGCAAGACGGTGCCAAGTGCAGCTTCCAGCGTCTCCTGGACGGTGCGCCTGCCCGGCTGGCGCGCCCAGCCGGCGAAGCCGGTGCCTTCGTAGCCGAGGTCGAAGCGGAGACGGACGAGCCCGCCGTCCGCGATGGGGACGGCGGGCTCGACGGGCTCGGGGTCGGCGGTCAGCGCGCGCCCTCGGCCGGCACGGTGTCGCCGGCCGACTCGGCCTGGTGATCTGCGCCGGACTCGGGCTCGGGGTCGTTGGCGATCTCGGGCTCAGAACCGCTGATGGACGTCATGACGGCTCTCCCTTGTTCTCTGCCTCGTCCGGTACCGGGGACGGGCTGCCGGGTGTTTCCGGCGTGGCTAGGGTGCCGCCTTCGTCGGGAATGCCGGACTCGGCCCCCGTCGGCTCCTCCTCGATCACCTCGGCAGGCGACTCAGCCGGCTCCGTCTCAGCGGACGCCTCAGCCGGGGCCTCAGCGGGGGCCGTGCCCTCGCTCGCAACGTCAGCCTCTACATCACTGGAGACGGCCTCGGCCGGCTCCGAGATGCCCGCAGCCGCCACCGCCTCCGCGACAGCTGCAGCGGTCGGAGACACCTTCGCGAGATCTGCGGCAGCCTCCCGCGTTGCCCCCGTCGGCCGGCGGCGGGGGGCGAACCGGCTGGCGCGCGCCCTCTCGGCCTCCCCCACGGCCTCCTGGCCGACCGTCATGGCCTCAACCAGTTCGATCAGAGCCATCGGTGCGTTATCCCCCTTGCGGGGCCCGAGCTTGACGACCCGGGTGTACCCGCCCGGGCGCATCTCATACCGGGGGCCGATGTCCGTGAAGAGGGTGTGGACCACGGACTTGTCACGGACGGTGCGCAGCACTTTCCGCCGGGCATGCAGGTCGCCCCGCTTGGCGAACGTGATGAGCCGCTCGGCAACGGGCCGCAGCCGCTTCGCCCTGGCCTCGGTAGTCGTGATCTTCCCGTTTTCGAAAAGCGCCGTGGCCAGATTGGCCAGCATTAGGCGCTCGTGCGCGGGACTGCCTCCGAGTCGGGGACCTCTCGCGGGCGTAGGCATCGCGGCCTCTTCTCCTGTCGTGCTGGTGCCGTATTAGCGTGCCGCGCTGGGGGGAGAATCCTGGTCGCTGTGGCGACCCACATCCTCCCAACCCGGTCCGTCTACCTACAGTTGCTCGGTCTCGACGTAGTTGCCCCCGTCGTCGTCGCCGTACTCGACGGAGCTGAACGCGGGGGACGCGCCGGGGTAGCCCCCGAACGCCTGCGTGCCGAACGTGTCGGCGGCGTGGCGCGGGTCGAAGCCCGGAGGCGAATCCTTGAGGGCGAGGCCCATCGACGCCAGCTTGCTTTTCACCTCGTCAATGGACTTCTGCCCGAAGTTGCGGATGTCGAGCAGGTCGGCCTCGCTGCGGCCGACGAGTTCACCGATGCTGTGGATGCCCTCGCGCTTGAGGCAGTTGTAGGAGCGGACGGTCAGGTCCATCTCCTCGATGGGCAGCGCGAGATCCTGGGCGAGCTGCGCGTCGGCCGGTGACGGGCCGATGTCGACGCCCTCGGCCTCCAGGTTGAGCTCCTGGGCCAGGCTGAACAGCCCGACCAGGGTCTTGCCCGCGGAAGCCATCGCGTCCCGGGGGGTGATCGAGGTCTTCGTCTCGACGTCGACGATCAGGCGGTCGAAGTCGGTGCGCTGCTCGACTCGGGTCGCCTCCACCTTGTAGGTGACCTTGAGCACCGGGGAGTAGATCGAGTCGATCGGGATGTGGCCGATCGGCTGCCCCGGCTGCTTGTTCTGCACCGAACTCACGTAGCCGCGACCCCGCTCCACGGTCAGCTCGATCTCAAGGCGGCCCTTGTCGTTGAGGGTCGCGATCCGCAGATCCGAGTTGTGCACCTCGACGCCCGCCGGCGGCGCGATGTCGTTCGCGGTGACCTCACCGGGGCCCTGCTTGCGCAGGTACATGATCGTGGGCTCGTCGTTCTCGCTGCTGACGACGAGGTTTTTGATGTTGAGGATGAGGTCGGTGACGTCTTCCTTGACGCCGGCCACGGTCGAGAATTCGTGCAGCACTCCGTCGATGCGGATGCTGGTGACCGCGGCCCCGGGAATCGAGGACAGCAGAGTCCGGCGCAGCGAGTTCCCGAGCGTGTAGCCGAAGCCGGGCTCGAGTGGCTCGATGATGAACCGGGATCGATCGTCGGAGACCGGCTCTTCGACGAGAGACGGCCGCTGGGCGATGAGCACGAGGCTCTCCTTCCGAAATGTGGCGCCCGCCATATGACGCCACGTCAACCTGCCTCGCCACCCGGTGACCTGCCAGGCAGCGAGGACTGTTACTTCGAGTACAGCTCGACGATGAGCTGTTCCTGGACCGGCGTGTCGATGACCTGCCGGGCCGGGAGGGAGTGGATCAGGATGCGCATCTGGCTGGAGATGACCTCCATCCAAGCCGGGACCGAACGGCTGCCCGCCAACTCACGCGCGATGAGGAATGGCGTCATGTCCCGGGATTTGGGCATCACCTCGATGATGTCGTTCTCGGTCACCCGGTAGGAAGGGATGTCCACCTTTCTGCCGTTGACCAGCAAATGCCCATGCCGGACGAGCTGGCGGGCCATGTCCCGCGACTGGGCGAAGCCGGACCGGTAGACAACGTTGTCCAGCCGCGATTCGAGGATGCGCAGCAGTTCGTCACCGGTCTTGCCGCTGCGCCGGTTCGCCTCCTCGTAGTAGCCGCGGAACTGCTTCTCCAGCACGCCGTAAATGCGGGCGCACTTCTGCTTCTCCCGCTTCTGCAGGAGGTACTCGCTGTCCTTCGAGCGCCCGCGGCCGTGCTCACCCGGTGGGTAGGGGCGAATCTCGATGGGGCACTTCGGCGAATCACACTTGCTGCCCTTGAGGAACAGCTTCATCTTCTCGCGGCGGCAGCGCTTGCAGTCCGCGCCCGTGTACCTGGCCATTCGTCTGTCCCTCGCTGCTCAGACCCGGCGCCGCTTGGGCGGGCGGCAGCCGTTGTGGGGAACGGGTGTCACGTCCTGGATCATCCCGACCTCCAGACCGGCCGCCTGAAGGCTTCGGATGGCGGTCTCACGTCCTGACCCGGGGCCTTTGACGAAGACATCCACCTTGCGCATCCCGTGCTCCTGGGCCTTGCGCGCGGCATTCTCCGCAGCCAGCTGAGCGGCGAAGGGCGTCGACTTCCGAGAACCCTTGAACCCGACGTGGCCGGCGCTGGCCCAGGAGATGACCGCGCCGTTCGGGTCGGTGATCGTCACGATGGTGTTGTTGAACGTGCTCTTGATGTGCGCGTGCCCGTGCGCAACGTTCTTCTTCTCTTTGCGTCGGACTTTCTTGACGCCGGCGCCGGCGCGAGCCTTTGGTGGCATACCTGTCGGGGTGCCTTCCTGTCTGCGATGGAGGTGATCGGAACCGCGCCGGGTGCCCGGATTGGCCCCGGGAACCGGCAGGTTCTACTACTTCTTGCCCGGCTTCTTCTTACCGGCGATCGCCCGTCGCGGGCCCTTGCGGCACCGGGCGTTCGTGTGGGTGCGCTGCCCCCGGACCGGCAACCCGCGACGGTGCCGGATGCCCTGGTAACAGCCAATCTCGATCTTACGGCGGATGTCCTGCGCCACCTCACGGCGCAAGTCACCTTCGATCTTGTAGTTCGCCTCGATCCAGTCACGGAGCCTGACGAGATCGTCGTCGCCGAGATCGCGTACGCGGAGATCTGCGCTGACCCCCGTCGCGGCCAGCGTCGCCTGGGCGCGGGTTCGTCCGATCCCGTAGATGTAAGTGAGCGCGACCTCCATCCGCTTCTCGCGGGGGAGGTCGACGCCGACGAGGCGTGCCATGTCGAGGCGGCTCCTGGTCGTGTCGTGGCCTGATGGTCGTGTCGTTACGTACGCGGGTTGCGGAGGTCTCCGGCGGCTCCGTCCCGTCCGCCGGCCGTGGCGACCGCCCGGGCGGACCCCGGCCTCCGTCCGGGGGTGTCGGTGCCAACCTCGCGGCCGGCACCGTGGAACCGCTATCCGATCAGACTACGTGCCCGCCCGACACGCTGGGTCGGAAGGGCGGGAACCGCTCAGCCCTGGCGCTGCTTGTGGCGCAGGTTCTCGCATATCACCATGACCCGCCCGTGCCGGCGGATCACCTTGCACTTGTCGCAGATCTTCTTGACGCTCGGCTGGACCTTCACGGCTGCCTCTCTGTCTCCGACGCCGCCGTGGGCCCGCGCGCCGCCACTACTCGTTTCGACTGCTTACTTGTAGCGATAAACGATACGCCCGCGGGACAGGTCGTACGGCGAGAGTTCTACGACCACCCGGTCTTCCGGCAAGATCCGGATGTAGTGCTGTCGCATCTTCCCGCTGATGTGGGCAAGTACCCGGTGACCGTTCTGGAGCTCCACGCGAAACATCGCATTGGGCAGGGGCTCCACAACCCTGCCTTCGATCTCGATTGCGCCGTCCTTCTTGGGCATATCCTCCGCTATCCTGTCCTGGTCTCAACCTTCAGCGCCACCCGGGTCGCGGGCACGCCCCACCGCACGGGCGCCGACCTGCAAGTCTACGCGAAAGACCCCTTCGGTGGGACCCCAGTCGCGAGGCGCTATGAGGACAGACAGTCCCGAAAGGGACAACGGCATTGCCCATGCCGCTGTTCCGGCCCCGCAGTCAGGTCCACCCGGGTGTTCCCCGCGACGAACCAAGGCGCCGCAACGTCTGGAGACACTCTCAGGCTTGTCACCGGGAGGCCGGGCGGACCTCCTCCAGCTCGCGCAGCGCCGCGACACACTCGGCGTCGACAGCGTCCAACTCGGCGCCGGCGGCACTGCGCCGCTTTCGCGCCAGACGCACCTCATCCTCAGCGGCGCTCAGCGCGGCGAGAGCCTCGTCGAAGACTGGCGCCACCTGAGCGGCGACCTGTCGCGACAGATCGTCGACGACCACCGCGCCAACGCCCTCCAGACTGCGATGGATCTCTGCGCGCCGCCGGTGCCGGGACCGCTCGGCACGCGCAGCGGCGATGTCGAGCAGGACGGGTGTAGCCGCGCTGGCAGCGGCCGCCACCGCGGCGGTCGCCCGCGCCACGGTCTGCACTGTGGTGGCGATCCGTACCGCCTGCCAGGGCTTGAACTTCACGCCCAGCCGCGCCCCCGCCACGAGCACGATCCGATGCCCGGCCGTGCCGGACATCTCGACGACGCTGGCTGCGTCCCCACCCCAGAATCGGGCGAACCGCGTCGCCCACGTCCCGACCGCGTCCGCGGCGCGGGTCATCCGTGGGGAGTCGGGCGCCGTTGCGACCGGCCCCGCCCCGAGACCGGCAGATGCGGCCGGTGGCCAACCCGTCTGCTCCCGGGCGCGCAGCCACTGCGCCTGCGGCCCTGCACTGATTTCCTGGAGCTCGTCCCCGGCCCGGGACAGCAGGGCGCGGATGTCTGCCTCGACGTCCCCGGCGAACCGGGTACACAGCAGCCGAACGGAGCCTTCCAAATGCTGGGCTGCGTCCTCGCGTACCGCCTCGAACGCGCTGCCGCGCGCCCCACCCGCCTCAGCCGCATCCAGCGCGTCGGCGAAGCTGTCGGCGAGCCCCCGCAGCGCCGACCGGAAGTCGCCGGAGCGGGCGGCGGCGACGGCGTCGACCCGGTCCCGCGTGGCCAGCAGGGCGCGCCGCTGCCGGCTGAGCAACGACCAGGCGGTCTGCTCCGCGGGGTCGTCGGCCAGCAGCTGCAGGGCATCGCTGACCACCGCCCGCAGCATGTCGAAAGGCCGCCGCAAGCGGGCATGACGACCGCTGTCGCGCACCAGCCGGTTCATGCTTTCCGGCAGCGCGTCGAAGCCCGACTCGACGCGAAGCTCCGCGTCCGCCTCGGCCAGAGCATCGAGGAAGTCGAGCGCGTCACAGA
>JADGOW010000248.1 GCA_017882765.1 Frankiaceae bacterium
CCGTTCGCGGTGAACACCGAACTTCGCGGCTTCCCGGCCGGCGCGTCCGGTGCCCGGTCGGCGGGCGTCAGCGCGTTCGGCTTCGGCGGGACGAACTTCCACGCCGTCCTGGAGGAATACGTGCCCGGCCGCCACCGGACCGACGAGCGGCGTTCCTATGCGGGCGTCGACGTCCCGCAGGCGAGCACCGCAGCCGCTCCGGCAGCGCGCGCTGCGGCCGGCACTGTGGCCAGCGTTCCGGCCGCCCCGGTGGCGAGCAGCAGCAAGGCGCCGCTTCGCGGGGCCCTCGTCGTCGGCGCTGCCAGCGACAGCGACCTCGCCCGTCGCCTCGCTGACGTCGTGGAATCGGCGGCGTCCGTCGCGGCGAAGCCGCCGGCCGCACCGGCAGCCGCCGACCTGCGCGCACCGGTCCGGGTCGCCATCGACTACGGCGATGCAGCCGAGTTGGCGGACAGGGCGGGGCGAGCCCTGAAGGCCGTCCAGTCCGGCCAGCCGGCAGCGTGGAAGATGCTGCGCTCGCGCGGAGTGTTCTTCGGTCGCGGTCCGGCCCCGAAGACAGCATTCCTGTACACGGGCCAGGGATCGCAATACGTCAACATGCTCAAGGCGCTGTGCGCAGTCGAACCCATCGTGGCGGACACGTTCGCTGAGGCCGATCGGGTCATGACGCCGTTGCTCGGCCGACCTCTCACCGACTACATCTTTATCGACGCGCAGGACCCGGCTGCGGTCGCCCAGCTCGAGCAGCAGCTGCTCCAGACCGAGATCACCCAGCCGGCCGTCCTTGCCACCGACGCAGCGTTGACCCGCCTACTCGACGCCTATGGCATCGGGCCGGACATGGTCATGGGACACAGCCTCGGCGAATACGGCGCCCTCGTGGCGGCGCAGTCGCTGACGTTCCCGGCGGCCCTGGAGGCGGTCAGCGCCCGCGGCCGGGAGATGGCGAGCCTGAGCATGGGCGACAACGGCGCGATGGCTGCGGTGCTGGCGCCACTGCCCGAGATCGAGCGCATCGTCGAAGCCGCTGACGGCTACGTCGTCATCGCCAACGTCAACAGCAACGGGCAGGCTGTGATCGGCGGCGCGACACCTGCGGTGGAGAAGGTCGTCGCAGAGCTCAAGGCAGCGGGGCAAACGGCGATCCGGCTGCCGGTCAGCCATGCCTTCCACACCTCGATCGTCGCGCCTGCCAGCGAGCCGCTGAAGGTGGTACTACGCCGACTGAACGTGGCGCCTCCCCGGCTGCCGCTGGTCGCCAACGTGAACGGCGAGTTCTACCCGACCGCCCCCGGGTCCGAGGACGAGATCCTCGACATCCTCGGCCGCCAGGTGGCCTCGCCGGTGCAGTTCGTCAAGGGCCTCAACACCCTCTACGACGCCGGCGCACGGATGTTCGTCGAGCTCGGCCCGAAGAAGGCCCTGCACGGGTTCGCCGAGGACGTCATCGTGAGCGCGCACGACGACGCTGTCGCCTTGTTCACCAACCATCCGAAGTCCGGCGACGTCGTGGCGTTCAACCAGGCGCTGTGCGGACTGTACGCGGCCGGCCTCGGAACGCCGGCCGAGCCCCCGGCAGCGGTCACCCCGGCAGCGGTCACCCCGGCAGCGGTCACCCCGGCAGCGGTCGAGCGCGGCATCGCCGCACAAGCCGGCGGCGCGCCCGGCGGGCACATCGAGGACCCCGCCGCCTATCGCCCCGTCGTCATCACCGGCGCGGCCCTCGGCCTGCCCGGCACCGAGCACGTCTTCGACGACTCGAACGTCGGCCGGCTCCTCGCCGGCGAGCAGTTCATCGGCCCCATCCCGACGCGGTTCCGCCGGCGGATGCTCGACAAGCACATCACGAGGCTGGTCAAGGACGAGGACGGCTCGGGCAGCTTCGTCACGATTGGCGACACGGCGGACGTCATCAAGCTCGCCGGTCGGATGGGCGCGCTCGACCTCGTGCGGGAGTTCGGCGTGGACGAGGAGCGGGACGCCGCGCTCGACAGTGTCACAAGACTGGCGGTCGGTGCCGGCTTGGACTCGCTGCGCGATGCCGGGATCCCACTCGTCCAGCACTACAAGACAACCAGTATCGGCACGCAGCTGCCCGACCGCTGGATGCTGCCTGACTCGATGCGCGACGACACCGGCATAGTCTTCGCCTCGGCCTTCCCGGGCACGAGCAGCTTCTCTGATGAACTCGATCGCTATTACGTCGACCGGGCCCGACGGCAGACGCTGGATCTGCTGTTGGCCCTGCGCGCGCGCGTCCGCGACGACGACCCGGTGACGCGGGAGATCGACGAGCGCATCCGGGCAGTCCGCCAGGAACTGGAGGCCGAGCCCTACACCTTCAACCGGCGATTCCTCTTCCGGGCGCTTTCGATGGGCCACTCCCAGTTCGCAGAGATCATCGGCGCTCGCGGGCCCAACACACAGATCAACTCCGCATGCTCCAGCACGACGCAGGGCATCGCCCTTGCCGAGGACTGGATTCGGGCCGGGCGGTGCCGCCGCGTCCTCGTCGTCGCCGGCGACAATGTCACGGGCGACAGCCTGATCGAGTGGGTCGGCTCGGGCTTCCTCGCCTCCGGCGCCGCAGCGACCGACGAAGCGGTGGAGGACGCCGCTCTTCCCTTCGACAACCGCCGGCACGGAATGATCATGGGAATGGGCGCCGCCGGAATCGTCGTCGAATCGGCCGAGTCGGCCCGCGAACGTGGCGTGCAGCCGATCTGCGAGGTGCTGGGCACGGTCACCGCCAACAGCGCCTTCCACGGCAGCCGGCTGGATGTGCACCACATCGCCGGGGTGATGGAAGGCGTGGTGCGTCAGGCGGAGTCGCGTGGCCACCGCCGGCACGACATGGCCTCGGACATGGTCTTCATCTCGCATGAGACCTACACCCCGGCTCGAGGCGGCAGCGCCTCAGCCGAGATCAACGCACTGCGCGCCGTCTTCCGCGGCGATGCCGACGAGGTCGTGATCGCAAACACCAAGGGGTTCACCGGCCATTCGATGGGTGTGGGAATCGAGGACGTCCTGGCCATCAAGGCACTGGAGACCGGACTCGTCCCGCCGATCCCGAACTTCCGCGAGGTCGATCCTGAGCTCGGCAACCTCAACCTGTCCCACGGCGGCAGCTACCCGGTGCACTACGCGCTCCGGCTGGCCGCCGGCTTCGGCTCGCAGATCACCATGTCGCTGCTGCATTGGACGCCCATGCCTGGCGGAGCACGCCGCTCGCCGGCGCAGCTGGGCTTCGCGTACCGGGTGATCGACCCGCAGGCGTGGCAGAACTGGCTCGCAAGTATCAGCGGCGTGGACAACCCGCAACTGGAAGTGGTGCAGCGTCGGCTGCGCATTGCGGACCCAGGCCGGGGCACGCGCAGGGCGGCCCCACAGCCGGTCGCGGCACAGGCCCCTTCGCCGACGCGGATCGTGGACGTCCCGCGACCGGCGACAGCACCCGAGGCCCGGCCCCGGCCGGTGCCCTCCGTGGCCCGGGTGCCGGTTGCCCCAATCCTGGCCCCCGCCGCGGCTGCATCCGCACCGGCCCCGGCGGTACCGGCCCCGGCGGTACCTGCCCCGGCAGTGCCCGCCCCGGCCGCCGTCCC
>JADGOW010000249.1 GCA_017882765.1 Frankiaceae bacterium
GACGGCAGCGGGTCCAGCTGCTCGCCCTGGTCCCGCCGCCGGTTGTACTCGTGAACGTTGGGGAGGTTGCCCGCCTCCTTGAGAACGCGCTGACGCCGGCGGATCTCGCCGTACAGCGCGTCGTGCATTCGATCCACCAGGCCAAGGTCCTCTTGAAGGTTGGTAATCGCGCCCGCGACATGCGGCAGCGGCTCCATCCCCGCAAACGTCGCCCCGCCCTTGTAGTCGACGAGCACGAACGCCAGGCGTTCCGGGTCGTGGGTCGTGGCCAGCGCAAGAACCAGGGTGCGCAGCAGTTCGGACTTGCCTGACCCGGTCGCCCCGACGACCAGACCGTGCGGGCCCATCCCGCCGAGCGCCGACTCCTTCAGGTCGAGAGTGAGCGGTAAACCGCTGGCGGCCATGCCGAGCGGCACGCGAAGGAACTGTCGAGCCGTCCGCGCCCGCCACTGCGACCGGGGATCTATGTCGGCGACGTCCGGGACGCCGAGCAGTGCGAACAGGTCGACATCCTGGGCGAGGGACTCGGCGGCCGACTCCTGCGAAACCCGGATCGGGCAGAGCGCTCGGGCGAGGGCCGACAGGGCGGGCACGGACACCCGATCCGCCTGAATGACGGCACCGGTCGCTTCCGCCGAGCTGGGATACTCGACAACCGCCCGGCCACCTCGCTCGATGGTGAAGCGGACGTCGACGGTGGATGGTTCCAGGCGCTTGTTACCGACGACGTAGACAAGGGTGACGCCCGCGTCCTGCGGGCGAACACTCACCTCGCCCAGGTCGAAGCCCAGGTGCGACGGCAGCCGCTCTGCGTCGATCACCACGACCAGCCGCCGGCTCAGCCGCCCACCCGTCCCCCGGGCCCGGGCCGCCCGGTCGAGCAGGCTCTCGAGTTCCGGGCGCAGCACGTCGCCCAGCTCCTGGAGGTCGGACGCGACGAGCCGCGTTGGCACGGGACCGTCATAGGTGTGGTCAGTGATCGTGTGCGGCAGCCACTTCACCCACGACCACAGCGGCAGCCCCTCGGGAGCGAAGCAGAATGCCAACTGCAGGTCGTCCGCCGAATGCAGAGTGACAGCCTGCGCAAGGACTGAACGCAGTACGCCGCGCGCCTCGTCCAGGTCGCCGCACAGCGACACCACGCCCATGGAACCGAGGTCAACGGCCGCCGGCTGGTCAGTGAGAATCCTCTGGCCGTCGAGTATCTGCCTCGCCGCCGAGACGCACACCGGGTCGGCGCGGTCCATCGGCGTCTGTTCGCCCCGGCGCTTCACCTGCAAACGCGGCAGGACGTCGCCGATACCCACGCGCAAAGACAGGAAGTCGGTGTCGTGGACCCGCCGCTCCCACAGGCGCGAGGTGTCCGAGGCGAGGTCGAGCAGGCGCTCGGGCTCGGGATGTCGGAATGCTTCGGCGGCCATCTGGTTGCGTCGCGCGCCGCGCAGTTGTTCGCGCACCTGCTCGAGATATTCCAGGTACCGCGCCCGGTCCTCCCGGAGGCGCCGCCTCGGCAACCCCCGCTGGACAAGGAACATTCCGAGCCCCACCCCGACCGACGCCATCATGAAGACCAGGCCCGCCGCGACGGCCACTGGCCGGGGATTTGCCAGGATGAAGATCATGCTGCCGGCGGTGCCCAGCACCGGGAACAGGACCTGAAAGACACCCTGCGCCCCGGACTGGGTGTCCTGCGGTTGTGGCGGGTCGAGCAGGGTGATGACGTCGTCCTCGATCGGCGGCGGGTGCATCCGCGGCGGGCGGTTGACGATGGTGGAGGTCACCGACAGAGGGTACGGGCCGATCCGGGACGAGCGGTACAGTGCCCGACATGTCGCCTGAGCGGGTTTCTGCAGGCGGTGGCCCGTCGCTGACGCAGTGCAGGCTCACGCTGGTCGGCTCACGTCGTCGGATAGACCTGGCCGTGCCCGGGGATCTGCCGCTGGCCGAGTTGCTTCTGGACGTGGTCCGACTCCTGGACGAGCCGGACGCCGAGACCGACTACCGCGCTTGGGGTTTGGGGCGACTCGGACACGAGACCCTGCCGCCGGACAGGAGCCTTACCGACCTTGGAGTGCTCGATGGCGAGGTCCTCTATCTGCGCGATCAGCACCGGGTGACGGCGCCCACCCGGGTCGAGGACGTCATCGAGGGGGTCCAGGATTCCGTAGAGGCGGATCCGCAGCTGTGGCGACCGGACCTTCGCGTGCGTCTGGCGCTCTGGATGGCCGGGCTGGTCGCACTGGTGGCAAGCGCTGCCGCCGTTCGTTTGTCTGATGTTGCGGCCAGGTCCCGGATTTCCCTTGTCGCAGCGGTAGGGGCGGCTGTCCTGCTGTGTGTGGCGTTGGGTCTGCAGCGGGTGGTTCGTCGGCCGGTATCCGCTGCGGGGAGTGCAATCACCGCCTGGCCCGTGGCGGCCGCCGCCGGCGTCCTGGCCATCAGCTCCGACAACGTCGCAACAAGGATCGCGGGCGGAGCCGCCGGATTGGCGGTAGCGCTCGTCCTTTCGGCTGTGGCTGTGCCCGCGATACGGCCGGTTGCCCTCGGTGTCGCACCCGGTGTTGCACTGTTGCTGGGCGCCGCCGGAGCAGTGTCGGTCGGCACCCAGGTTCCTGGCACGGCCGGCGTTGCTGCTTTCCTTGCCGTCGTGCTGGTGAGTGTCCTGCCGCGGCTGGCGATCGGGGCGGGCGGACTTGCCACTCTCGACGAAACCGCCCTGAGCGGTGTGCCCGTCCGGGCCGAGGAGCTGTCCGCGGGTGTCCGCGACGCCCATCGGATGCTTGCCTGGTCGGTCGCGGCCCTCGGCCTCGTTGCACTGCCGTGCATTGTCCTGGTAGCGCTCGCGGGCACTTCTTGGTCGCTGGCCACCGCAGCGCTGTTGGCACTCGCGCTGGTTCTGCGAGCCCGCGGCTTCGTCCTCGCCCGCGAGATCGTCCCGCTCGTGGTGGTGGGGGCGGCCGGCCTGCTCGTCGTGACGGCGTTGCTTCTTGCGCGGGTTGGGCCGGATGTCCGACCCTTCGTGGCAGCGGGTGTGGCGACGATCACCGTCTGGGCCTTGCTCGTGGCCGGCTCGCTGGAAGTCAGGCCTGCCGTTGGGGCGCGAATGCGCCGTTGGCTGGACGGGCTGGAGCGGATCGTTGTGGTGATATCGGTCCCTGTTCTGGCGGGCATGCTCGGGCTCTACACCGCGGTCATCGAGCTCGTGTCGTGACCTGGAACGGCTCGGTGCCGCAGGCGAGGACCCACGGCGGTAGCGGTGATGAGCCCGCGGCCGGTTCCGACCCCAGGATCGAGTCAGCCGCGCGTGACCTGGCCTTCAGTGCCGAGCTCGCGACGATGGGCCTGATCCCGAGCGAGGATGTGACAGAGCTTCCGGCGCCGTTGCCGGCGGCGCCCGAGCCAGCGGCGACGGGACAGGTCTCGGACCGCATCGATGCCTACCTCCCGAAGCGAACGCGGCCCGGCGTCGCCCGCCGTTCCCCGTTCAGCGCGGGGCCGCGACTGTCCCGCGCCCTGCGCCCGTTGGGTGCTGCGCTGCGCCGCACCGTGCTCGAGCCCAGCCTGGCAGCCGACGTCCGCCGTGACCGCGAACTCGCAACCG
>JADGOW010000092.1 GCA_017882765.1 Frankiaceae bacterium
ACGCCGTCCGCACCTTGCTGCGCCACATCGCCGCCACCCCGCGCGCGGCGGTCGACGCACCGGCGACGGGGCGCTCCCCCGGGCCTCCCCTGGAGCACCCGCTTCCGGCGTCGGTGGCCGGCGCGGTCACGCTGGCCACCGGCCTCGATCAGTTGCGCCGCCCGCCGCGGCGGCGTGGTCTCGTCGCGGTCGTCAGCGACTTCCTCGGCACACCACCCGAAGAGTGGGAGCGGCCGCTGCGCGCACTGTCCGGGCGTCATGAGGTGCTCGCCATCGAGGTGCTCGACCCGCGCGAACTCGAGTTGCCTGACGTGGGCCTGCTTCGGCTCGTCGACCCGGAGACCGGTCGCCTTTTGGACGTCGCAACCCGCAGCCGAAAACTGCGCTCCCGCTATGCGGCGGCCGCAGCCGAGCAGCGCTCGGTCATCGCAGCCACGCTGCGCCGTGCCCACGCGCATCACCTGCAACTACGCACCGACCGGGACTGGCTGCTCGATGTCGTCCGATACGCGGCCGAAGCGAGGCGCCGGCGGGGGGTGGGCGGGTGAGCTTCACCAGCGCCGGCTGGCTGTGGATGTTGTTCGCGGTGGCGGCGGTCGCGGCAGCGTATGTGCTTGTCAGCCTGCGGCGGCGGGCCTACACCGTCCGGTTCACCAACCTCGCACTGCTGGAGTCGGTGACGCCGAGGCGACCGCAGTGGTTTCGCCGGCACGTCCCGGCGATCCTCATGCTGGCGGCCCTGGTCGCGCTCGTGGTCGCCATGGCGGGCCCGGCCCGCGCGGAACGCGTCCCGCAGGAACGGGCCACGATCATCCTCGCGATCGACGTGAGCAACAGCATGGCCGCAACCGACGTCACCCCGTCCCGGCTCGCGGCCGCACAGGACGGCGCGATCGCGTTCGTCAACCGGCTGCCCGGGCCCATCAACCTCGGCTTGGTCGCGTTCGCCGGGTCCGCGAGCCTGCTTGTCCCGCCCACGACCGACCGAGAGGCCGTGCGGACCGCCATCCACAACCTCGAGCTCGGCCCTGGCACGGCCATCGGCGACGCCGTGTCAACCAGCCTCAACGCCATCAAGGCCGCGGCCACCCGGTTCCAGGGCCCCCAGGGTCCCCCGCCGGCCGCGATCGTGCTGCTCAGTGACGGAGAGACCACCGTCGGGATGCCGACCGCCGAGGCCGCGGATCTTGCTGCGCAGGCGAAGGTGCCCATCGACACCATCGCCTACGGAACCCCGGACGGCACGGTGGAGATCCAGGGCCAAATCGTCCCGGTCCCGGTGAACGTGGACGCCCTCGTGCGGCTGGCCGACCAGACGGGCGGGAAGTCGTTCCGCGCCGAGACCGGTGACCAGCTCAAGCAGGTGTACGAATCGCTGGGCAGCTCGATCGGTTACCGGACGGAACGCCATGACGTCACCCGCCAGTTCGTGGCCGCCGGGCTCGCGCTGGCCCTGCTTGCCGGTGCCCTTGCCGTGTGGTGGACCGCCCGGTTGCCGTGAGCGCGACGTGGTCCAGCGCCAGTGAGTCACGGCTCGCCCGCGAGCGCCAGCTCCGGATACACGCAGATGGATTCGTGGTTACCGTGGGCGGCTGTGTCATATCGAACGCTCGTCGCTCCCGCGTCCGCCCGCGACCAGAGCGTCGGTGCGCGCAGCCTCGACATCGAAGCCCTCGCCGAAGGCATCGAAACCCAGACCCAGGCCCGGGCCCTCGCCCTGTTCGGCTGCGACTACGGCCAGGGGTACTTCTCCAGCGTCCCGCTGCCGGCGGACGCGATGACCAGCCTGATCGGCCGTCAGTGAGGCTGCAGGCGCGGGGGTTGCTCGCACAATCCGAACTGGCCGGGGCGGGCATCACCGACCCGCAGTTATGCGCGTCCTACCGCGCCTGCCGGCGGCTCAACGCGGCCCACGGCCGCACCTACTTCCTTGCCACCCGGCTGCTGCCCGAGGGGAAACGGCCTTACGTCCACGCGCTCTACGGCTTCGCCCGCTATGCCGACGAGATCGTCGACGACCTCGGTTCAGGACTCACCCCGGCCGAGAAGACGCTTCGCCTGGACGCCTGGGCCGGACGCTTTCTCGCTGGGCGCACCGACGACCCTGTGCTTCCCGCCGTCCTGGACACGATCCGGCGCTGGGACATTCCCCTCGAGCATTTCCAGGCCTTCCTGGCGAGCATGCGCATGGACCTCACGGTCCGCGAGTACGCGACCTGGGACGACCTCATGACCTACGTCTACGGGTCGGGAGCCGTCATCGGCCTGCAGATGCTGCCCATCCTGGAGCCCAGTCACGACGCGGCCGCGCCCTACGCCCGCGACCTGGGCACCGCGTTCCAGTTGGCCAACTTCCTGCGCGACGTCGGCGAAGACCTGCGCCGCGACCGGGTCTATCTGCCGCAGGAGTCGCTGGCCCTGTTCGGGGTGGACCGGGAGGTCCTCGCCGGCGGCGTGGTCGACGGGCGGGTCCGGCGGTTGCTCGCATTCGAGATCGCCCGCTGCCGCGAGCTGTTCCGGGCGGCCGCGCCCGGCGTGCGGCTACTGCATCCGACCAGCCGACCCTGCATACAGACGGCGCTCCGGCTCTACGCGGCGATCCTGGACGAGATCGAGAAGGCCGACTACCAGGTTCTGGACCGCCGGGTGCGGGTAGGGACGGCCCGCCGACTGCGTGTGGCACTGCCTGCCTACATCCGAGCGACCAGGGCGGGCAACGCGGCTGTGTCACAGTGACGCTGGTCCCGCGTCCACCGCCCCGGCAGGCCGGTCGCCGTCACCGCCAGCGTCGACCGCCCCGGCGGCCACGCCGGCGAGCCGCCCGCGTCCCTTCGCCTCGCGCCGCCCCCACCACACCCACCAGGCGAGGGTCTGCAGGATCATCGCGAAGCCGAAGAGGTAGTCCTCCAGGGGCGCGCACGCCAGCTGCCAGCCGACGATCCGGTCGGGGTTGTAGCGCACGATGCCCCGACAGGTGAGGACCCCGTCCACGATCACCTGAAAGCCGAACAGGATCGCGTAGGACACCCAGAACACCCGTCGCGCCAGTAGCCGGGTGCGAAGCAGGAAGACGTCGAGGAGCACCGCCAAGCCCACTCCGGCAACAGCGAGGACGGTGTAGCTCACGGCCCCTCGTCCCCGACCCGCCATCCGCGCACGGCCCGCACGGCCTCCAGCGTCAGGATCGAGCAGACGGGCACGGCGAGGAAGAAGAGCCCCTCTTCCAGCGGCAGCCCGCCGGGCAGCATGACGCCGACCAGCTGGTCTTTGTCGTAGCTCCAGTGCCGGTGGGCGATCGCATACAGGTCCCATCCCGTGAACAGGACCACGACGGGCGCGAGCGAGAGCAGCAGACGTCTGGGACGCGCGTATACCCGGGCTCGCAGGGCCACCTCCAGGGGCAGCGTTGCGATCAGGCAGCCGCCCAGCATGGCCAGATACACCCAGGCGCCCACGGCGTCATCCTTCTCGATGCCGCAGAGAAATCGGGGGCGAGAACGGCCGAATCGCTATCCGTCGGGCTATCCGTCGAGCTGGGTCTCCCGCACGCGACCGCCGCTACGCGAGCTTGCGGTGATCCCACGACACGAGCTGAGCCGGCACGAGGCGCAGCCGGACCCGCTTGGCTGCCTGTGCACGCAGCGCGGCGTGCAGGTCGGCGCCCTGCTGCCCTTCCGGCTCGACGCCCTGGTACCGGCGGGCGATCTCAGCCATCGCGGTGGCGACCGCGCCGGCGTCGGCCTCGATCTCGACGTGCCCGGTGATTTGAACGCCGCGCAGCTCCAGGTAGGCGGTGCCGTCCTCGACCACGCCCACCGCACGCGGGTCGCGCCGCAGGTTGACCACCTTCTGCGATTTCCGGTACGTCGTCATGACCAGCGCACCGGCCTCGTCGACCGCGTACCACATAGGGATCGGGTCGGGCAGCCCGTCCGGCCCGATGGTGCACAGCAGGAGGATGCGCCCCGCCGCCAGCAGCCCGGCGGTCTCCTCGGGTGTCAGCGCGATGGACGCGCGGGCCGAGGGCATGGTCACTGCCCCACAGCCGCGCGCGGCAGAACCGCGACAGGTACGGGAGAGGTCCTTACGATCTTCAACGACATGTCCCCAAGGAAGACCCGGCGCAACGGACCGAGCCTGCTGGACGCGCAGACCAGGATCTCAGCCGGGTCCCACCGCAGAGACGACAGGGCCTGCTCGACGTCATCCCCCTCCGCGATCTCCGTCGTCACGTCGATACCCGATGGCGCTTGCGTTCGCGCCTCGGCCAGGTCGGCCGCCATCTGCTTGCGCAGGGCGGCCAGCACCGGTTCCTCGGCGGCGAAGCCCAACCGGGACCCGTAGAACTTGGTGGAGCGGATGATCAGGGTCAGCAACCGGAGAGGAATGCCGGCCTCCCCGCTGGCAAGACTGGCCAGCGCAAGCGCGCTACGCGACTCGGGCGTACCCAGGTAGGCCACTGAGTACCGGGTCAGTAGGGCCGGCGGATGGTCGGCGAAACCGTTGGTCGCCAAGAGCACGGGCACCGACGCCCCGTGCAGCAGCTGGTCGGCCGTGCTGCCCACGCCGACGCGGCCGCCGCGCGCCTCGGGGTTGGAGCCGATCACCACCCCGACGCCGTTGACCTGCTCGACCACCTCCGCGAGCCCCCGTCCACTGTTGCGGTGGCCGTGCACGACGTAGTCCACCGGTACCTGCAGGTCCCAGCGGTCGAGGATGGTGCGGGCGCGGTCCAGAGCAGCCTTCGCCTCGCTGACCAGGTAGTTCATCCACTCGGCGTCCACCGCGCCCCGGTCGTGGACGGGCCAGGCCGAAGGGTGGACGTTGGCCACCACGAGCTCCCAGCCGGTCGCGCGGACAAGCAAGGCGGCAAGCGCCAGCGCATCCTCGCCGCGCCGGTCCGGCACGTAGCCCACGACGATCCTCACCGTTACTCCCTTCGGGGGACGAAGGTTCCCCGCCGTTCGCACGATAACCGGGAGAGGCAGTGTCTCCGCGCCGGGACACGTCTCAAGATCGAGTCGGGCGGTGAGGTGCTGGATGGCTCAAACGACTCAGCCCAGCCTGGTGGCCTCGCTGTTCCGCACGAAACCCGCTGAGCAGATCGTGGCCGAGGGCGGGCAGGGTGAGGGCGGCGGCCTGCGGCGCTCGATGACCCTGTTCCAGCTCACGCTTTTCAGCGTGGGCGCCACCCTGGGCACCGGAATCTTCATTGTGCTCGGTCAGGCGGTACCCATGGCCGGCCCTGCCGTGGTGCTCTCCTTCGTCATCGCCGCCGTCACTGCCCTGTTCTCGGCTTTGTCCTACGCCGAGCTGGCCGGCACGATCCCGGTCTCCGGATCGTCCTACTCCTACGCCTACGCGACGATGGGCGAGCTCGTGGCCTGGGTGTGCGGCTGGTGCCTCATGCTCGAGTACGCGGTCTCGGTGTCGGCGGTGGCCGTCGGCTGGGGCCAGTACATCGACAACTTCCTGCAGCAGTCGATCGGGGTGAACCTGCCCAACTCGATCACGTCGCCGGCAGGGCACGGCGGGGTGATCAACATCCCGGCCGTTGTCGTGGTCGTGTTCGCGATGTTCCTCTTGCTGCGCGGGGCCGCGGAGAGCGCGACGGTCAACGCTGTCATGGTCTGCGCCAAGATCGGCATCTTGATCTTCTTCTGCATAGTGGCCTTCGCCGGCTTCCAGTCCGGCAACCTCGCCCCGTTCTTCCCGCTGGGCATCGCAGGGGTGACCGGTGCCGCCTCGAAAGTGTTCTTCTCCTACATCGGCTTCGACGCAGCTTCCACGGCCGGCGAGGAAGCCAAGAACCCCAAGCGGGACCTGCCCCTGGCCATCATCCTGTCTCTGGTCATCGTCACCATCCTCTACGTGGCGGTCGCGTTCGCGGCGGTCGCTGCCCAGCCGTGGCAGCAGTTCAAGGGCCAGGAAGCGTCCCTGGCACAGGTCCTCACCAACGCTATCGGCGCCAATTGGCCCGCGACGCTGCTCGACCTCGGCGCGATCATCGCAATATCCAGCGTCGTCCTCACCGTCATGTACGGGCAGACGCGAATCCTGTTCGCCATGGCGCGCGACGGGCTCATACCCAAGGTCTTCGAGAGGGTTAACCCGCGCACGCAGACGCCGGTGACCAACACCCTCATCGTGACCGGATTCATCGCCGTGCTCGCGGCCGTCGTGCCGATCGACCAGCTCGCCGACGCCACCAGCATCGGCACGCTGTTCGCCTTCGCCCTCGTCAACGTCGGCGTCATGGTGTTGCGCAGGACCAAGCCCGGCCTCAGCCGCAGCTTCAAGACCCCGCTCTACCCGATCACGCCCATCCTGGGTGTCACCTTCTGCCTCTACCTCATGGTTAGACTCGCCGGCGTCACGTGGCTCGTATTCTTGATCTGGACGGTTGTCGGGCTTGTCGCGTACCTCTCGTACGGGCGGCGGCACTCGCGGCTCGCGCGGGGCAACGGCGGCCTGGCGGTGTCCCCCGGCGTCGGGGACGGCAGCGAGCCCCCGGCCGGCGAGCCTGTCGCTCCCCCGCCCCACGCAGAGGCGGGGCCCGGGGGCATCAGCGCACCCCCACCAGCGGCAATCCCGGCGCCCCGGTCAGCACCCGGCACCTTGCCCGCGCCACGGGTACCCGACTCGGCGCGGGGCGAGACACCCCGCAGCGACGAATAGCGATTCTGGAGGCCGAGACCGTGACAATCGCCCCAGGCCGCGGGCATCCCGGCCAGGGCACTGGTGAATGGTTGCGGGTGGAGGGACGCGGCTGTGCCCCCACCACCCCACCACCCCACGCCGCACAGTCGCACGCCCGCACAGCCGCCCGACTACGGACGCACCCAGAAGGGACACCGCATGAAAGACAAGTGGGTCAGCACGGCACGGCGCGTGGACAAGCCGTGGGGGCACGAGGAGATCTTCGCCCTGTCCGACGGCAAGTACTGCGGTAAGGCCATCCACGTCAACGCCGGCCACGCGCTGTCCCTGCAGTACCACGAACGGAAAGAGGAGACCATCGCGATCTTCAGCGGTACGGCCTTCGTCGAGGTGGGCAAGGACGAGGCCGAGCTGGACGGCTTCGAAATGCTCCCCGGCGAGTCCATCCACCTGCTGCCGGGCACCCTGCACCGCGTGAGGGCCGTCACTGACATCATCATGCTCGAGGCGTCGACGACGGAGCTGTGGGACGTCGTCCGGCTCGAAGACCGCTACGGCCGCGAAGGCACCAGCGCGCCCTGAGCTGACACGTCAGTGACGCCTACACTTCGAGCTCGGCCACGGACGGAATGATCCGGTTCGGCCGGTAGGGGTAGCGATCCACCTCCTCCGGAGTCGTCACCCCGGTCAGCACCAGCACCGATCGCATCCCCGCTTCGATCCCCGCGACGATGTCGGTGTGCATCGTGTCGCCGACCATCACCGTGGATTCGCTGTGCGCGTCGATCGCGCGCAACGCTGAACGCATCATGAGCGGGTTGGGCTTGCCGACGAAGTAGGGCGCGACGCCCGTCGCCTTGGTGATGAGCGCGGCGAACGAGCCGGCGGCGGGCACGGTGCCGAACGGCGAGCGCCCCTTGGGGTCGGGATTGGTGGCAATGAAGCGGGCCCCCGCCTCGATCAGCCGGATCGCCCTCGCGATCGCCTCGAAGTTGTAGTTGCGCGTCTCCCCGAGCACGACGTAGTCCGGGGAGCGCTCGGACAGCGTGTACCCGACGTCGTGCAGGGCCGTTGTCAGGCCCGCCTCACCGATCGCGAAGGCGCTGCCCTGCGGCCGCTGCGTGTCCAGGAACTGGGCCGTGGCCAGCGCTGACGTCCAGATCGACTGCTCGGGCAGCTCGATGCCGGTCTGACTCAGCCGGTTCGACAGGTCGCGGGGCGTGTACATCGAGTTGTTGGTCAGGACGAGGAACTTGCGGCCGGCCTTCGTGAGCCTGCGAATGAAGGCGTCCGCCCCCGGCACCATCGATTCCTCGTGCACCAGGACGCCGTCCATATCCAGCAGGAAGGCGTCCACCGACTTCTTTGCGAAGTCATATACATGCTGCATGGTCACCACCGCCGCGTTCTGTGCCCGTGTTGGTAGCTGACGAGGGTACGGCTCTCGGCGTCGATGCCCAGATCGAACGGTGCCGCAAGCTTGCTGAGCTGCGCGGCTACGAGGTCTCGGAGGATCTCGTTCCGACAATGACATGAGTGCCTTCAGGGCGAGCCGGCGAGCCTCGGTGCGCCCCGGCAAGAAGATCGTCGTCTAATCCCGGCCCGGTTCAGTCGTGCGCGGAGCCACGGCACGCGCAGGATGGCGGATTTTGTGGACGGCGCCATGAGTACTCCGACCTTAGACTCCGATCGTGGACACGACGGTCGCCGATCCCCTGATCGGGGTCCTGCTCGACCGCCGCTACGAGATCCGCGACCGGCTGGCGTCCGGGGGCATGGCCACGGTCTACGCGGCCGTCGACACGCGACTCGACCGTGCCGTCGCGGTGAAGATCATGCATCCGGCCCTCGCCGGGGACCCCGTGTTCGTGGCCCGGTTCCACCGTGAGGCCAAGTCGGCGGCCCAGCTGTCCACGCCCTATGCCGTCGCCGTCACAGACCAGGGCACCGACCGCAGCCTGGCGGGCGACCGCGTGTTCCTGGTCATGGAGCTGGTGCGCGGCCCGACGCTGCGGCGCAGGCTTACCGAGCAGGGCCCGCTGCCTGTGGCCGAGGCTCTCGACATCCTGGAGTCGGTGCTGCGGGCACTCGCCGCGGCGCACCTGGCCGGCATGGTCCACCGCGACGTCAAACCCGAGAACGTGTTGCTCGGCCTGCCACCCGCTGGCTCGGGCCCGGCAGGCGCTGGGGACCTCTGTGGTCCGGTCGGCCCGGACAACCGCTGGCAGGTCAAAGTCGCCGATTTCGGCCTCGCTCGGGCAGTCGAGGCCTCGCCGCTCACGGCCGCGACCGGGTTGCTGCTGGGGACCGTGGCCTACCTTGCACCCGAACTGGTCACGAGCGGCGCGGGTGATGCCCGTGCGGACGTCTACGCGGCCGGCATCCTGCTCTACGAGATGCTCACGGGGCGGCCTCCACACGACGCGGATACCCCGATCGCCGTTGCCTACCGGCACGTCAACGCCGACGTCCCCCCGCCGAGTCTGAGCCGCGCGGACGTCCCCCCCGCGCTCGACTCCCTGGTCTTGGCGGCGACCGCCCGGGACCCGCGACGCCGTCCGCCGGACGCGGTGGCTCTGCTCGGCATGCTTGGTCGGGCCCGGTCGGGGCTGCGGCACACCACGCGCCCGCTCCCGCTCGGTGAGCGGCACACCGACCTGCTCGCCCCGCAGGCCGCACCGACCACCCGGCATCCGCCCCGGCCGACGTCATCTCCCCGTGAACTCGGGTACTGGCCCGAGCCCCAGGCGTCTACGCCCAAGACCGGCAAACGACATCGGCGGTACCCGTGGGTGATCGTCCTGATCGTGGCGGCGCTCGTGGCGGGGGGCGTCTCCTGGTGGCTTGCGGCCGGCCGCTACGTGTCCGTCCCCCAGCTGATCGGCATGGAGCGCGATGCCGCCGCGAGGACAGTCACAGATGCACACCTGGGGGTGACGGTCGACCCGGGCGTGCCCAGCGAAACCGTCGGGGCCGGCAAGGTCGCGGAGCAGACCCCGCAGCCGGGGGGCAGCCTCGCGCGCGGGGGTCAGGTGCATCTGCGCTTGTCGGTGGGCCCAGAGCGGTTCGCGGTGCCCGATGTCACCGGGATGAGCGTGGACGACGCGAGGACGGCGCTACGGGCCAACCAGCTTGACGCCGGACAGATCGACAACGCCTACGACGACAACGTTCCCGCCGGCAAGATCGTCAGGTCCGATCCGCCGAGTGCTTCCAACCTCCAGCGCGGCAGCCCCGTCAGCCTGACCGTCAGCAGTGGACCGGCGCCGGTCGACGTTCCGGACGCCCTCGCGGGGCAGTCGGCCGACGGCGTGGAAAGCCAGCTTCGCGGGATGGGGCTACAGGTGCAGCGGCAGACGCAGCACAGTGGCGACGTGTCCGCCGGCCTGGTCATCTCGGCGTCGCCGACAGGCACGGTGTCCCGCGGCACGACGGTGACCCTGGTCGTCAGCCTCGGGCCCGAGATGGTCTGGCTTCCCGACGTGAAGGGCCAGCGCATGTCCGAGGCGCGGGGACAGCTCGAGTCGATGGGGTTCCGGGTGCACGCCGTGTCGTTGCCGACCTACGACCCCCCTGTGATCGACCAGTCCCCGAGTGGGGGCCAGACGGTCGAGGCCGGCACGGCAGTTTCGCTGTTCGGCATCTGACCCGACACCCGCCCAGACCGACAACGGTGTCGCCCGGACGTTTGTCGGCATGTTCAGCCCCGGGGCCGAGGCGCAGAAACCGAACGTGGTGACGGTCTGCCCGGGCTGGATGGTCGCGCCCCAGGACGGCGGCGCGACGCTGCAGTGCGTCCCGGTCCCTGTGACCTCCCCGTTCCAGGAGCTGGTCATGACGGCGTTGGTCAGTCGAACGTGAGCCCCCAGTTCTGCACGACAGTGCTGCTGACGTTCTTGACCACCGCCGCATTCATGCAGTAGCCACTGCGACCGCACCGTCATCGTGACCGCCGGCCGGGAGGCGGTCGGGGTCGGCGTTTGAAGTTGCTCGTGACACGAGGCGCGGCCCGTCGCCGACCGGGCATGGGCCTGGGCCCACCAGCCGGCCCGTAGCCTTGCGCGCATGGTCATCGTGCTGCGGACCGGGGTCCCCCCCGAGGCGATCCAGCAACTCGTGTCGGTGGTGGACGCGGCAGGCGGGTCGGCCTTTGTCAGCCGCGGCGTCGAGCGGACCATCATCGGCGTCGTCGGCGACGACGACGTGCTCGCCAACCTGAACCTGCACGTCTACGACGCGGTCAGTGAAGTCATCCGAGTGACTCGTCCGTACAAGCTGGTCAGCCGGGAGAACCATCCGACCCGGTCGGTCGTCACCGTCGGATCGGCGCCAACCCTGGCCCACATCGGCCCCGACACCTTCACCCTCATCGCCGGTCCCTGCGCGGTGGAGACACCGGAGCAGACGCTGGCCGCGGCGAAGATGGCGCGCCGAGCCGGCGCGGCGCTGCTACGTGGCGGCGCCTACAAGCCCCGGACGTCGCCGTACGCCTTTCAAGGGCTGGGCGAGCGCGGCCTGCGCATCCTCAACGAGGTTCGCGGGGAGATCGGGCTACCTGTCGTCACCGAGATCGTCGACGCTCACGACATCGATGTGGTCGCTGCCCACGCCGACATGCTTCAGGTCGGAACCCGCAACATGCAGAACTTCGGCCTGCTGCAGGCGGTCGGGGGCGTCGGCAAACCGGTACTGCTCAAGCGCGGCCTCACCGCCACGTATGAGGAATGGCTGATGGCCGCGGAGTACATCGCGCAGCGGGGCAACCTGGACATCGTCTTGTGCGAGCGGGGCATCCGCACATTCGAGCCGGCCACCCGGAACACGCTCGACGTCAGCGCGATCCCGATGATGCAGTCCCTCTCCCACCTGCCGGTGATCGTCGATCCGTCGCACGCATCCGGCCGGCGTGAACTGGTCGTGCCCCTTGCCCGGGCCGGGATCGGCGCCGGGGCGGACGGGGTCATGGTCGACGTGCACCCGCACCCGGAAGCGGCGCTGGTCGACGGTCCGCAGGCACTGGACGACCCTGCCGTCGAGGAACTCGGCGACGCGTGCCGGCGGCTGGCGGCCCTGCTGGGCCGCCGGACCGGATGAGGGGGTCGGGCCCGCGGGCGGGGCGGGCCTAGCCGACCGCTGGGGCGGCCTGCCGCAAGGGACGTACCGGCCCGCCCGGGCGGTCT
>JADGOW010000093.1 GCA_017882765.1 Frankiaceae bacterium
CCGGGTTCGTTCAGGTTGCCCGGTCGGACACGCTGGTGGCTCTGGCGCGCCGCAGGTAGAACGCGGGTCGCCGCCGGGAAGGGCCAGGCACACCAGGCTCAAACTCTGCACAACGCTGTGGACGTCCGCCCCCCCCGCGCTTGCTCCAGCTAGCTTTGTGCACGCGTTAGCACAGCGTCGGGGGTGGACGCCTAATCCCGCCCCCATCACCCGGCGCCCAACTCGACTCCAGTTCAGGGCGGGAGTGGGGGACCCACTTTCTGCGGCGCGAGCCGCTAAATGGGGTGAAGCCGTGCCTTTGGCACGGCCGGGCGACCCGGCCCGAACCCGGCAGCTAACCCCGCAGGCGGACGGGAAGGACAGCCGTGTTACGGCGTATCCCCAGCAAGGCGCGCCCCGAAGGCCGGGGCCCGCGATTCCTCAGCCGGCGTAGCGTCCGGCTCTCGCTCGTCGCACTGGCATTGGGCATCATGCTGGCAGCGACCGGATGTCAGGCTGCCAGTCGCGGGTATTACGGCCAGTGGGCGTCCAACGTGGCGCCAAGTGTGCAGACCATCTCGCAACGCTTCAGCGTGACGGCCGCGACCTATCCGGGGCACGACCCCGACCAGGGGCACGCGGCTGACTTCATGGTGTACGGCAACACCACGAGGGGCGTCCAGATCGCCACCTTCGTCGCGGCGAATGCAGGGTGGCTGCGCGTGAAGTACCTGTGCTGGTGGCAGCGCTACTGGAGCCCCCAGACCGGGTGGCGGCCGATGGCAAACCGCGGCAGCCCGACTCAGAATCACATGGACCACGTCCACGTGACGTTCCTGTACTGAGCCGGGGGCCGGTCAGGGGGGTCGGGGTCGCCCGGCTCCTACCCCCCTGGCTTCCCGGCGTGAGGCGCCGGTCAGGTCGGCAGGGACAGCAGTGCCGGGGCAAGTTCGCGCCACTGGGCGCGTGGCAGCCCCCTGCGGTCCGGGTCGAGTATTTGCACGCTCACGTGGTCGGCACCTGCGTCGAGATGCTCCTGAACTCGCCGCACGATGGCGTCGGCGTCGCCCCAGGCAACGATGGCGTCGACCAGACGGTCGGAGCCGGGGGTTGCGAGGTCGTCGTCGGTGAAGCCGAAGCGTCGCAGGTTGTTCACGTAGTTCGGGAGGCGGAGGTAGGACCCGGTGTGGCGGCGCGCGATTTCGCGCGCCGTGCTCGGGTCGCGCTCCAGTACGAAGGCCTGCTCGGGCGCCAGGAGCTTGCCCGTCCCAAGGAGGTCACGAGCGGCCGCTGTGTGCTCCGGCGGCACGAAGTAGGTGTGGGCACCGTCGGCCCGGGCCCGGGCCAGCTCGAGCATCTTCGGCCCGAGCGCGGCCAGCAGCCGGGGTGGCGTCCCGGCGGGCCGGACCGCCCGGTACACGCCGAGACCCACGTCCATCGCATCGAGGTAGGCACGCATCTGGGCGAGCGGACGTCCGTAGTCCTGGCCTCGAACCTCCAGCAGCGGCGCGTGGGACACGCCCATCCCGAGCAGGAACCGGCCCGGGTAGGCCTCGGCGAGCGCGTACTGCCCGGCCACCATGGCCATCGCGTCGCGGGCCCAGATGTTGGCGATCCCGGTCGCCACGGTCAGGTGGTCGGAGGAGGCGAGCAGGAGCTGGGCGGCGGTGAGCACCTCCCGGCCCACCGCCTCGCCGGTCCACAGGGCCGCGAACCCGAGCTCTTCGACCTCGGCCACCGCTTTGCGGACGTCGTCTGCGGGCTGGTAGTCGAGCTGGCCCGTCCAGATGCCGACGCGACCGAACGTTGGGCTGTAGGCGGGCCTGTCCTGCGCCGGTTCGCCCAAGGGAGCTTCAGAGCTGCGGTGGGTCACCACCGCAGGCTAATCGGCTGCAGGCGGGGTGGCCGCCGGTTGTGGTGTGGACGCGGCGGTGTCGGTCCCTCCCGCCCGCGGCCCTGCCGCGCTCTCCGCGTCCGGCGCGCCGCGGCCGGTGGATGGCGCGATCGGTTGTGCGGGACGAGGATCGCCTTAGGGCGGTTCGTCTGGACACCGGCAGGAGGTCGTCGTGCCCGCTTCACCTGTGTCCCGCGTCGCCGCCACCGGGGACCTTCGGATCGTCGGGCAGGCCGGCTCCGAAGCGCTCGTCCAGCTCCTGACACCCGAAGGCGAGCGTGTCGATCATCCTGACTACGTCGTGGACGCGCCGGCAGAGCGGCTTCAGTCCCTCTACCGCGACATGGTGCTGGCACGACGCGTTGACGAGGAAGGCACAGCGCTGCAGCGCCAGGGCCAGCTCGGTCTCTGGGCGAGCCTGCGGGGGCAAGAGGCGGCCCAGGTTGGGTCGGCCCGGGCCCTGATGGCCGACGATATGGCTTTCCCCACCTATCGCGAGCACGCGGTCGTCTTGTGCCGCGGCGTGGACGCCGTGCAGATCATGGCGATTTTCCGCGGCCTGACCCACGGTGGCTGGGACCCGCACCGGTTCGGGCTCGCGCCCTACTCCATCGTGATCGGCAGCCAGGCGCTGCACGCGGTGGGATACGCACTCGGCGTCCAGCGGGATGCCGCCAGAGCTCGCGGCCCAGCTCGACCGGCGGGCCAGACCACCGGCTCGCCCGTGGCCGTGGCCTACTTCGGGGACGGTGCCGCCAGCCAGGGTGAGGTAAACGAGGCGTTCGTTTGGGCGGGTGTCTACAACGCCCCGGTCGTCTTCTTCTGCCAGAACAACCAGTGGGCGATCTCTCAGCCCGCGGAACGGCAGACACGCGTCCCGCTCTACCGGCGCGCCGACGGCTTCGGTTTCCCGGGTGTGCGTGTCGATGGCAACGACGTCTTGGCGGTACTGGCGGTCACCCTGAGCGCGCTGCAGCGAGCTCGCGACGGCGGCGGGCCGACGCTCATCGAAGCGTTCACCTATCGGATCGGGGCGCACACGACGGCCGATGACGCCACCCGGTACCGGTCACTTGCCGAGGTCGAAACGTGGAAGCTCAAGGACCCGCTCGAGCGGGTGAAGGCGTTCCTGCACCGAAAGCAGCTTGCGGATCCGGCCTTCTTCGAGCAGGTAGGGGCCGAGTCGGATGCGCTCGCTGCTCGGCTGCGCCGAAAGTGCCTGGGAATGGCCGACCCACCCGCCCTCGCCATGTTCGACCACGTCTATGCCGGCGAGCATCCCCCGCTGCGCCGTCAGCGTGCGCACCTCGCGGCGTACCTGGACTCGTCGCCGGACCCCGGCGAGGTCCCAAGGTGACGCAGGCAGGCACTACGGGGACGGCGGGGCAGCCGCGGACGCGTCAGGAACCGGAGACGATGACAATGGTGCAGGCCCTCAACGCGGGTCTGCGGGCCGCGATGGGCGCCGATCCCGCGGTGATGATCCTCGGTGAGGACGTCGGGCGGCTCGGCGGGGTCTTCCGCGTGACGGACGGCTTGCAGGCCGAGTTCGGCGAGGATCGCGTCCTGGACACACCCCTGTCCGAGTCGGGGATCGTGGGGACGGCCATCGGGCTGGCTATGCGCGGCTACCGACCGGTCTGTGAGATTCAGTTCGACGGGTTCGTGTTTCCCGCCTTCAACCAGCTCGTCAGCCAGCTCGCGAAGCTGCGGTACCGGTCAGCAGGAGCGCTCAGCCTGCCGGTCACCGTGCGCATCCCGTTCGGTGGCGGTATAGGGGCGGTGGAACATCACAGCGAGTCACCTGAGGCCTACTTTGCCCACACGGCCGGGCTTCGCGTCGTCGCCTGCTCGAACCCGCAGGACGCCTACGTCATGGTCCAGCAGTCGATCGCCGGCGACGATCCGGTCATCTTCCTCGAACCCAAGCGTCGCTACTGGGAGAAGGCTCCCGTCGACCGCGCTGCCGCCGCAGACCCGCTGCACGCGGCACGGGTGGCGCGCGCCGGCACCGACGTGACCGTGGTCGCCTACGGGCCGATGGTGCGCACCTGCCTTGACGCGGCTGCCGTCGCGGAGGGGGAGGGCATGTCCCTGGCGGTTATCGACCTGCGGACGCTCTCGCCGCTGGACCTGCAACCCGTCCTGGACTCCGTGCGCAGCACCGGCCGGCTCGTCGTCGTGCACGAGGCGCCGTCGAATTGCTCCCTTTCCGCCGAGATAGCCGCACAGGTCACCGAGGAGGCGTTCTTCTCGCTCGCAGCGCCCGTGCTGCGCGTGACCGGGTACGACATTCCCTACCCGCCGTCGCGGTTTGAGGCCGCGTACCTGCCTGATCTCGACCGCATCCTCGACGCGGTCGACCGCTCGCGTGCGTACTGAGGTGAGGAGGCCGGTCGTGGCGTCGCAGCAGTTCCGGCTACCCGATCTCGGGGAGGGGCTGACCGAGGGCGAGATCCTGCGCTGGCTCGTGAACGTCGGGGATTCCGTGCGGCTCAACCAGCCGATCGTCGAGGTGGAGACGGTGAAGGCGGCAGTCGAGGTGCCCAGCCCTCTTGCCGGGGTGGTCACCGAGATCCTCGTCTCTGCCGGGGCAATCGTCCCGGTCGGCGCTCCGCTTGTGAGGATCGACGTGGAGATCTCCGACCCCGCCGAGGGGCGGGGCGGCGGCAGCGATGCCGTTCCTGGGTCGCAACCTGCGCCAGTCCTGGTCGGGTACGGCCCGCCGGCGGTGGCGGCGCGCCGCCGCCGGAGCGCGCCCACCGGCCGGGCGAAGCAGTCCGAAGCCGTAGCGCGCGAGCCCCAGCCGCTGGCACCACCGCCGGTCCGCAAGCTCGCCCGGGATCTGGGGGTGCACCTGGAAACGCTGCGCGGCAGCGGCCCCGGCGGTGTGATCAGCCGGGAGGATGTGGCCCGGGCGGCGGAAGCGGCAGGGGCGGCACAGTCGCCGGAGGCGGCTCCGGAGGTCCGGTCGCCGGTGGCGGAGCGCCTTCCCCTCCGTGGCGTCCGCCGGGCCATGTCGATGGCGGTGACCACCAGCGCTTTCACGGCGCCGCACGCTTCGGTGTGCCTCGCCGTGGACGTGACCGCGTCCATGCGTTTGCGCGAGCGGCTGGCCGGGCTATCCGACTTCGCGGGGCTGCCGGTCAGCCCGCTGCTGTTGGTCGCGAAGGCGCTACTGGTCGCCGCACGCCGGCACCCGCTGATCAATAGCTCGTGGGACGAGGCGGCCCAGGAAATTGTCGTTCATCCCGCCGTGAACCTGGGCATTGCGGTGGCAACTGCGCGCGGGCTGGTCGTGCCCAATGTCAAGGACGCGGGCGCGTTGCCCCTTGCCGGGTTGGCGCGCGCCTTGGGCGACCTGACCGACGCTGCGCGGGAGGGACGTACGACTCCCGCCGCGATGACAGGCGGCACGATCACGATTACGAACGTCGGGGTCTTCGGTGTCGACGGCGGCACGCCGATCCTCAACCCCGGGGAAGCGGCGATCCTTGCGTTGGGACAGGTACGTCAGATGCCTTGGGTCGTCGATGGCGGCTTGGCGGTCCGGGACGTCGTGCAGCTGACATTGGCCTTCGATCACCGGATCGTCGACGGCCGGCTTGCGGGCGAGTTCCTTGCCGACGTCAGCGCGATGCTCACCGAGCCGGCGATGCTCACCGCTTGGAGTTGAGCGCAGGGCAGCCTGGGCGGGGTGTTCGCCCCGCCGGGCCCCTTATCGGATCAGAAGGCTTCCTCTGGCAGCGCCATGAGCTCCAACCCGGTGGCCTCGAGAATGGCGCGGCGCGCCGCCAGCTCGGGCAACACGTTGGCCACGAACCACTTCGCCGCCGCCACCTTGCCGAGGTAGAAAGCACGGTCGCGCTCAGAGACGTTGTCGCCGTCGAGTGCGGTCTGGGCGACGTCGGCCTGGCGCAGCAGCAGCCAGCCGATGACGAGATCGCCGCAGGCCATAAGGAGGCGTGTCGTGTTGAGTCCGACCTTGTAGACGTTGTCTCGTTCGGCGGCGGCACTTGTCAGGAAGCCCACCATCGCGCCGAGCATCGCTTGAACGTCTGCGAGCGCCCGGCCGAGCAGTTCCCGCTCCGTGGCCAGCGATTCCGGACCCTTGGTCACCAGGTCGGACACGTCGGTGAGGAGCTTGGTGAGCGCCTGACCCTTGTCCCGGATGATCTTCCGGAAGAAGAAGTCCATTCCCTGGATCGAGGTCGTGCCCTCATACAAGGTGTCGATCTTCGCGTCTCGAATGTACTGCTCCATCGGGTAGTCCCGCAGGTACCCGGACCCACCCAGGACCTGCAGTGACGTGGACAGCAGCTCGTAGGACTTCTCCGAGCCGAAGCCCTTCACGATCGGCAGCAGGAGGTCGTTGAGACGCACCGCCATGTCGTCTTCATCGCCGTCGGCTGCCGTGAGCTCGACTTGGTCCTGCATGGACGCGGTGTAGAGGACGAGCGCCCGCATGCCCTCGGCATAGGCCTTCTGCAACATGAGCATCCGGCGGACGTCCGCATGGTGGGTGATCGTGACTCGCGGTGCGGCCTTGTCCGTCATCTGCGCCAGGTCAGGACCCTGCACGCGGCCCTTCGCGAAGTCGAGCGCGTTGAGGTAGCCGGTGGACAGCGTGGAGATGGCCTTCGTGCCGACCATCATCCGGGCGTTCTCGATCACCTTGAACATCTGGGCGATGCCGTTGTGGACGTCGCCGAGCAGGTATCCGACAGCCGGCTGCTTGGCGCCGAACGTGAGTTCGCAGGTCGCCGATGCCTTGAGGCCCATCTTCCTTTCGACGTTGGTGACGTAGACGCCGTTACGCGCGCCCAGTTCGCCTGTGGCCCAGTCGGTCACGAGGAACTTCGGGACGATGAACAGCGACAGGCCCTTCGTGCCCGGGTCATTGCCCTCTGGCCGGGCCAGGACGAGGTGGACGATGTTGTCCGGGACGTCCCATTCACCGCTGGTGATGAACCTCTTGACGCCCTCGAGGTGCCAGGTGCCGTCATCTTGCCGGACCGCCTTCGTCCGGCCGGAGCCGACGTCGGAGCCGGCGTCGGGCTCGGTGAGCACCATCGTTCCGCCCCAATGATGCTCGATCATGGCGCGGGCAAAGACCTTCTGCTCCGGTGTGCCGAGCTCGTCGATGACGGTGGCGAAAAATGGGCCGGTCGCATACATGAACACGGCCGGATTCGCTCCGAGGATCATTTCGGCGCAGGCCCAGCGGATCGAGGGCGACGCCCCGAACCCGCCCAGTTCCTCGGGCAGGTCGAGCCGGAACCACTCGCCATCCATAAGGGCCTTGTACGACTGCTTCATTGACTCGGGAAGGGTGACGGTCGACGTGTCCGGGTCGAAGATCGGGGGGTTGCGGTCGGCGTCCTCGTAGGACTCCGCGAGGTCGTGGCGGCACAGCCGGTCGACCTCGGCCAGGACGTCGTGCGCGGAGTCGGCGTCCATCTGGGCGAACGGGCCCTTGCCCAGAGCCTGGTCCGCGTGGAAGACCTCGAAGAGGTTGAACTCGAGATCCCGCAGATTGCTCCTGTAATGACCCATGGATGCCTCCGTGTCAAGAGCGGGAAGACCCCCGTGTTGCTACCCGCGAGTAACTTAAGGATGCTACCAGGGGGTAATAAAGGCAAGCCCTGTGGCGGCCTCACAAAGTCCCCGGGTGGCCGGGACCCCCGTTGGTGCCCCGCACCGGTGCAAGAGGTCAGGCGGCAAAATGGCCAGAACACTCCAGGGGCAGCGGGTGGCCGCCGGGCAGCGGCTCATGCAGGCGGCCAGCGACATCCTGCTCGGCTGGACGCACGTCACCCAGAGCATGGACCAGGCGCTGGCGCGGTTCGCCGAGACCTACGCCGACAGCGTCAGGCGCCGGCCGGCACTGACACCCCGACGCCCCCGCGGGTGTCGGCGCCGTAGCGCCCTATCTCGCGCTCGATGTCGAGCGGGCCGATCCGCTTTCGAGCGGCAAGCGCGGCATCGTCGATCAGATGCGCCGGGACGAGCCAACTGACCTCGAACTCGATGCCGTCGGGATCTTTGGCGTAGAGCGCCTTCGTGGTCCCGTGGTCGGAGGCGCCGACCAGCGCTCCCGCGCTGGCGAGTAGCCCGGCCAGTCGGGAGAGCTCGGTAAGGGTGTCCACCTCCCACGCGAGGTGGTAGAGCCCGACTGTGGAACGGCCGGCCGTCGTTGGGCCGGCCCCGGCACCGATCTCGAAGAGCCCGAGATCGTGGTCGTTGGTCGACCCGGGGGCCTGCATGAAGGCGGCCGCGAAGCCGTCGGGCGTCATGGCGACGGCCCGGAAGCCGAGCAGGTCGCGGTAGAAGGCCACGCTGCGGGCCAGGACGCGGACGTAGAGGACGGCATGGTTGAGTCTGATGACCGGCATGGTTCCTTCCTAGCCCGCCGGGGTGCCGAGCGGGAGCCCCGGTGGCCCGGAAGGCCCGCGGGATGACCGCTGGGAGTGCCCCGAGCCCCCCCTGGGGGCCCCGGAGCGCCCCACGCAGGGGGTCGGGCCCGCTCGGGCCACCGGCACGAGTTAGACCTGATCAGGTGTCGAGTACGGCTTCGATCTCCAAGTGCAGCGCGATCTTGTCGCCGACGACCACGCCGCCGCCGCTTCCAATCGCGGCGTTCCAGTTCACGCCGAAGTCGCGGCGGTTGATCGTGGTTGTCGCGGTGAAACCCGCGCGGGTGCCGCCGTAGGCGTCCGGCCCGATCCCATTGAACTCCAGGCGCAACGGCACCGTCTTCGTGACACCCCGCAGCGTCAGGTCTCCGTCGATCACGATGTCCCCGCCGTGCACTCGCAGCCCGGTCGAGCGGTAGGTCATGGTCGGGTGGTGCTCGACGTCGAAGAAGTCGCTGGTGCGCAGGTGAGCGTCGCGTTGCTCGTTGTTCGTGTCGATCGACGAAATGTCGATCGTCGCTGTCGCCGAGGAGTTGAGCGGGTTGTCAGCCGTGACGATCTCGCCGGCGAAGGTGCGGAACGCCCCGCGAACCTTGCTGACCATCATGTGCCGCGCAGTGAAGGAGAGGTCTGAATGGACGGGGTCGATCGTCCAGGTGCCGGCCTGGTAGCCGGGCAGTTCGCCGTATTCGGGCAGCGCGCGGCCCGGACGCAGAGCGGTGGTTGTCATGGGGAGCCTCCAGTGGTGTCGGGCTATCGGTTGAATGTTCAACCAACATGCTTCACGGTACCCGAACGCGGTTGACAGTTCAACCATTCCGTAGGATGGATTCCATGGCGCCTACCCGCTGGTTGAGCACTGACGAGCAGCGGGCCTGGCGCGCGTTCCTGACGGCGAACCGGATGCTCTTCGACGCGATAGAGGCGCAGCTCGCGCGCGATTCCGGGCTGCCCCACCCCTACTACGAGATCCTCGTGCGGCTGTCCGAGGCGCCTGAGCGGTCGCTGCGGATGAGCGAACTGGCCGACCGGTCCCAGTCGTCACGCAGCCGGCTGTCCCACGCGGTCGCCCGCTTGCAGGAGAAGGGATGGGTGCAGCGGCGCGACTGCCCGACGGATCGGCGCGGGCAGGTCGCCGTATTGACCGACGAGGGATTCGAGGCGCTGGCCGCTGCCGCTCCCGGTCACGTCGAGTGCGTCCGCTCCTCGCTGTTCGACCCCCTCACCGAGGAGCAGGTCAGTGCGCTACGCCAAATCAGTGAGGCTGTTATCCGCCACCTCGAAGCGGGCTGCGAGACTTCGGGAGGCTGAACACCCCGTCCCCAGCCACCGATCTCGGCATAGACCCGGCAGGATTCAGCAGTCGACTTGGGCCAGATTCAGTCGAGCGCCGCACCGACGCCCGCGCGCTGAGCAGCCGGCATGCCGATCAGGGTGTCACGGTGACCGGCTGTCCGGCCGGGACCAGCTCTACCCAGGTGCTGCCGGGCGCCAATGTGACTTCGTTGCCGGAAGCCTCTGTCAGCGATGTCCCACTGTCCTGATCTGGCTTCGACCACGTGACGTCGGTCGCGGTGCCGTTGCGCAGCAGCACCCCCGAGCCGGTGCCCGTGACCACCGACTCAGTCACGGAGTTGCCGACCACATCCACGTACTGGGTGGGCCGCACCTGAACCACCTGGACGAGGACGTTGGCCGGCCCGATGCTGGCGCTGCCCGTCACCGCGAACGGCCGCCCGTTCTGGCTTCGCCGCCAGACCGAACCGTCCCACCGCCAGGCGATGGTGTTGTGGGAGTCGAAGGACATCTTGGCGCTGGCCGCCGGCTTCGTGCCCGATGACGGCAGCGAGCCGTAAGCGAAGACCGGGGCCGGGGGGGTGTTGTAGGGGGGCTGGGCGAGCTTCCACAGCCCGCCCGCCCCGACATAGAGGTTGTGCGGTGCCGTCCGGTCTCGGGAACGCCGATAAGGCGGCCGCTCACCGATCTGCTCCGCGGACAGGTTCTGCGCGACCGCGGCGAGCTGGCTGACGAAAGCCGGGATTCCGCCGGAGAACACAGCGACCCCGTGCAGCGGCGCCGCCAACGCGGGATCGACCGGGCGCACGGAACGGACCGGTCCCACCTCGCCCAGATCTGTGGATTGAAAGATGGCGGCGAAGCGCGTGATGCCGGCTTCCACCAGTTCCTCGTAGACGATGTCCGCCTTTTCGATACCGGTTTGCGGGCGGGCTTCGAAGGCGTTGTCCACCTTGACGAACAGCGCGGGACGCCGGGCGGCCGGGTCGTTGGCGGCCATCGGCAGGCCGGTCAATGGGTGCTCGGACGCCTTCGTCGACCCTGAACCGCATGCCGTGACTGCCAGCGCGCCCAGAGCAGCGACCGCGGCCCAGCGTGATGGCCGGATTCTCATACGCGTCCATCGTCGGGAGTCGCCGACCGAGAAGCGCCGCGGGACGGCGAGACTGTTCATAACTGGCATCTGCGCAGGCGGTTATAGCGGTTGACAAGATTCCCGGGCGGCTGACGCCGGTCGGGCCGCTTGTCGGCGCCCGACCGCATGCCTACCGTGATTGGGGGAGGCCAGCTGTGCCAGGACGTTCGCTCTACGACATGGTGGGGGTGGATGCCGACGCCTCCGCGCGGGAGATCAGGGCTGCCTACCGCCGCGCCGCGCGGGATGCGCACCCCGACCTGGGCGGCTCGGACGCGGCGTTCCGGCAGGTGAGCGCGGCGTACGAGGTGTTGCGCGACCCGGACCGCCGGGCGCGGTACGACCGGTGGCTGGCAGCAAAGGCGGCGGGCCGCCCGATGCAGGCGGCAAGCGCCGGGGCGGCGCAGGCATCCCCGTCCAGGGCGGCCCACGCGACCAGGGCGCAGCCCTCCGGCCCGTGGCGTCCCGCCCCAACCAGGGACAACTCTCGCTTGCAGCGCAACTACCTCGTCACGATGACGACGTGCCTGCTGCTGTTCGTGCTGTCCGGCGCAGTCGTCCGGGCCTACTCGGTCCCGGCAGCGGTGGCGATGGCGGTGGTGGCGATGGTGCTGCTGCCGTTCGCGGCGCTCATGGCCAACCGGAGAGGTCACTGACAGGTACACGAGCGCTCTGGCGGTTGTTCCTCTTACCACGACAAGGGACCACTCTGACCTCGGTGTTGCCACAAGCATGGGGCGGCCTTCAACAATCGAGCTGCTCGTGAGGCGCCATCCGCGTGACCTACACCACTCTTACCCCCAGGACCTGAACTGGGGCGCCATTGGCTTTGTGGGCCAGTGTGGCCGTGAGCACGACCGGGACCTGCGCCCCGTCCTCCGGTGTGAAGTGGGTGGCCAGCCGGTAGCCGGTTATGTCACCCGCCGCCAGGCGACGGAGGTGCTCGAGGTGAGCGTGCAGGTCGTCAGGAGCGGTGAGGTCCGCGATCGTCTCCCTGGTGAGTCGGCCGCGGCAGCGTTGGCTGGTGCGGCAGAATGCGTCATTGACCTCGAGGAATCGGCCGTGGA
>JADGOW010000250.1 GCA_017882765.1 Frankiaceae bacterium
TTCAGCTCCGGGTTCCCCGGGATCTCCACCCGCATCCCGTTCGAGAACGGGTTCATCTCGGAGGTGCTGGCCGAGCGTGGTTACAACACCTACTGCGTCGGCAAGTGGCACCTCACCCCGGGTGAGGAGACGAGCATGGCCGCCTACAAGGGGCGCTGGCCCCTGGGACGCGGGTTCGAGCGGTTCTATGGCTTCCTCGGCGGCGAGTCGAGCTGCTGGTACCCGGACCTGATCCACGACAACCATTCGGTCACCCCGCCGGCCACGCCCGACGAGGGCTACCACATCGCCAAGGACCTGTCGGACAAGGCCATCGAGTTCATCCGCGACGCCAAGGTCGTCGAGCCCGACAAACCGTTCTTCATGTACCTGTCCCTTGATGCGGCCCACGCGCCGCACCACGTCTTCAAGGACTGGGCCGACGAGTACAAGGGCACGTTCGACCAGGGGTATGAGGCGATCCGACCCGAGATCCTGCGCCGGCAGAAGGACCTCGGCCTCCTGCCGGAGGACACCGAGCTCTCCCCGATCAACCCGCACGGCGAGCCGGCGACGACCGGCCCGGACGGGCAGCCGTGGCCGGGCCTCGACGTGGTCCGGCCATGGGACTCGCTCACCGCCGACGAGAAGCGGCTCTTCGTCCGGATGGCCGAGGTCTTCGCCGGCTACGTCTCCTACACCGACGACCAGGTCGGCCGAGTGATCGACTTTCTGGAGTCCACCGGTGAACTCGACAACACCATCGTCGTCGTCATTTCCGACAACGGTGCGAGCGGCGAGGGCGGGCCGGACGGGACCTTCAACGAGTGGCGGTTCTTCAACGGCCTGCCCACCCCGACCGAGCTGTCCCTGGAGCACATCGACGAGCTCGGCAGCCCGACGTCCTACAACCACTACAACACCGGGTGGGCGTGGGCGTTCGACACCCCGTTCCCGTACTGGAAGCGCTGGGCCGGCTACGAGGGCGGCATCGCCGACATGTGCCTGGTTGCCTGGCCAGCCAAGATCAAAGCCCAGGCCGAGGTGCGCCACCAGTACATCCACGCGGTCGACGTCGTCCCGACGATCTACGAGCTGCTCGGCATCGAGCCGCCCGAGGTCCTCAAGGGCTACCCGCAGCACCCGATCGAGGGCCAGAGCTTCGCGGCGTCGCTCACCGACACCGCTGCCCCGGGTCGGGACACCCAGTTCTACGGGATGCTGGGGCAGCGCTCGCTCTACCACGACGGGTGGCTGGCCAACACGGTGCACCCCCCGCTGAGCGGCTGGGGCAAGTACGAAACCGACGAGTGGGAGCTCTACCACCTCCCGACCGACCGGGCGCAGTCGAAGAACGTGGCCGCGCGCGAGCCGGCCCGGCTCGAGAAGCTCAAGAGCCTCTGGTACTACTACGCCGGCATCTACAACGGACTGCCGCTCGACGACCGCACCGCCCTCGAGCAGACCCGGGCCGAGCGGCCACACGGCACCCCGCCGCGGGACCGGTACATCTACTACCCCGATTGCGCGTCGGTGCCCGAGCAGTCCGGAGTTCTGATCAGTGGCCGGTCCTACACCATCGCCGCCGGGGTCAAGGTGGACTCCGCCGACGCCGAGGGCGTTCTGTACGCCCACGGCGGTATCGCCGGCGGCCACAGCCTCTACATCAAAGACCGGCGCCTGCAGTACGCCTTCAACTGGTTGGGCACCCACCTGCAGGTCGTGAACGCAGATCGGGAGATCACTTCCGGCCGCCACGTGTTCTCGGCCGAGTTCGCGGCGAGAGGCCGCAGCACTGACCCGGCGATGCCCGGCGCCGCAGGCACCCTCACCCTCTACATGGACGACCAGGCAGTGGGCAGCGCTGACATCGTCACCCAGCCCGGCTTCTTCTGCATCGTCGGGGACGGGATCCGCGTCGGCCGTGACGACGGCTCGGGCGTCACCCCCGACTACAAGCCGCCGTTCCGATTCACCGGAGGAGCCATCGACAAGGTCGTGGTCGACGTCTCCGGCGAGCGCTACGTCGACCACGAGGCGCAAGTACGCGGCTGGTTCCTCGTCGACTGAACGAAAGTCACCGCCCGAAAACGTCTACGCGAACCTCGCCGGGCCGCTCCGGACCCCGGCCGCGGGCGCGCACCGGACCGGTCCCTCGCGCCCGGACCTCCTGACATCCAGGCCCACGCCGGGGTCCCGGGGTGATCTGGTTCGCTCGGCCCGGCTCGGCGCCCGTCCCCGGTCAGTCCGCGGGAACAGGGCAGCGCCGGCCGGATCGACGTGCTGACCTGGCGCGAGGACTTGCTGGGACGCGTTCAACCCCCCGGACAGCCCAGGTCTCCAACGGAGGGGATCGGCTCAGGCCACGGGTGCCGGCGCACCGACGAGGATGAAGGTGCACAGGCACCGGTTAGGGAAGGGTGGTCGCCGTGTTGGCCCAGGCCCTCCCGGCCGCGTTTATGGCCGCGCTGTACCCGCCGGCGCTGCTGGTCGTCGCCTATCTGCTGGGCGGCCCCCGGCCGGTCAGGTCGTCGCTTGCCTTCCTTGCCGGGGCGGCCACCGTCACGGTTGGTATTGGCGTCGCCGTCGTTCTGGTCCTGAAGGGGACGGGCCTGGATGACAGCAGCCAGCATCGCACGATCCCGCCGGGCATCGACGTGGCGCTGGGCGGCGCGCTGCTGGTGCTCGCCGTGGTGGTGGCGCGGCGGCCGCGCCGGCCGCCGAAGCCCGACGCGAGCGACCGGAAGCAGCGCAGCGCCGTGGGGCTGTGCCTGTTTGGCGCCGCCATGTACATCCCGTCGATCTTCTACCTCACGGCTCTGCACGAGATCTCTCAGGGTGAGGCGAGCGGCGCGCAGACCGCGCTGTCGCTGATTCTGATCGCCCTCATCGTGTTGCTGTTCGTCGAGGTGCCGCTCCTGCTCTACGTCGCGGCGCCGGATCGCACCGCAAGAATCCTGGGTAGTTGGAACGGGTGGCTGTCCCAGCACGCCCGAACGATCATTATTGTGGCCGCCGCCGTGATCGGGGCCTATCTGCTGGTGTCCGGAATAGTCGATCTCGTCAACTGAACCTGGAGGTGCTCCGATGAGCCCAGCCAAAGCTCCGCCGCACCTGACACCGGCCGACCGGGCCGCGCGCGGCAAAGCTGCCCGCCACGAGGTGCCGCGGGAAAGCCATGCCGACTACGAGTCCAGTCCAAGCGGTCGGACCCGATCGACATCATCGGGGCTCAGTCGGCCCGATCGAGGATGCCAGCCCGCAGGAGGAATTTCGGGCGTCTCATCCCGATGATGTGCGCTCCTGCGTCCTGGCCCGAGTCGGAGGCCGAGTTGGAGCGTCTTGCCGCCGACGACCATCGGGCAGGCTCGTGATTGGTTAGCGCGGATCAGGGACCGGACCCCTCGACGTCATCCTGTCAGCCCGTCAAGGACCGGGGTCAGACCGGTGTGGGGGCGATCCCGGACGCGCATCAGCCCTGACCGTCCCCCAGGGCCGGATGGGCCGCAAGGTGGGAAAGCTCGTCCCGGCTGGCCCGTTCGATCAGGATGGGCAGGTAGACGGTGACGCGGGCGCCCTCGAACGACCGCACCCATCGC
>JADGOW010000251.1 GCA_017882765.1 Frankiaceae bacterium
CGTCGGTGGCCACCAGCGCGGCCGTCTGCAGATCACCGATCAGCCCGTGGTCGGCAATCATCGGATAGGGCTTCATGGACGTCCCCTTCCGGCGTCTAGCGGACTCGGCCGTGCGTCGAGGGAGGCCGGACTCGGCCGTGGGTGCAGGGAGGCCGGACTGGGTCGGGAACGAGCGACAACCCACGACACCACGCTCATGGCCGCGGCGACGACGGCCGTGCAGCCGAAGATCGTAGGCAGGCTGACGCCGCCCGCTCGGAGCGGGCCGACGCCGAAGGCGGCGATGCCATAGCCGAGTTGGTAGAAGGCGATGACGCCGCCCGACACGGCGGCCGCGACAGTGGTGAGCTCCTCTTGGGCGAAGCTGATCGTGAGTGGCAGCAGCGCGGAGCAGCCGAAGCCGGCGAGCCCGAACGCCACGACGCCCAGGGCAGGCGCGTCGTCCGGAAGCAGCGCGATGATCACGAAGGTTCCGGTGAGGAGCAGGGGCAGCAGGTGGTAGGCCCATCGGGCTCGAAACCAGCGCTGGACGGCCGCGAGGAGCACCCGTCCGACCGTGACCATGCCCCAGAACGCGGTGAGGGCGAGCGACGCCTGCGTCACCGAGGCACCCAGCTCGCTGGTCATGTCGAGCTGGGCCCAGTTGCCGTTGACGGTCTCACAGATTCCGTAGAGCACGGCGAACAGCGCGTAGACCCAGAACCGGGTCGGGATTCCCGACTTGGCCCGGCCGTCTGCGGCCTTGGGCGCCCCCGCCTGGAGCGGGAGGCGCAGGCTCACCAGGAGGAGGGCCGTGAGCAGGATTGTCGACGTTAGCGGGAGCCCCCACCAGAAGCCCAGGCCGACGAACACGGCGACGAACACCGGCGCCAACGTGGTACCGAGACCGAGCAGGGCGTTGAGCACCAAGACCGAGGAGTCGACCGCCCGTGGATGGAACGCGGCGGTGAGCGTGTTGAGGGCGGGGACGGTGAGGCCGAAGCCGACGCCCAGGCTCGCCGTGGCCAGCAGCAGCAGCCCGTAGGCCACTGACTTCTCTGCGGTGAACAACTGGCTGGCGATGAGCAACGCCATCGACACGAGGCTGGCCGCGAGGCCGGCCAGGTACACCCGCTTGACGCCCACCCGCGCGCCCAGGCGCGCGCCGGCCAGCGACGCCGTGATCGCCGTGACGACCTGCGGGAGGAACATCGTCCCGTACTGCGTGCTCGACAGGCCGTACTCGTCCGGGGCGGTGAAGATTGTGCTGGCAGCGGGGAAGGTAACCAGCACGATGCCCTGCGCCGCGCCCGCCGCGTAGACGACGGTCGTCTCGGTCCTGGTGGCCACACGTCCCTCGACAATCGAATGCGCGGGTCCTACGGGCTAACGCATCCTGTCGAGCACGTGCGTGCCGACCCGGATGGCGTTGGCCATGGCCGTCAGCGCCGGGTTCACCGCGCCGATGCTGGGGAAGAAGCTCGTGTCGACGACGTAGAGATTGTCGAGTTCGTGGGCCTTGCAGTTCGGGTCGAGCACCGATGTCGCGGGATCGCTACCGAACCGGCAGGTGCCGGCCTGGTGCGCCACCCCGGCAAGCTCGATGTTCATGTGCATGTAGAAGTTCTTGCGGAGCACATGATGTTCGGCCATCCCGACGTGGTTGAGGATCTTCTTCAGCTCGTGGTAGAGGCGGTCAGCCTCGTCGTTGTTGGTGGAGGTGTAGGCAAGGTGAACGTTGCCGTCCCTGTCGACGGTGACCCGGTTTTCGGGTCGGGGCAGGTCCTCGGTGGTGAGCCAGAAATCGACGGCATGCCGGGCGGTGTCGGCCAGGCTCCAGTTCGGGGCCAGCTTGGTCAGCGCGGGTTCCTCGCCCCGCATCGCCGCGGCGTTCGACTTGCCCACCATCTGGATGTTCCCGACCGGCCAGGGGTAGTCGTCGATCCCGAGGTAGAAATCGTTGAGGCCGAGGGTCTTCTGGTAGACGGTGTCATTGGGCTCCTTCGCCAGCGCGACGATGGCTTTGCTGTTGTGGAACATGTAGTTGCGGCCCACCTGGCCCGAGCCGTTGGCCAGCCCGTCGGGGTGCCCGTCGCGGGCGGAGGAAAGCAAGATCTTGGCGCTGTTGGCCGCGCCGGCCGACAGCACCACGACGTCGGCCTCGTAGACCTCCCGGGTGCCGGCACGGGAGACGACGACGCCGGTGACTGTGCGGCCGCCGGCATCGGTGTCGAGCCGGACGACCTCGGCGTCGACGAGCAGCGTGACATTCGGCCGGTCGAGGAGGGGCCGCACCGCGATGGTTTCGGCGTCGGACTTGGCGTGCACCAGGCACGGGTAGCCGTCGCACCACGTGCAGCGGATGCACGTGCTCTTCGGCCGGTCCGCCTCGTCGAGAAGGATGCCGCACGGCGCGGGGAAGGGGTGGTAACCGCCGGATTTCAGGTTGTCGAACAGCTCCTGGAGCCGTGGCTCGTGGGAGACGGCCGGCCACGGGTACTGCTTGCTCCAATGGCCTTCGGTGGGGTCCTCGCCGTGATTCCCATGCACCTGGTAGAGCCACTCCGCCTGGGTGTACCAGGGCTCGAAGTCGTCGTAGCTCAGCGGCCAAGCCGGCGCGACACCGTCGACGTGACGCAGCTCGCCGAAGTCCTGCGGGCGCAGCCGGTACAGGGCTGCGCCGTACAGCTTCGTGGCGCCGCCGACGAAATAGTGAACCTGGGGTTGGAACGGCTTGCCGTCTGCGTCGTACCAGGTGTCCTGCGACAGATACCGACCGTTGACGAAGACGGCCTCCGGATCCCAGTTCTGGGTCTCCCTGGGCAGGAAGTTGCCGCGCTCCAGCAGCAGGATCTTCTTCCCGGACGGGGCGAGCGTGTGGGCGAGCGTCCCGCCGCCCGCGCCGCTACCGATGACGATGACGTCGTAGCGCTCGGCCAATGCCGGCTCCTTTGGATCGCGTAACAGGGGTTCGGACGGCGCCACCCGAGGACAAAGCATGACACTGGCATGGCTCAGGTGCGGGAGGGGGCCGCCCGACTCTGCCACGGAGGCCCTGGGGCCGAGGGGCGCTGCCGGTCCGACGGTGCCCCGGCTCCCCGACCGGGGCCCAACGGTGCGGCCGTACACCTCCTGGCCTGCCACGGTTCATCTCCGATGGCTGGGGGCGCTGAAGCCGCCGTTGACACCCCCGCGTGTCGAGGGCTTGGGTGCTCGGGGATGCCGAACGGGCCCGGAGGGAAGGTGGCGAGGATGCGCGTGCAGCCGGTGGCGGCGGCGGCAGGGCCGGCGAGCGCGGCAGTCAGGCTCCGGGCGGGCCGGGCGGCTCTCAGGCTCCGGGCAGCGGCCAGGATGCGGAGCGGCGCCGGCTGGCGGAGGCCGACAGCGGCGTCGCTGCCTGGCGGCTGTGGGGTCCCTACGTCAGCGAGCGGGCCTGGGCGAGTGTGCGCGAGGACTACAGCGCGAACGGGGATGCCTGGTCGTCGTTCCCGCACGAGCACGCCCGGTCGCGGGCCTACCGCTGGAACGAGGACGGCCTGGCGGCGGTGTGCGACGAGCGGCAGCGGCTGTGCCTGGGGTTGGCGCTGTG
>JADGOW010000094.1 GCA_017882765.1 Frankiaceae bacterium
AGCGTCTCCAGCAGGTTGACCGGCCCGCCGCCGACGATTCCCGCCAGGGTGCGGGCCAGGACGGCGTAGTCGACGGTGTGCGCCACCGTGTCGGTCTCGGCAGCGAGGCTGGTGTCAACCTCCAGGTCTGCGTCCACGACAAACGCCTGCCCAAGCTCCCGTTCCGCGGGCAGGACGCCGTGGTGCCCGTGCACGCGCAGGCCACGCAGCCGGATGCGGTCGGTCACGAGGGCAGCCGCTCCCCGGTCAGCACGCCCGTCAACCCTTCCCGCCCAGCACCGGGCTGCCGTGGTGCAGCCGCAGCCGCCACCCGGACACGCCCCGGTGGAAGAGGTTGGTCGTGACGATGCGGGCGTTGCTGTCCAGCTCCTCCATCGTGGTGACGATGTTCTCCACGCAGGTCACGACGGCGATGTCGGCCAGTACCGAGGTCTGCACGTCGGTGAGCACGAACTGGACGAACGCCGTGTTCGCCATGATTGCCGCCCACGAGCGCAAGACCCGGTCGCGGCCGCGCACCGCGTCCCACCCCGGGTGGATGCACACGACCTCGCCGGGGCGTTCGTCGTCCCACACCGCCGCCATCCGGTCGAGGTCACCGGCTTCGAACGCCTCGTACAGCTCGGAATTCACCGCCTCGACAGCAGCGACCTCCGCGGGGCCCGGACCGGCCGGTTGCGCGGTCATCGGCCCGCCTGCCGAAGGGCGACCACAACCCGCACGGCGTCGGCCGCCGGCCGGGCCGCATGCACACGCACGCCCCACACGGCCTCGGCCGCAAGGATCGCGGTGAGCGCCTGCGTCGCGTCGTCGCGGTCCCCGACAGCTCGCGGCTGCCCGTCCGAACCGGTCAGCAGGGCGCCGAGAAAGGACTTGCGGCTGGCGCCCACGAGCAGCGGCCGCCCCCCGACGCGCAGCTGGTCGAGGTGAGCCAGTAGCCGCCAGTTGTGCCCGGCGTTCTTGGCGAAGCCGATCCCCGGGTCCACGAGCACCTGGTCGGTTCGCACGCCCCGCTCGGTGACCGCGGCGAGGCGCTTCTCCAGCTCCGCGGCGACCTCGGTCACGACGTCGCCGTAGCGCGCGCGGCCCGACATGTCGGCGCTGGTCCCACGCGTATGCATGAGCACGAACGCGACCCCCGACTCGGCGACCAGCTCGACCAGCAGCGGGTCCGAGCCGCCGCTGACGTCATTGACCAGCCGGGCCCCCGCATCCAGGGCGGCCCTGGCGACGCTGCCCCGGGTCGTGTCGATACTGACCGGGATCCCCTCCCGGGCGAGGTGGGTGACGACCGGCCGCACGCGGCGCAACTGTTCGTCCTCCCCCACCCGTTGCGCCCCGGGGCGGGTCGACTCGCCGCCGACGTCGACGATGTCGGCCCCCGCCTCGGCAAGTGCCATGCCGTGCCGCACGGCCGCCTCCGTGCCGGCGAACAATCCCCCGTCCGAGAAGGAGTCGGGGGTGACGTTGAGCACCCCGAGCACGCGAGTGCGCCCGAGGCCGGGCAGGCCCGGCAGGTCGACGCTCAGGTCGCCGGTCACAACGCCCCCATTACAGCGCCCCCATTACAGCGCCCTTATTGCGGCGCCCCCGTTGCGGCGCCATTTAGGACGTCTCCGCGGCGCTCGGCTGCGTGACCACCTCGTAGGGGCGCCGCATCCGCGGGAACGGCCACACGATGAAGGCCTCGGCCTCCAGCATCGCGATCCCGATTCTGGGCAGGTCCCCCGCCCCCGGATAGCAGATGAAACGCGGCTCCCAGATCGGGCGGAACTTCGCGTTGAACCGGTACAGCGAGTCGATCTGGAACCACCGGGACAGGAACACCAGTATCCATCGCCACGCCCGCTGGAAAGGGCCGGCGCCCAGCCGCTCCCCGCGTTCGATCGCCGAGCGGAAGGCCGCGAAGTTCAGCGATACCCGTGTCACCCCCAGATCAGGGGCGGCTCGCAGGGCGCTGACGATCAGCAGTTCGTTGAGCCCGTTGTCGGCGGCACGGTCGCGGCGCATCAGGTCCAGAGACAGGCCGTCCCTCCCCCACGGGGCGAAGTTGAGAAACGCGCTCAGCACCGGGCCTTCCTGGGACGGGCGGAATGCCGTGACAGTGACGCATTCCCCGTCCGTGGGATCGCCGAAACGGCTCAGTGCCATCGAGAAGCCCCGCTCGGTCTGCGTCCCGCGCCATTGCGCCGCCTGCTCGCGTAGCAACGCCAGCTCTGCCGCCGGGATGTCGCGCAGCCGCCGCGCCGAGCAGGTGTAGCCGGCCCGCTCCACCCGTGCGACGGCCTGCCGCACGTTGCGCATGGCCCGCCCTTCCAGGGTGAAGTCGGCGAGCTCGACGACCGCCTCGTCGCCGAGCTCCAGCGCCGTGAGGCCGGCGCGGGTGAAGGCGGTGCCGCCGCGCTCGCTGCATCCGATGACCGCGGGGATCCAGGCGTGCTCGGCTGCCTCCTGCAGGAAGGCCTGGATGGCTCCCGGCCACGCCTCGTTGTCGCCCAGGGGGTCCCCGCTGGCCAGCATCACCCCCGACACGACGCGGTAGGCGACGCAGGCCTTGCCCGTCGGTGACCAGATGACGCTCTTGTCGCGGCGCAGCGCGAAGTAGCCCAGCGAGTCACACTCGCCGTAGCGCTCCAGCAACGCCCGCATCCGGGCCTCGTCCTGCGCGCTGAGCATCGGTGGCCGGTGGGGAGCCCGCAGGACAAGGTAGGTCACTGTGCCCACCGTCAACACACCCAGGGCGAACAGGACGGCCGCGACCAGGTCCGCCGTGCCCTCGTGGACGAACCTCAGGGGACCGGTGACCCCGACCATGCCGACCACGACGTGCTCGATCTGGTCGGAAAAGGGATGCGGCGCAACGATGCGGTCCATCCGCAGGTGCACCAGGGCGAGCCCGATGCCGATGTCGAGCGCCAGCAGGAGCAGGCCCACCCAGACCGCAGTCCAGCGGGTGCGCGGGTCGCCCTTCGCGTAGAACTCCTTGCGTGTGGCCACCAGGAGCACTACGAGCAGGATTTCGATGAGGGCCTCTTCGATGTCGAGGCCCTTGACGACGTGCAGCACCGCCGACAGGGCCAGCAGGATCACTGTGGCCTGGTAGGCGCGCCGCTTGCGCCGCCGCAAGGCGCTGGCGACGAAGAGCAGCAGGATGCCCGAAGCGACCGTGGCCGCGGCCGCCGACTGCGTCACCGCGCCGGGGACGACCTGGCGCACCTCGTCGAGGCGGCGCGCCATCGAGGGCGTGACCGCGCTGACGATGTTGAGGATTCCCGCGAAGGCCACGAGCAGGGCCACGAGACGCGGAACCCAGGCACGCCCGCGCCCCGGTAGCGGCCGCTTGGGATCTCCGGTGGCGGAGGAAGCGGCGGACCGGGCGCGCAGATCGTCGGTGCCCCCCGCGCCCCCGGACTTGGGGCCCCTAGCGCCCTTGGCGCCCCGAGCGCCGTAGGGGCCACTAGGGCCCTTGGTGCCCTTGGTGCCCTTGGTGCCCTCGGATGCGGCGCCCGCCGGTCGCTTGCTGGCCAGCCGCTCCGAGGACACACCACCATGGTTCCACGGCGTCGCGACCTTGACGGCTGATACCCGCGTCCGGTTCGGGCGGCACCGGCCCGCCGACCCCGGCGGGGGGCGCAACGCCCGGAACGCGCCCAAGCGCGTCGAGGACACCGGCGTCCCGGCGTTCCCGGGACAGCCGGGGCGCCAACAGCGACCAGCCACTGTGCAGCACCGGCACGAGCCGGCCCGCCAGCGGCGGGACGAGCAGTGTGGCCGCCGCTGCCGACCCTCCCGCGATCGTCCAGCCGACCGGCCCCAGCGGGGTGCACCCGAAGAAGCCGCTGACCCCGGGCGTCTGGACCGCTCCTGAGAGCACGGCCATGGACCCCACGCTCGCACCGACCACTGAGGGGCTGCGCCCACCGACGGCCAAGGTCTGCCCCAGCTGGGTGCCGACCAGCGCCACCAAGGCGACCGTGTTGGCGCGCTTTGCCCGTCCGGTCAGCCGAGCAAGCGCCCAGGCAACTGAGGCGCCGGTGGCCGTGGTGACCGCTCGAAGGGCGATGTCGCGGTCGAGGGCGGCGCCCATCGCGTCGGCTCCTTGGGCGAGGGCCTCGGCGCGAGCCGCGGGAGCCGGCGGGCGCAACGCGACCGCGAGCGCCGGCGCCAGGTCGGTCAGCAGGTTGACCAGCAGCAGCTGGCGCGCGTTCAGCGGCGGGCGGCCGGTCAGGGCGGCACCGAGCAGGGTGAACGCGATCTCGCCGAGATTGCCGCCCAGCAGGATGCCCAGGGCCCCGCGCACCGACGACCACATCGACCGGCCCTCGATCAGCGCATCGACGATTGTCTCGAGCCGGTCGTCGGTGACGACAAGGTCGGCCGCGGCCCGGGCCGCCGGCGTACCTCGCCGGCCCAGCGCGATGCCCACGTCTGCGAGCCGGATCGCGGGCGCGTCGTTCGCCCCGTCCCCGGTCATGGCGACGACCCGGCCGAGCCGCTGGAATCCCCGCACGACCCGCACCTTGTGGTGGGGCGTGCCGCGCGCGACGACCGTTACCCGCGGCAGGAGGGCATCCAGCGCATCGTCGTCGATCGCGTCCAACTCGGTGCCGGTGATCAGCACCCCGTGGTCGAGGACCCCGAGATCGCGGGCCACCGCCGTTGCGGTCGCAGGGTGATCGCCAGTGATCATGACCACGTGGACCCCCGCATCCCGGATCCCCAGCAGGGCCGGCACTGCGCTGGGCCGGATCGGGTCCGACAAGGCGAGGAAGCCCCGGAACTCGAGGTTCGACACCGCCTCGTCGAGGACGCGCCGCCCGGCAGCCGCGGTGCCGTCGGGGCCGGCGCCCACCGAGCCGGCGCGCAGCGAGCCGGCGTCCACAGGGCCGGCGCCCTGAGCAACTGCCAGGACGCGGTAGCCCTGGGAACCGAGCCGGTGCAGCTCCGCGGTGAGTGCGGCCCGCGCCTGCGGGTCAAGGCGGGTCGCCGAACCGTCGCCGCCTCGCCAGGTGGCGCACCGCGGCAGAACGGCCTCCGGGGCTCCCTTCACGCACACCAGGGGTTGCGTCCCAGCCGTCCCCAGGGTCGCGTGGAAGCCGCGGCTCGGTTCGAACGGCAGGGTCGCCAGCCGGGCCCACTCGGACAGTCCCGAGGCACGTTTGATCCCCAGGTCCCGGGCCGCGTCGAGCACAGCCCGGTCGGTCAGGCTCGACTGCTGCTGCCCGGCACGAATTCGTGGCGTCGCGCGCAGCCCGGTCGCCACGACCGCGCGCAGGCGCTCGTCGAGGTCTGGCAGCGCCGCAGACCTGACCCCGTCCGAGACGTCGGTCAAGCGGATGGCACCTTCGGTCAGCGTGCCTGTCTTGTCGAAGCACAGGACATCAACTCGTCCCAGCGCCTCGATGGTGCTGGGATTGCGAACCAGCGAGCCCAACCGCCCGAGCCGGCGGGCCGCAGCAAGCTGCGCGCCCCCGACGAGCAAGGGCAGCCCCTCCGGAACCGACGCGACGGCGAGGGCGACCCCCGCGGTGACGGTGTCGCGCAGCGGCACGGCGCGCACCACGCCGGCGGCAACGACCGCGGCCGCGGAACCGACGGCAACCGGCATCGTGACGCGGGTGATGCCGGCCAGGCGGGCCTCTACGCCCCCCCGGGGCACCGTGCCGTGTGCCATCGCCATGCTGTGCCCGACCTCGGTCGAGCCGCCGACAGCGGTTACCGCCACGGCGGCCCGGCCGGCAGCGACGGTCGTCCCCTCGTACACCATCGAGGAGCGCTCCGCGACGGCCGTGGCCGCCACCGCCGCCGCGGACTTGCTGACCGGCAGCGACTCGCCCGTCAGGGTCGACTCGTCGACCTCCAGTCCGAAGGCCTCGACAACCCGGGCGTCCGCGGGTACGACGTCGCCCGGACCAAGCAGGACGACGTCCCCGACCACGAGTTCGTCGGGGCCCAGCCGGGACTGCTCGCCGCCTCGGCGCACCCGTACCGGCACCTCGGACCGAGCGAACAACCCGGCCACCGCACGGTCCGTACTCAACCGTTGCAGGCTGCCGGTCAGCGCGCTCACGACGCTGGCCGCCATGACGAGGCCCGCGTCGAGCGCGGAGCCCACCGACGCCGAGAGCGCAGCACCACCGGCGAGGATCGGGGTCATCGGGTTCGACAGTTCCTCGACGAAAGCGCGCACGAAGCCGGTGGGGGCGGGGGCCCCGGTGACGGCCTCCCCCTGCCGCAGGCCGGCTGCCCGCTCGGTGAGACCGCCTGGGCCGCTGCCCAACTCGGCAAGCACGCTCGCGGGCGGCATCGCGTACCACGGGGGCGCGACGGCCTGTCGAACCACCGGTCGGCTCGCCACCTTGCGGACAGCCACGGTCGCCAGCGCCAGCGCCAGCGCCCCCGCACCGGTGAGGGCGTGGTTGGCGCGCCGGCTCGCCTGACCACCGCGCTGGCTCAGCCCTGCCAGCACGCTCGCGGCGGCGGCGGCCTGCGAGAGCCGTACCGCCGTCACCCCGGCCCGTCGGGCCGACCCGGCGGCGTCGATGATCAGCGCCGCGGCATCGAGGTCGGTACCCACGAGGATGGGCGCCCCCCAAGCCGGGACGGCGTCGTGCCCGTCGACGCCCACGCCGACGTCGGCCGCTGCCAGGGCCGCCCGGCGGCTGGAAACCAGCGCCACCACGGCACCCTCCGCCTGCAGCTCCCGCACCGTGGCGAGTAGCCGGGACCCGCCCGGCATCAGCCGGTCGGGGGACGCCGGCCCGGGCCCGGCCGCCCCACCTACGGCAGAGACGGCCCCGGCCGGCGTCGTCCCTGCCGACCCGACTCCGGGCGGCGGCGCCGCATCACCGGGCGCCCGCACGACCGTGAGACCGGCCCGCCGAGCCGACTCGACAAGACTTGCCGTTGCCGGAGCCGGCTCGGCCACCACCGCGACGACAGCCATGAGGCGTCTCCCGCGCGCGAGGCCCAGCACGCGCGCTGCGCCCTCGCGCTCGAGCCGGTGGCGTTCCCGTACTCCACGGCGTCCGGACAGTTGCAGGGCATCGACAGGCCCGAGCGTCCAGCCCCCGTCGGCGCGGCATTCGTCCACCGACCCCGCGCGGAAGAGCCGATGCACGCGCAGCCGCGCCTCGTCTTCGGAGGCGCCCTGCAGCCCCACGACCGAGCCCATGGCCATCCGTCCGTTCGACAGGGCCTGTGGATCGAGCACCACCGTGTCCACCCGATCGAGCACGCGCAGGACCCCAGGCTGCAGCACAAGCACACCGCGGCGGGCCAGCTCATAGCCGAGCGCCGCGGCGTGCGCTTCCCGTCCGATACGGGCCGGCCGGGGCAGTGCGCCCACCGCGAAGCCGATGCCGCGGCGGGGGGTGCCGGCCGCCGTGCCGGCGGCCAGGCCTGCTGCCGACGCGAACGATGCCCACCTGGCGTGGCGCTCGTACGGGCCAGGAGGCAGCGGACGGGGCCGTTCCGGGACGACCGGCTCGGCAGCTGCGCGCTGGCCAGTCCCAAGCAGGTCGGGCTCCCGTTCCTGCCAGACGCGGCGCCTTTGTTCGGCCTCCCGCACCTGGGTGAACCGCAGTGTCGCATCGACCATCAAGCCGGCGACGGACTGACCCAGGCCGGCCACCACGGCATTGCCCAGCCCGAGGGCGAGGTCAGCGTTCGCTTGCCCCAGCGTCCGCTCGACGACCGAGCGCAGCTTGGGTTGGCTGTCGACCGCCATGACTGCCCCGACCACCTCGCCGGGAAGCGGGATCCAGCGCAGGACACGTCCAGTTGTGGCAACCCCCATCGCCAGGCCGTCGGCAGCCATCGTCACGACGCCCCGAACAACCGGGCCGATCGCCTCAGGAGACTCGATTGCCGCCCGTGCGTTCCCCGCCCGCCGGTCGGGCGAAGTGAGCGCCGGCGCGGCTCGGGCGATTGCCGCGTCGACCGCGGACACGACCTGGTCCAGCGCAGGCTCCGGAGCCCTCAGGCCGACAACGACCCGCGCGAGCGGCGCATTCACAGCGGCCCAGGCCACGCCGGAAAGCTTGCCCAGATCGGTCTCGAGCTGCCTGCGGACGTGCGCCGCGGCAACCCCCGCCGCCTCGGGCACAAGGACGGTCGCCCTGCCGTCAACCACCCAGGCGCGCCGGCTCGAAGCACCGCCCCGGACGAAGGGCCCGCCCAGCCCGCCGGGCAGACGCCCCCCGACCTGGTCACGCACGGCCCGCGCAACCGGGCCGAGCAGCCCGGGAAGAGCCATTGCGCCCCCGTCCGGACCGTCCCTGTCCCGTCCGGGCCGGGCAGGTGCTGGAACCGAGTCTGCACCATTTACCGGGACAATCCGGCGCTCGAAGAGAAGATCGCTACGGGTATCGTCAGGGATTACGCCAGATAAACCGCCAGGAACGGCTGCCGCTCACGCGTAGGCGGGCACTGCGAACAGCCGCACCGGCGATGCGGCCGGGACGCCTGGGGCGCCCTGAGCTGACGACCAGAGCCGACGTACGGCCAGCGCGATCAGCGCCGCCAGCACGGCTCCCATCGCCTCGACCAGGACGGTGACGAGGATCTCCTCCATGTCCACCCCTCTCGCACAGACACACGCCCGGCGGGTGGTCCCGAAGCCGCGCCCCGGGGGAGACCACCGCCTGAGCAACCAGCGTCCACGGCAGGTATGACCAGGCAGGAGAGCCGAGTTGAACGACCGGATGCCGACCGGGGAACTTCGTGTCAGGGAACGCGACGGCCCAGCAGGAGGCTCATCGCCTCCGCCCGGGTTGCCGCCGACGTGCGGAACTGGCCGCGTACGGCGCTGGTGACGGTTGTCGCCCCCGGCTTGCGAACGCCCCGGATCGACATGCACAGGTGCTCGGCCTCCATGACCACGAGGACGCCACGCGGCTTGAGACCCTCCTCCACAGCGTCCGCGACCTGGGTCGTCAGGCGTTCCTGAACCTGCGGCCGCCGGGCGAAGACGTCGATGACGCGAGCCAGCTTCGACAGCCCGGTGATCTGCCCGGCTTCGTTGGGAATGTAGCCGACGTGCGCCTGCCCGTAGAACGGGATCAGATGGTGCTCGCAGAGGCTGACGAGCCGGATGTCGCGCACCAGCACCATCTCGTCATGGCCCTCATCGAAGATGGTCGTGAGGACTTCGGACGGATGTTGGTGCAGCCCGGCGAACGCCTCCTTGTAGCTGCGCGCCACCCGCCTCGGGGTGTCACGCAGCCCCTCGCGGTCGGGGTCCTCCCCCGCCGCGATCAGCAACTCACGGATGGCCGCTTCAGCGCGAGCCTGATCGAAGTACCCGGAGCGGTCACGATCGGAGTCGTGCCGCGGGGTCACTCCACTGCATCCGGTGCCGGCACGTCCTCCTGCCGGTGGACCACCGGGCCCGGCGCCTGAGCATCCGGGCCGGCGGGCCGCCGCGAGGCTGGTTTGTCCAGCGTGGGCTTGTCCGTGTGATCGCCCCTATCCCCGTGATCGCCGTTGCCGGAGCCGTTCGGGAAGCGCGGCTTGCCGGTGGTGTTGGGCAACAGGTCGGCGACGTCGGCCGGCCTGAGCAGTGCCAACTCCGCGGGGGTCAGCACGGGCGGCCGGTCGGACGGCATGCGCTTGCCAGTCCCCGTCCACAAGCCCCGGCTGGGCCGCTTCTCGATGGGCGCGAAGATTGCGAGCACTTCCTCCTTGCTCAGGGTCTCCTTGTCCATCAGCCGCAACACCAGGTCATCCAGCACGTCCCGGTACCGAACGAGCACCTCCCAGGCCTCGTCGTGGGCGCCCTCGATCAGCTTGCGGACCTCCTCGTCGATCTCGGCCGCGACTTCCTCGGAGTAGTCGCGCTGGTGGCCCATGTCTCGACCGAGGAACACCTCGCCGTTGTCGCGACCGAACTTCAGGGCCCCGAGCCGCTCGCTCATCCCGTACTGAGTGACCATCGCGCGGCAGATCGTCGTCGCCTTTTCGATGTCGTTGCTGGCGCCGGTCGTGGGCTCGTGGAACACGAGCTCCTCTGCGGTGCGGCCGCCGAGCAGCACGGAAAGCTGGTCGACCATCTCGCCGCGGGTGGTGAGGTACTTGTCCTCGATGGGCAGCTGCATGGTGTAGCCGAGCGCGCGCCCGCGCGGCAAGATCGTGACCTTGTGCACCGGGTCTGTGTTGGGCAGCGCGTGCGCCACCAGCGCGTGCCCGCCCTCGTGATACGCGATGATCTTCTTTTCCTTGTCGCTCATCGCGCGGGTCTTGCGCTCCGGCCCGGCCATCACCCGGTCGATGCTCTCCTCGAGCACGAGCATCGAGATCAACTTCTGGTCCAGGCGGGCGGTGAGCAGCGCCGCCTCGTTGAGGACGTTGGCCAGGTCGGCACCGGTGAAGCCGGGGGTGCGCCGGGCGATGACGGTGAGGTCGATATCGGCGCCGATCGGCTTGCCCTTCGCGTGCACCCGCAGGATCGCCTCGCGGCCGAGCAGATCCGGCCGGTCGACCACGATCTGCCGGTCGAACCGGCCCGGACGAAGCAGCGCGGGGTCGAGGATGTCCGGCCGGTTGGTCGCCGCGATCAGGATGACGCCGGTCTTGGCGTCGAAGCCGTCCATCTCGACCAGAAGCTGGTTGAGGGTCTGCTCCCGCTCGTCATGACCGCCGCCGAGGCCGGCGCCGCGGTGCCGCCCCACGGCGTCGATCTCGTCCACGAAGATGATCGCGGGTGCGTTGGTTTTGGCCTGCTCGAAGAGGTCGCGGACGCGGCTGGCGCCGACGCCGACGAACATCTCCACGAAATCCGAACCGGAGATCGAGTAGAACGGCACCCCGGCCTCGCCTGCGACCGCCCGGGCGAGCAGGGTCTTGCCGGTTCCCGGCGGCCCGTACAGAAGGACCCCCTTCGGGATCTTGGCCCCGACGGCCTGGAACTTCGCCGGGTTCTCCAGGAACTGTTTGATCTCGTCGAGTTCCTCGATGGCCTCGTCCACGCCCGCGACGTCGGCAAAGGTGGTCTTCGGCATGTCCTTGCTGATCAGTTTCGCCTTGGACTTGCCGAAGTTCATGACCCGGTTGCCGCCGCCCTGCATCTGGTTCATGAAGAAGAACAGCAGCAGCACCACGACAGCAATCGGCAGCAGCTGGAGCAGGATCGCCGGGAGCGGGTTGCCGTGGTCGACCTTGGCCTCGTACTTGATGCCCTTGTCCTGCAGCGAGTTGGCCAGCTGAACGCCCTGGTTCTGGACGTAGGACGATTCGAGCTTCTGCCCATTCTTCGTCGAGATCTGAATGCTCTGCTTGGTGTCGAGGATCGTGGCACTGTCAACGTTGTTGGTAGCGATCTGTGTCTGGATCGTGCTCAGGTCAGTGCCCTTGTACTGGCTGTCGGTCGAGAAGACATCCAGGGCGACCAGGACCACGATGAGGGCAAGCAGCAGCCACACGAGGGGGCCACGGAACAGTCGTCTCGCGTTCATCACGATGGGACAGCCCGGCTGGGGTGCCCCGTCCTCCTGCCTGTCATCGGGTCAAACGGCGGGTCGGTCACGCCACGCCTCTCGGGTTGTGCCGCCCACCAGATCACGATACGCCGTACGGGGCAGCAGACAGCCCGGCGGCATTGCGCTTGTCTATCGGAACGGACGGCCGATTCGACATGTTCCGGCGAGCCCTGGCGAGCCGAACCGGCGATGGGGTCCGGCGAGCCCTGGCGAGCCGAACCGGCGATGGGGTCCGGCGAGCCCTGGCGAGCCGAACCG
>JADGOW010000095.1 GCA_017882765.1 Frankiaceae bacterium
GGGACCTCGACCTGGCCACCAGCGGGGACTTTCTCATGGCCACGGACAACGCGGATGTGATCGTTCTCGTCGGCAGCAATCTGGCCGAGACGATGCCGCCGGCGCTGCGCCACCTCGACGCCCAACGCGAACGCGGTGGCCGCCTGATCGTCGTCGACCCGCGCGCGACGGGCACGGCGCGGGCGGCGACGATCCACCTGCAGCCGCTGCCCGGCACCGACCTGGCCCTGGCCAACGGGCTGCTCCACCTCATGGCTGCGGCCGGGGCCTGCGACTCGGGCTACATCGAGGGACGCACGACGGGCTTCGACAGCGTGCGCGCAACTGTCGCCGGTTACTGGCCGGAGCGGGTGGAGCGCATCGCGGGCGTGCCCGCGTCGCGGCTGCACGCAGCCGCCGGTCTGCTGGCCGAAGCCGGTTCCGCAGTGATCCTCACGGCGCGTGGTGCAGAGCAGCACAGCACCGGCACAGACACCGTCCTCGCCTGGATAAACCTGGCCCTGGCACTCGGCCAGCCCGGCCGCCCGCATGGCGGGTTCGGCTCCACCGGCCAGGGCAACGGCCAGGGCGGCCGCGAGCACGGGCAGAAAGCCGACCAGCTCCCCGGCTACCGCAAGATCGACGATCCGGTCGCGCGCGCCCACGTCGCGGATGTTTGGGGAGTCGACCCTGACAGCCTTCCCGGTCCCGGCCCCTCGGCCTACGAACTGCTCGACACGCTGGGACGGCCGGGGGGCGTCCGCGCCCTGCTCGTCGCGGGGTCCAACCCAGTGGTCAGCGCCCCCCGGGCCGCGCACGTCACGCAGCGGCTGGGCGCGCTCGACTTCCTCGCTGTCAGCGACCTCGTGCCGTCCGAGACAGCCGAGCTGGCCGACGTCGTCCTCCCCTGTGCGCAGTGGGCCGAGGAGACCGGCACGGTGACCACCGTCGAGGGACGGGTCGTGCTGCGTCGCGCCGCCCTCACACCGCCGCCACGGATACGAACCGATCTCGAGATCCTCTCCGCGCTGGCCGCTCGGCTGGGAACCCCGACGCGCTTCCCGACCGACCCCCGCCAGGTCTTCGACGAGCTGCGCCGGGCCTCGGCGGGCGGGCCCGCCGACTACGCCGGGATGACCTACGAGCGCATCGCCGAGCACCAGGGCCTGTTCTGGCCGTGCCCCGACGCGAGTTCGGCGGGCACCCCGCGGCTGTTCACCGACAGCTTCGCGACCCCGGACGGGCGGGCGCGCTTCACCGCCGTCCGGCACCAGCCTGCCGCCGAGGAGCCCGACGCTGCCTTCCCGCTGTTCCTGACCACCGGAAGAGTGCGCGACCAGTCGACGTGGTCCTGCGGGTCTACCCGGCCCGGGTGCACGCCGGCCGCGTGCTGCTGGGGCCGCCGTGACGGCCGAGGTGCCGCCGCTGGCGGGTTTCACGGTCGGGGTGACGGCCGCTGGTCCCGCTGCCCGACGACGACGAGTTGCTGTGGGCGACGAAGACCTGCCTCGCCGAGCCCCCCGAGGTCGTGGTGGTCACGACCGGGATCGGGTTCCGCGGCTGGATGGAAGCCGCGGACGGCTGGGGGCTCGGCGAGGCGCTCCGCGAGGAGCTGACAGGCGCGGAGCTGCTGGCGCGGGGACCCAAGGCGCGGGGTGCCATCCGCGCCTCCGGGCTGCGCGAGCTGTGGTCACCTCACTCCGAGTCGGTGAACGAGGTACTCGCCAAACTGCTGGAGCGAGATCTCACCGGCGTGCGCATCGCTGTCCAGCTGCACGGCGAGCCGCTCCCTGACGTGGTGGACGCCTTGGGCGCGGCCGGCGCGGAGGTTGTGCCGGTGCCGGTGTATCGCTGGGCGCCGCCGGCCGACCCGGCACGCCTGCGGCGGGTGGTCGACGCGGTCGTCGCGCGCCAACTCGACGCGGTGACGTTCACGAGTGCGCCCGCGGTGTGCGGGACGCTGGAAAGCGCGACCGAGGCCGGCTGCCGGACGGCCTTCCTCGATGCGCTGCGTACCCACACGGTGGCCGCCTGCGTCGGGCCTGTCACGGCCGCGCCCCTCCAGCGGCTCGGGGTGCCGGTTGTGATGCCCGACCGGTCCCGCCTCGGCGCCCTGGTGCGCGAGCTGTGCCTGCAGTTGCCCGCCCGCAGGGCACGGGTCCTACCCGTCGCGGGGTGCCGACTCGAGCTCCGCGGCAGCGCCGCGCTGGTGGACGGGCTGTTCGTGCCGCTGCCACCGGCTCCGCTGGCCGTGCTGCGCGCCCTCGCGGGGCAGCCCGGGCGCGTCCTGTCGCGCCCGCAGCTGTGCACCAGCCTTCCCCGGGACGGATCCGACGCGCATGCGGTCGAGATGGCGGTCACCCGGTTGCGGGGGCTGCTCGGGAACCCGCGGATCGTCCAGACGGTCGTCAAGCGCGGCTACCGCCTTGCCTACGAACCGGAGCAAGGGTCCCGCACCACCGCCGGGACGTGCTCTTGATCCTGGAGGGCCACGGCCCGAACGGCCGCCGCCTCCGGGATTCCGTTGGCCAGCGACTCCAGGACACGTAGATCATGCGGCGCAAGCCGGTACTGAAGACCTGCGCAACGGCCCCTCCTGTCCGTGCAGCCGTCGCTTGACACGGGTCGATGCTGGTATCTGCCAACCTGTACCGGGCGACGTCAGAAGCTCGCTTCCCCCGGGCCGGGGGCGGTTTGAATGGCGGCACGGATGGCGACCTCACATTCCACGGCCCCGCAGCGTTTGCGAAGTGTGCGACACGAACCGTTCGAGAAGGTCGTGGAGCGGCACGGGACGACGGTGCTGCGGGTCTGTCGCGCCGTGCTCGCTCCCACGGCCGCAGAAGACGCCTGGTCGGAGACGTTCCTGGCCGCGATGCAGGCCTACCCGACGCTGCGGGCCGGCAGCAACGTCGAGGCGTGGCTGGTCACGATCGCCCACCACAAGGCGATCGACCAGCTACGAGCGGACGCGCGGCGGGCGGTCCCCGTCGCCGACGTGCCCGAGCGGCCGAGCGGAAACGGGCTGCTCGACAGCTGGGAGTCCGATCTGTGGGCTGCGCTGAAGACGCTCCCCCGCAAGCAGCGGGAGTGCGTCATCTATCACCACGTCGCCGGGCTGCCCTACGCCGACGTCGCTGACGTACTGGGCGGCACCCCGGACGCGGCCCGCAGAGCCGCCGCCGACGGCATCTCCGCCCTCCGCAAGACCTACCTGACATCCACACGTGAGCGAGACGCCGAAGGAGCAACGACATGAGCACCGCACCCGCGATCTCCGGCAGCCGTGACCTGGTCACCGCGTTGCCGGAGGTCGACGACGAAACTGTGCGCCGGCTGCACGCACGGCTCGGGGCCGCCGCCGCGGCTGCGGGGATCCTCGAGGTCGCCTACCGCACTGTCGACACGCCGGTCGGCCCGCTGCTGCTGGCCGCGACCGAGCAGGGCCTCGTCCGGGTCGCGTACGCGCTGCAGGACCACGACCGGGTGCTGGAGCAGCTGGCCGCCACGATCAGCCCGCGGGTACTGCGTGCCCCGCAGCGGCTGGATTCGGCGGCCCGCGAAATCGAGGAGTACTTCGCCAGGCAGCGGACTGCGTTCGACCTGCCGCTCGACCTGCGGCGGTCTTCGGGCTTCCGCCGCAGCGTCCTGGCCTACCTGCCTCAGATCCCGTACGGCACGACCGCCAGCTACACCGCCGTTGCGGCCGCGGCCGGCAACCCGAAGGCGGTCCGCGCCGCCGGGACCGCGTGCGCGACGAACCCGCTACCGCTCGTGGTCCCCTGCCACCGCGTTGTGCGCAGCGACGGGACATTGGGCGGGTACGGCGGCGGACTCGAAGCCAAGCAGATCCTGCTCATGCTGGAGGCGGAAAGGTGACCTCTACCTCTACCAGCGGCTGATCAGCCCCGCCGAGTGCCGCGGCATCCGCGCGGATGTACGACGAGGCTGCACGGTTCCGGTCCAGCATCGACGACGCCATTCGCGTGGCCGGCCGGTACAGCGTTCAGACCGGTGCCCGCCGCTTTCCCGAACGCGAACACTCTTCCGGGCGTATGTCCAGCGGCAGAACCACGCAGGATTCCCGCGCTCGCCTGACCGGGAGCGGCTCGCCTGAGGAAGTCGGCGTCGACCTGATCGGCCTGGGCCAGGTCCAGAAACCCCGGCTGAAGCGGGGGTCGCCGACAAGCAACGGTGCCACCGACCGCGGTCGGCTTCGACTGCTCAACGCGCGGCTCGGTCAGCCAGTCGATGGCTCAACTCCACACGCCACCAAAGGCATCGCCGAGGATCTTGGCACCGAGAAGGAGCAGGACGACCATCATGATCGTCGCGTTGTTGTCGGACATGAACTGCTTGACGGCGGCGAGGGGACGCTCGGCCCTCCTGGGGGCAGCGAGGTAGAACAGGACCGAGCCGACGACGGTAATCGACCCAATCACCACGAACGTGGCGATGGCGACGGCAGTGTCGGACCCGTCGAGCCCCGCCTGGGCGATGGATGCCGACGCTGCAAGCGTGAGCGCCAGGTTCTTGGGGTTGGCCCCAGAGAGCGCCGCGCCGAGAACGACCGCCTTCGTCGAGGAGACCGAGTCGATCGTGGCCATCCACTTCGGCATCTCTGGTGTCTCGCCACCCCTTGGTCGCTTCTTCCACTGCCTGGCGGCCATCACGAGGAACAGGGCCCCGATGCCGGCCATGACCCAGTTGACGCCAATGGCGACATCGCTGTCGGGATCGCTGGCGCCCCCGGCCACGAGCACCACGAGCACGCTCACGACGGTGAGCCCGGCAACCCATCCCACGGCGAACGCCGGCCCGTTCACCCGAGCTTTCGGGCTGTCGAGCACCAGGACGACGGCAACGATCGGGATGGGGCTGAGCGCGACCGCGGCTGCGGCCGGCAACAGGTCGCCGATGGCCTGGCTGAGCACGGCCGCAGTCTCCCAGCTTCGACTTCTGGCAGGGCGCTCACCACGCGCTGACGCCAGTCGACCGTGCGGGGCCCGCCCGCTCCACGTCCGCGCTTTTGAGATCGTCTTGAGTGCCCACTCGGGTTCGACGTCCCCTTTGCTCTGCGCTTAGCGATCGGCACACAAAAGGGCCGTCCCAGCAGGGAGAACGGCCTTTTTGTTGAAATGATGGTTCCTGTTGGTTGGTGGAGGTGGCGGGAATCGAACCCGCGTCCTCCGGAGCCCAGCCAGGGCTTCTCCGGGCGCAGCCTGCTACAGGTTTCTCGGCCTCACCGGTCCCGCAGGCAAGCCGGTACAGGCTCAGCTGCTGTTTGATGTCCCGTCCGACCCCGCAGCCGGGTCAGCCGGTGTATCTCCCTAGCGACGCCAGGTCCTGGGCCGGGAGCTCTCCCAGGCTGACGGCTACGACACTCGCTTAGGCAGCGAGGGCGAAAGCAGGCTGCTCTTTGTCGGCAGCTATTTTGTCGAACGGATCGTTAACGAGACGACCGCTCATCCTCGGCCCGCTTCCCCTGCCTCGACATCCGAAGTCGAAGCCAGTCACCCCCTAGTTCGTTCCTCGTAACACGCAACGCCTGACTGTAGCCGGGTGTTCCGTGCTCCATGACCGCACCCAGCCCCATGTGGCCCGGCCGGCATGGCTCTCAATCGCCTGCCGCGGTCGCCGCGACCAACCGGTCGAGGAACCCTCCCTGCGCCCGCACCAACTTGTCCCGGGCGGTCTGCAGGTCGAACCAGCCGACCCTGTCCACCTCCGGAAAGGCCTGGACGCGTCCCGAACCGGGCGGCCATTCCATGTCGAAGAGGTTGCTGACCGCCGTCGTCGGGTCGAAGTCGCCCTCCGCCGTCCAGACGATGACAGTCTTGCCTCCCGACTGCTTGAGACTGCCGAGCGGGATCATCTCCGTTACCGGGGCCGGGCGGCCAAGCTCCTCCTCGAACTCCCGCAGCGCCGCAGCCTGATGGTCCTCCCCCGGGCCACACTCGCCCTTCGGGATCGTCCACGCGCCGGCGTCCTTGCGCGCCCAGTACGGGCCGCCCATGTGGGCCAACAGCACCTCCAGGCCGCCGGGACGCATCCGGAACAGGAGCACGCCCGCACTCGTCTGCCCTGCCATCGGCACCTCCGCTCACGCCTGAGTTGGCTTCGATGATTGTCCCTGTACCGCAGGAACTTTCGACCGGATTCGCCTACCGCGGATAGTGATCTTTCAGGTCGCGGTCACGACTTGCGGTGCGACGACCTGCATCCTCAGCCGGACATATCCAGACTTGTCTAGCGAATCCGGGGCGGGACGCCGACGCCTTCGCCCCAGCGTGTACCACAAACTGCGATCAAGCCCGGGAAGATCCTCATTTGTGGTTCAGGGGCGTGCCAGATCGGGAACGTTCGGGCCGCTGCAGAGGTTGGTGGCCTCTGAGGGTCCGACAAGGGCGCTACAGACAAGGGAGCTACAGACGAGGGAGCTGCATGAGTCACCTCGCCAGACGAACCCGTTCGCTCCGAACCGGCGATGGCCAACCGCCGGACTGGGCGGTGCTCTCGCTGGTGTGCCTGGCGCAGTTCATGGTCGTGCTCGACATCTCGATCGTGAACGTCGCGCTACCGGCCATTCGCAACGACCTCGGCCTGACGATCAGCGGGATGCAGTGGGTCGTCAACGGTTACGCCATCGCCTTCGCCGGGTTCCTGCTGCTAGGCGGGCGCGCCGCCGACCTGTACGGCCGCAAGCGGGTCTTCCTGTTCGGCCTCGGCCTGTTCACGCTCGCCAGCCTGGCCGGCGGCCTGGCTCAGAACGACGCCTGGCTGCTCGCCGCCCGAGTGGCTCAGGGCGTGGGCGGGGCGGTACTGGCCCCGGCCACGCTGACCATCCTCACCACCACGTTTGCGGAAGGCCCCCGCCGGGCCCGGGCCCTCGGCCTGTGGAGTGCGGTGGCAGGCGCAGGCGGTGCCGCCGGGGCGCTGCTCGGGGGCATCCTCACCGACCTGGTGAACTGGCGTTGGATCCTGTTCGTCAACGTCCCCGTCGGTGTGCTCGCGATGCTGGCCGCATGGGTGCTGCTCCGCGACACCCGCGACGAGGGTGCTCCCCGCTCGCTGGACGTCCTGGGCAGCATCCTGGTCACCGGCGGTCTGATGACGCTGGTCTATGCGATCGTCAGCACGGAAACCTATCCGTGGGGGTCGGCGCGCACCGTGGGCACGCTGGTCATCGCGACCGTGCTGCTCGTTTGGTTCTTCGTTCACGAGGCCCGGTTCGCCCGTGCCCCGCTGCTGCCGCTGGGCATCTTCCGGCGCCGCGCGGTCACGGTGTCCAACATCATTATGTTCCTGGTCGGCGCCGCGGTCTTCACGTCCTGGTTCCTGCTGTCGCTGTACATGCAGAACGTCCTGGGCTACTCACCGCTGACGGCGGGCCTGGCGTTCCTGCCGCAGACCGCTGCGATCATCATTGGTGCCCAGATCGGTGCGCGCCTGGTCTCGCGGATAGGTGCCCGGCCGCTGTTGCTCATCGGCCCCACCATCTCGGCGGTCGGGCTGTTCTGGCTGTCGCGCGTCAGCGCGGACGGCACGTACCTGACGACCCTGTTCGTGCCCGGCGTCCTGGTGACTTTGGGTGTGGGCCTGGCTTTCACACCGCTGGCCTGGTCCGCCACAGCGGGCGTGCCGCGGGCGCAGGCCGGGCTTGCCTCCGGGCTGATCAACACCACCCGCCAGGTCGGCGGCGCGTTGGGCCTGGCTGTGCTGTCTACGGTCGCCGCCGACTACACCCGGTCCCTGCTCGTCGCCGAGGGTCAGCCGGCCGGGGCCGCCTCCGGACAGGCAGGCGGTCCCACAAGCACGGCAGTGGCCTCAGCTCTGGCGTCCGGGTACGGCCGCGCCTTCGTTGTCGCAGGTGCGCTGGCGCTGGCCGCCGCCGTCACCGCGCTTGCGCTGCCGCATCCGGCTCAGGTGCCGAGCCCCGCCCCGCCGGCCGCGCAGCCGGCTGAGGGAGCGACCGGGGAACACCCCGAGGAATCCGCTTTGTCGGGCCTGGTGCGCGCTCCCGGCGAAGAGGCGATGGCACCCGGGCCCGCGCTTGCCGCGCCGCGCGAGCCCAGGGTGGAATAGCCACCGAACGCCGAAGATGGCCGCCCGCCAAAGGGACGACAAAGACGTGGCGAGAAGCGGCCGGCCGCGGCGTCTGGAGGGCTTCGGGTGCGCCAGAATGCACGGTGGGAGGAAGGGTGAAACGCGTGGAGAGCAATCCTGTGGTCAGGCCGGTGGGTACCACATTGCCCCGCTGGCTGCGTTGCGTTGTCTTCTCGGCTCTGGTGCTGGCACAGGCTCTGCTGGTGGGGCAGCTTCCGCTTGTGGTGCTCAGCCTGTTGGGGCTGGGGGCCCTCATCGCCTTCCGCCCCGAGATGATCCGCTCCGATCTCGGCTGGCCCAACGGCCTGCGCCGGGCCCTCAGGATGGGCCGGGCGGTGGCGCCAGCCGGCTGGGACTGCCTGTGGCTGGTGGCCGCGGCCGTTCCGGTGGGTCTGGCAGCCGGGATGCTGGATCTGCCTTCGTGGCTCATCACGCTGCTGGTCAGCGCGGCCGCGACGGCCGCATTGACCGCGCGGCTCAGCAAGCGCAGCGCTCAGCGAGTCCTTGAGGAGGGCCTCACGCGCTACCCCGCTTAGCACGCGCCCCCTGCGCGCCGACAGCCTGCCAACCCCCGGGAGCAGTCGCCGCGACGGACAGGGACAACACCATCGTGAGCCCACCGCCCGGCGTGTCCTCCGGGACGAGCGTTGCACCCATGGCCTCTGCGAAGCCGCGGGACAGGGCGAGCCCGAGCCCTAGACCCGCGGAGCCGTCCGCGTTTGCCCTCTCGAACGGCGCGAACATCCGCTCCCGTTCGCTTTCCGGGATTCCCGGGCCACAGTCGATCACACGTAGCTCCACCCGGTCCCCGAGTGCGCTACCGGACACCATCACCGGCTGCCCCGGCGGCGAGTGGCGAGCGGCGTTCGCAACGAGGTTGGCGACCACCCGTTCGAGCAGCGTCTCGTCCGCCTGAACGGCGGGCAGGTCTGCCGGTACCCGCAAGGTGACGTCGTCGCCGGTAGGGCCGAGCTCATCGAGGGCCCGGGCCACCACCATGTCGAGGGCGACCGGGCGCAGCGACGTGGACATGGCGCCGGCCTGCAGCCGGCTCATGTCGAGCAGGTTCGCCACGAGGCGGGTGAGCGAGTCAAGGCTCTCGTCGGCGGTGGCGAGCAGTTCGGCCCGCTCCGCGGGTGTCCAGGACACCTCGCTGCCACGCAGGCTGGCCACGGCCGCCTTCGCGGAGGCAAGCGGGGTCCGCAGCTCGTGACTCACGGCCGCCAGCAGGGCGGCCTTGATGCGGTCGGCCTCGGCGAGCGGTTTCGCGGCCTCCGCGGCCTCGGTGAGCCGCTGCTGCTCGATCACGACGGCAGCCTGGGCCGCGAACGCGGCGAGGACGCGCCGATCCGCAGCCGGAAGGACGCGCCCGCGCAGGGCGAGGACATGCGTCTCGCCGACCGGCATCTCCGTGTCGGCCTCGGCCGGCGCGTGGCAGGGCGGGGCGCCGGCGCCGGCCACGACGGCCCACCGCCGCCCGTGACCGGGCCGGGGCGGCCAGGAGGCGGAGTCATCGCGCTGGAGCAGGGTGACCGAGGTCATCCCGAACGTCTCCCGCAGGCGTTCCAGCAGTGCGGGCACGGCCGTCTCACCGCGCAGCACGCTCCCCGCGAGCATCGACAGGGTCTGGGCTTCCGCCGCGGCGCGCGACGCCTGTGCTGTCCGCCGCGCCGCAACCTCCACGACCCAGCTCACGAGCAGTGCCACGAGCACAAAGACCACGATCGCGAGGACGTCGTCCTCGTGCAGGACCGTGAAGCTGTACAGCGGTTGGGTGAAGTAGTAGTTGATCAGCAGCGTCGCCGCCAGCGCGCAGCCCACGGCCGGGTAGAGGCCGCCGACCAATGCTACGGCGACGACGACAAGCAGGTAGAGCAGCATCACGCTCGGCAGGTCCAGCTGGTCACGCAGCTGGGTGAGGACGACAGTGAGCGCCGGGAGCAGCACCACCGCGACGGCCACCGCGATGGATCGGCGGCGGCGCGGCAGGCCTGGCAGCCGACCCGGCAGCCGGCCGCGGGCAGGTAAGCCTTCGTAGGTGATGATGTGGACGTCGATGTCGCCCGACAGGCGTACAACCGTGGCGCCGGTTCCGGTTCCGTTGAGCAGGGTGGACAGCCGCCCGCGATGGCGCGTGCCGAGGACGAGCTGGGTGGCGTTTTCGGCGCGTGCGAACTCGATGAGCGCCCGGGGGATGTCGTCGCCGACGACCTGGTGATAGGAGCCACCGAGGGACTCGACGAGCATGCGCTGCCGGGCCAGGTCGGCAGGGCTCGCCCCCGTCAGCCCGTCGGATCGGCTGACATGGACGGCGAGCAGGTCACCTCCGGCCACGCGCGCGGCAATCCTGGTCGCGCGGCGTATGAGAGCGTCCCCCTCGGACCCTCCCGCGAGGCATACCACGACCCGCTCGCGCGCCTCCCAGAGACCGGCAATGTCATGCTCCCGCCGGTAGCGCTCCATCTGCTCGTCGACCTTGTCGGCAAGCCAGAGCAGGGCAAGTTCCCGCAGCGCCGTGAGGTTGCCGACCCGGAAGTAGTTCGACAACGCAGCGTCAATCTTGTCTGCGGGGTAGATGTTGCCGTGCGCCATGCGGCGCCGCAGCGCCTCGGCCGTCATGTCGACAAGCTCAACCTGGTCCGCGGCGCGCACGACGGCGTCCGGCACGGTTTCCCGCTGAACGACTCCGGTAATCTTCGTCACGACGTCGTTGAGGGACTCCAGGTGCTGGATGTTCAGCGTGGAGATCACGTCGATGCCGGCGTCGAGCAGCTCGTCGATATCCTGCCAGCGTTTCTCGTTGCGCGATCCGGGGACGTTGGTGTGCGCGAGCTCGTCGACGAGGGCGACCTCGGGACGGCGGGCCAGCACGGCGTCGACGTCCATCTCGGTGAAACTGGCCCCGCGGTAGTCGAGGGTGCGCCGGGGCACGACCTCGAGACCGGCAAGGGCTTCAGCGGTCTTACGGCGGCCATGCACCTCTACCAAGCCGACGACCAGGTCGGTACCCCGGTCGCGGCGGCGGTGCGCCTCGTTGAGCATCGCGAACGTCTTGCCGACCCCGGGCGCGGCACCGAGGTAGATGCGCAGCCGCCCTCTCGCCACTGTGCTCACCGTCCAGTCATCCGCGCCCCGGCGCCACGCCACGGCCCGACATCACCAGCGTAGGCAGCTCTACAGCCTGCGGGCTCCCCCGCACCTAGTCGAGGCAGACGGGTTCGCCCCGGAGGCAGGTCCCCGGAGCAAGATCATGAAGATCGGCCGACTCGTGCCAGGTTCGTGTGGTGCTGGTCTCCTCGTATCTGTTGGTGTTTCCTGCCTGCGTTCTCGGCATGACGGCACTCAGCCTGGCGCTGCCCACTTCCCCGCGGCTCCATCTCACAGGGCGGCCCACACGGTCTGTCCCAGGTTATGTAACGCGATGACGTCCGGCACCGCGACCAACGGCAGCGCGTTCGCCGGCCTGACGTCCAACACAGACTGGTACAACACCGGAATAGGCGTCGTCATGCTGCTGGGCCGGTACGTGCCGATGCTGCTCGTGCTGGCACTGGCCGGGGCCCTGGGGCGGCAGCGAGCAG
>JADGOW010000096.1 GCA_017882765.1 Frankiaceae bacterium
TCCCCTCGATGGGCACGGCGCTCCGCGCTCTGGGCACGGCGCTCCGCGCTCTGGGCACGGCGCTCCACGCTCTGGGCACGGCGCTCCACGCTCTGGGCACGGCGCACCGCCACTGCGCCGGCTACCCGGCCCGCGGCAGCGACGGCCAAACCGGTGATGATGGCGCCGCTGCGGGCGATGCCGGCGGCGTCGCGGCCGGTGACCGTGTCGGCGAGCCCCCGGGCGGCCCCCTGGGGCAGCGCCCGGAGCGCGTGCCTGCGTTCGTCAGACATGGCGTCGTCGGCAGAGAGCGCGACCAGTTCGGCCTTCCCGACGCCTTCGGCGTAGCAGCGCTGCAGGTAGTACCGCAGCGTCGCCCGGCCGGCGGGCACTTTGTGTTCGGCGACGGCGGCGGGCTCGAACATCCAGACCGCACCGGGGAAGGCCACCCGGGTGCGCAGGCACAGGTCGGTGTCTTCGGGGCGGGCCCGCCCGCCGACCTTGCCGAAGTCCTGCCGGAACCCGCCCACGGCGTCGAAGACGTCGCGACGGATCGCCATGTTGCCCGCCCAAACGTTGCGGATCTCCGCCCGCTGCGTGGGCAGGCCCCGGTACGACCCCCCGACCACCCAGTAGAACTCGGCGGGGAACCAGCGCGGTTCGGCCCCCGACCACCGGGGTTCGAGCCACCCACCGGCGCCGAGGACCGGGCCCCAGCGCTCGTCGGCGAAGGTCGGGATGAGCCGCTCCAACCAGTGCTCGGCGGCGACGGCGTCGTCGTCCAGGAAGGCAACGAACTGGCCTGTGGAGGCGGCTACGCCGGAGTTGCGGGCGCCCGAGGCGCCCCGGCCGAACCTGTTGGGCACGGCCACGACGTCGGGCATCTCGGCGCGGACGCGGGCCAGCAGCTCAGCGTTGGTGTCCGAGACGACGACGATCTCCAGCGGCGGAGCGGTCTGCCGGCGAACCGAGCGAACGGCGTCCTGCAGGTCGTTCCAGCGTTGCATCGTGAAGCTGCAGATAACGACCGAGACGCCGCTCATCGGCTCACGCGCCCCGGCCGGCGGCCGCCGGCCTGCGGGAAGCAACCGGGTCCTCGCCGGAGCGGGCGGCTGGGATCGCGGCCCGGGTCGCGGCGTATTCCCGCAGATCGGTGACTGTGGCGTCCGCAAGTTCGACCACCTCGGTGGCGGTGACGCCTACTTCCACAGAGCCGTGCAGTTCGACGACCTTGGCATCGGTGCGGTCGATCGCGTCCACGTGCTCGACCGGTGCCGGACGCTGCAGGGGGACGACAGCGTGGGAGCGCTCCTTGCGGATGGCCTTGAGCACGCGGAACCCGTCCCGGACGGCGTGCAGGTTGCTCTCGCCGTGCAGGCGGTTTGCCTCGTGACTGGGCACCTCCGCGATGCGGAGCCCCGCCCTGGCTACCCGGGTGTTGATGATCGTCTCGATCTCGAACCCGTCGCCCCAGAGCATCTCGTCCCCCTTGTCGCCGGGCGAGAGCCCGAGCACCGGCAGGACGTAGCGCCAGAAGGCGGTGTATGCGTAGCACAGGTCGCTGTACCCAGTGCCGTAGAGCATGTTGACCAGGCCGTTGAGAGCCTTGTTGCCCGTCCGCCGGATCGGGGTGATGTCGTCGCTGCCACCGCCGTCGGTGAACCGGGAACCCTTCGCGTAGTCGGCACCGTCGAGCAGGGCCTGGACGAACCGCGGGATCTCGGCAGGGTCGGTGGACCCGTCAGCGTCGATCATGACGATGATCTCGCCGGTGGCGGCTGCGAAACCGCAGGCCAGAGCGTTGCCTTTGCCCCGCCTGGTCTGCATGACGACCTTGACGTCGGGCCGCAGGCCGCGCGCGACGTCGACGGTGCCGTCCGTCGAGTGACCGTCCACAAGGATGACTTCGTCAACTGGAGGCAGCGCCTGAAATACATGCGGGAGGTTGGCGGCCTCGTTGTAGGTGGGGATCACCACTGAGATGCGCGGGTGGGCGCTCCGCCGCCGCGTCACGTGGAGGGCGGGCGGGCGTCGGGGGGTGGTCGTGGTGGTCATGTCGGCTCCGGGGGCGTCGCTACTCTCGTTCGGGGCCGGTTTCGCCACTCACTCCCCGCTGGCTACTGAGGGCGACCAAGTCAGCCGGCGGATCACTGTGTCCCCAGGTGCCATCCGGCTTCTCCGCATGGCCCTTCACTCTGCGTAACGAGCAGGCCACGCATTTCGGGACACCCGAACGGGTGAATTAGAGCTAGTGACCTCGGTCACTAGCTCTTCCGACATTGGTCACTAGCTCTTCAGCGCCATCACCTGGCGTGCCGAACACTCCAGAGTGACTAGTCACAGCTCCCGCGACCTTCCACCCGGCCGGTCCCGGCCATGGCGCCTGTCCATCGCGCCGGTTGCCGCTCTCGCGCTCGCGCTGCTCACGGCGTGCATGTGGACGGCGCCTGGGACGAAAGGCACCGTTTCGGCTGTGAAGCCCAAGCCTGCGACAACGGCAACCGCGTCCGGGAAGATCTTACTCGGGTTGCTCTCCGAACTGCCGGGCCGTACCGCCCTCGACAGCGTGCGCTACCGGGAAAAGCAGCTGGGCCGCAAGCTGGCGATCGACAGCCACTACTACGACTGGGCCGACCTCTTCCCCGGCACCCGGGAGGCCGACGACGCAGCGAACGGGCGCATCCCCATGATCACCTGGTGGGGCGTGAGCAATGCCAAGGTGATCAACGGCTCGCAGGACGCCCTGATCCGCTCGCGCGCCGCCGCAGTCAAGTCGTTCGGTCGTCCGGTGTTCCTGCGCTGGGGGGCGGAGATGAACGGCAACTGGTACCCTTGGAGCGGTGTCGCCAGCGGGAATGATCCCAGCAAGTACGTGGCCGCCTACCGGCGAATCCACGACGTCTTCGCGGCTGCCGGCGTGACCAACGCACGGTGGGTCTGGGCGCCGAACGCCGACTCACATCCGGGCGGTACCTCCCAGACGTCATGGAACAACTGGCGCAACTACTACCCCGGGGACGCCTACGTAGACTGGGTGGGCATCGACGGCTACAACTGGGGGACCGTCGGTGACAACGTCTGGCAGTCACCCGACAGCATCTTCGGCCCGATCTACCGCGACTACGCCACCCGCAAGCCGATCATGTTGGCCGAAACCGCCTCCGTCGAGTCCGGCGGCAGCAAGGCGGCCTGGGTGTCGAGCCTGTCCACGTGGGCCAAGGGGCACACAGCGGTGCAAGCGCTCGTGTGGTTCGACACCAGCCTCTCCTCGACCGGCCTCGACTGGCGCATCGACTCCTCGCCCGCGGTGCTGACGGCGTTCAAGACGCTCGGAACAGACACCAGGTTCGTCCGGACCTCGTTGCCCTGAGGCGGCGAAGCTTCGTGCGCATGCCCTCGGAGTCGCTGAAGCGCAGGTTCTCGAAGGGCAAGCCCCGGACGGGCACACCGGTAGCACGCCGACGGCGCCTGACGATGGTGGCCGCCCTCATCTGCTTCCTCGGGCTGGGGCTGGCCGTCGCCGTCGCCACCAGAGGCGGCCCCACGGAGTCGCGGCCGAGAGTTGTGCTCGGACTGTTCTCCAAGCTGCCCGGCCTGACCGAACTGCAAAGCATCCAGCTCCGGGAGCAGCAGCTGGGTCGCAACATTGCTATCGACAGCCACTACTACGACTGGGCGGACCCGTTCCCCGGTGAGGTCGAGCGGGCAGACATCCGGGCTGGGCGCACGCCCATGATCACTTGGTGGGGGATCAAGTACGCACCGGTGCTCGACGGGTCGCAGGACCAGGTCATCGTGTCCCGTGCCCGCGGGCTGCGGGCGCTGGGGCACGAGGTGCTGCTGCGCTGGGGCCCGGAAATGAACGGCTGGTGGTACGAGACGGGCGGAGCAGTCAACGGCAACGCCCCTGATCGCTACGTGGCCACCTGGCGACACCTGCACGATCTGTTCGCTTCGGCGGGCGCGACGAACGTTTCCTGGGTCTGGGCCCCCAACTCGACGTCGCAACCGGGCGGGGAGAACGTGCGCTCCTGGAACAACTGGCGCCACTACTACCCGGGTGACGACTACGTCGATTGGGTCGGGATCGACGGGTACAACTGGGGCACCACGGGGAGCGAAACCTCCTGGCGGTGGCCTGCATCGATCTTCGACCCCGTCTACAACGACTACGCGGCTCGGAAGCCGATCATGCTTGCCGAGACCGCGTCGGTGGAGCAAGGCGGTGACAAGGCAGAGTGGATACGCCGGCTCCTGGCCTGGTTCGAGAGCCACCCGGCCGCCCAGGCGCTCGTCTGGTTCGACACCGACCAGTCGCGTTCCCACCATGACTGGCGGATCGACTCCTCGCCGGAGTCCATGGCGGCCTTCCGCGCCATGTCGCGGACGAGGTTGTTCGAGGCGGGACTGCCCTTGGCGGCGGCCCCGCCGCAGGGTCGGCCTTGATCAGAGTCGGCCTTGATCGCTCGCTGAGCCCGGGGCGGGCCCTGGATCTGGGCGCCGGCCGCGGTCAGCGGCTTGCGGTCGACGCGCTCGTCCGGGCGCGGCGCGGTGGCGTCAGCGCCACGTGAGGCGGCGGGCCCGTAGCGTCAATTCCAGCTCGAAGCGGATGTCGGGGTCGTCGAGGTCCGCGCCGAACAGGGTCCGGAGCTGGCCGAGCCGGTAGCCCACCGTCTGCGGATGAATGTGCAGGGTGAGTGCGACCCGCCCCCGTTCGCCGCGGTGGGACAGCCAGGCAAGCAGCGTGTCCGCGAGCCGCTCCCGGGTTGCCGGGCGGACAGCCGACAGCGGCGCGAGCCTGCACGCGGCGAGTTCCTCGATCAGGCCCGGGTCGCCGCCGAGCAGGAGCGGCACGACGTTGTCGCTGATCCACAGCGCGCTCCCCTCGCGGTCGGGTCCCGCGACCCGGTCCGCGAGCTGTGCCAGGCGCATGCTGTCCGGGGCCTGTTGCCAGGGCCGGGCGGGCCCCACGACCGCGTAGCGGCCAGCCAGGGCGGTTGTCAGCAGTGCCCGCCAGGAGCTCTGCGCCGCGCTGTCGGCGGGGACGACCGCCACCGAGCGTCCGCCGTGGGTGGCGACGAGCGCGCCGACCCCGAGGCTCGTGCCGAGGCCCTCCGCGTTCCCCGGCGGGACTGTGATCACCGCGACGGCGGCGGGCAGTGTCCAGCCGGCGGCCGCGGCGGTCTCACCGATCAGCCGGGCGTCCGCCCGCCCCGACAACAACAGCCCCGCCAGCTCACGACGCAAGCGGTCACGCTCGCCGGCGCGCGCCGACTGCTCGGCGGCGTAGCCCTCGGCGCTGGCCGCCGACAACTCGTCCACGTAGACGAAGATCGCCTCACCGAGGGGCAGCAGCTGCTCGGCGGTCACCCCCGACCCCCGGGCCAGCGCGGTGAAGTGCCGGTAGGCCACGCGCGCGCCGATGCGATAGGCGGTGAGCAGGGCGGTGAGGGTGCGTCCCTCAACCAGTTCCCCGGCGCCGAGGCGGACGTAGACGGCGCGGTCCGCGCCCAGGGCCGGGGCGGAGGTGCCCGGCAGCTCGAGGAAGCGGGTCAGCGCCACCTCCACGCCGAGGCGCAGGTTCTCGCCGAAGCGGCCCTCGATCGGCCGGGCGTAACTGGGCACCTCGGCCGCGATGGTGCCCAGAACGTCGTCCACCACGTGCGGCAGATACGGCCGGAGTAGGTTGCCGGTCTCCGGTGGGAGTACCGACCACGGCGGGGACGAGGGCACAATCTATCGTGCCGCAACAATTCCGACCGGAGCAATCTCGCGCGCGACGACGAGTGTGGTCGGCCTGCTGGCAGGGAAGCTCAAGTCGGTACATACGTCTGTTAGTGGAGCGCCTATGACTGTCCCGACCGCGCTGTCCGCGCCGGTTCGCCCGGCTGGGACGCTGGCCTCGCCGGCCCGCCCCGGCTCCGAAGGCGCCCGGCGCCGCCCGGTGGCGGAGCAGGTGTTGTTGTACGGGTTCGTCGTCGGCCCGTTCCTCGCCCTCCTCGTCGGGATCGGGCTGGCGGTCGCCGGTCATGGCATCAGCCTGCTGGATGCCGTCCTGGCCGTCGTCTTCTACGCCGTGAGCGGGCTCGGGGTGACTGTCGGCTACCACCGGTTGCTCACCCACGGGTCGTTCAAGGCGCGCCGCCCCCTGCGTGTCGCGCTGGCGATCGGGGGGTCGATGTCCGTCGAAGGCGACGTCGTCCAGTGGGTCGCCGACCACCGGCGCCACCACCAGTTCTCCGACAGGGACGGCGACCCGCACTCGCCCTGGCGGTTCGGCACGTCCCCGCGTGCGGTGCTCAAGGGGCTGTGGTGGGCGCACACCGGCTGGCTCTTCGACCGGGAGCAGAGCTCGAAGGCCCGCTACGCGCCCGATCTGCTCGCCGACAAGGACATCGCGGTCGTCCACCGGCTGTTCCCGCTCTGGGTCACGGTCTCGGTGCTCGCGCCGCCGCTGATTGCCTTCGCCGTCACCGGGGGGTCGTGGCTCGCGGCGGGCTCTGCGCTCCTGTGGGCGAGTGCGGTGCGCATCCTCCTGCTCCACCACGTGACCTGGTCGATCAACTCGATCTGTCACGCGGTGGGCGAGCAGCGCTTTCAGACCCGCGACCGCTCCACCAACGTCTGGCCGCTGTCCGTCCTGAGCTTCGGGGAGAGCTGGCACAACTGGCACCACGCCGATCCCACGAGCGCACGGCACGGTGTCGACAAGTTCCAGTTCGACTCGTCGGCGCGGCTGATCGCGCTGTTCGAGTGGCTCGGGTGGGTCTCCGACGTGCGGTGGCCGCGCAAGGAGCGGCTGGCGGCCAAACGGGCCTGAGCGCCGGCCGTCCCGCGGATTGGCGGGTGCGCAACGCGCGGGTTCTACAAGAGGCCGCGCGCGTCCAGATGGGCGAACGGGTAGGTCAGCGAGCGGAAGTCGGCGGCCAGCGCGTCGGCCTCGTCGTCGTCGTAGGCCTCCAGCGCCTCGGCGAGCTTGAAGAACCGCGCCGCGTGCCCCTGAGCCCGCCCCCGCGCGTACTGCGCGGCATTGTCGTGGGACACGCTGAATGCCCAGTCGCTGGCCAGCACCAGGAAGGCCTCCCGGGTCAGCTGATCGAGAGCGTCCCGCCGAGCGTACGGGTCGACGCGCTTGTCGACGACCTGAAGCAACCGCTCCGACACGGCGGCCGCCAGCTCCACCAGGTCACGGGGATCGGTCCAGACATGCCAGTCTTTGCCGAGCCCCCAGGAACCGCACGGCAACTCGCGCGCGCCCTCCACGTGGTCGTCCAAGGCGCGGGCCAGGGTCGTCACCCGCACGCCGGCCTCGGGCAACAGGCGCAGCACCGCATCGAGGAAGGCGGGCCCCTCGTGCCACCAGTGCCCGAACAGCTCGGTGTCGTAGGCGACGACGACCAGGCCCGGCCGGCCGTCGCGGGCCGTCCGTAGGTCGAGTAGCCGCCGCCGGACCGTGGACACGAAGTCCGCGACGTCGGTGCGCACCGCGGACAGCGCGGCGTCGGGGTCGTAGGGCTGCTTGTGGACGGAGTCTTTGCTGGTCACGCGATACGGCTTGAGCCCGCTGGGGTGGTCGAAGGTATGGAAGTCTCGGTACCACGGCCCACCGGGGTAGCCCGCCCGCGGCGACCACACCCGGTAGGTGACGTCGAGGTCGCGGGGAAAGGCGACCACCCCACTGCCGGCCACGTCGTAGGCACGCCCGGTGTCGCCGCCGACCGTGGGCCCGTCGATGACGAAATGCGTGACCCCGGCCGAGCCGTACAAGCGCTCCAGGCCGGGGCGAAACGCGCATTCCGGCGCCCAGATGCCGCTGGGGCGGGCGCCCGTGCGAAGCAGCGCGTCGTCGAGACCGACGCCGAGCTGGCAGCGCGCGATCCGCTCGTCGAGGAGCGGGGTGAACGGGTGCGACGCCGGCCCGCCCAGCAACTCGATGACGCCCGCGCCGGCCAGATCGCGCAGCAGCGGTGAGGCGCCGGCAGCCCACCGACCGCCTACCTCGCCCAGCGCGGCCGTCGCGAGCCGGGCCTCGCGCCGAGCGGCCGGAACCCCGTCGACGACAGCGCCTTCCGCGCGTACCAACCAGTCAGCCACCCACGTGCGGAACTCCCGCAGGCAGTACGGGTCGTCGAGCATGCCGGCCAGGACCGGCGTCATCCCCAGCGTCAGGACATCTGTGCGGCCGTCGTCGGCGAGTCGGCCCAAGAGGTCGATGACGGGGAGGTAGGCCCCGGCCCAGGCCTGGTACAGCCATTCCTCCCCGACCGGCCAGGTGCCCGCGTGGGCCACCCACGGCAGGTGCGAGTGCAGCACGATGCAGCAGGTGCCCAGCTCGGCCGCCTGGCGGCTCACCGCTGGCCCTCCCCGGCACCGGTGCGGCGGTGCGCGACGGCGACCAGGTCGAGGCAGTCGTCGATGGCATCGGGCCCGATGTCGAAATCGTCGGCGCGCACCATCTGGACGGCTCGGTGCAGCGCCGGGTCCCACTGGTCGGGTGGGGCGGCGAGCTGTGCTGCCATGAGGGACCCGTGGCTGCGTTCCCAACGGCGCACGCGCCGCCCGTGGCGCAGGCCGAGGAGACGGTCGACGACGAAATGTTCGTCGACGAGCTCGCGTAACTCGGCCGGCGAGAGCTCACGAGTGTGGAAGGGGTTGAGCGGGGTTTCCTGCCCGGGGGAGAACGTCAGCCGGTTGGGTGTCGTGAGCAGCAGGACCCCTGCGGGACGCAGCACCCGCGCGCATTCGGCCAGGAAGCCCTCCTGGTCCTTGAGGTGCTCCACGACCTGCATGCAGGACACGATCTCGACGGACCCGTCAGCCAGGGGGAGGCGGTGCAGGTCGGCCCGGACGACGTCCACGGTCTGGTAGCTGCCCGCAGCGTGGGCTGCGGCCTGCTGGTCGGTGTCGACCGCGATCACTGTGTTCGCCGTGGCCGCCAGCAGCGCGCCGCCGTATCCCTCGCCACAGCCGGCTTCCAGGACGACCGCCCCCGAGACGAACGGTCGCAGCGTCAAGTAGGCGGCTTCGTGCCGGCGAAACCAGTAGTTCTCTTCGGGAATGCCGGGAAGCGTCCGCTCGCCGGTGAGTTCAAGGGCGGGAGGGGCCATGATGTGGTCACGCTACCTGGGCGGGCTGTCCGGGACCGGTCGCGCGCGGCGGTTACCGGCCGGTAACATCTTGGCTGCACACGGCACTCGCCAGGGATGCGAGGATGTGCGCGGCACACACATCTGGGAGGCCAGCGGGTGAACATCGTCGTCACCGTCAAGCAGGTGCCCGACACCTGGGCGGAGAAAAAGCTCGACCCGTCCGACATGACCACGGACCGGGCCACAGTCGACAACGTGCTCAACGAGATGGACGAGTACGGAGTCGAAGAGGCGCTGTTGCTGAAGGAGGCGCATGGCGGTGAGGTCACCGCTGTGACGATGGGGCCGGACAAGGCGGTGGAAGCCGTGCGCAAGGCCCTGCAGATGGGCGCCGACAAGGGCGTCCACCTGTGCGACGCCTCGCTGCACGGCTCCGACGCCTTGCAGACGGCCAGTGCGCTCGCGAAGGTCATCGCGCCGCTGAATCCGGACGTCGTGATCGTGTCCTCTGAGGCCTCGGACGCCCGCGGGGGTGTCGTCGGGGCCCTGCTCGCCGAGTACCTGGGGCTGCCTCAGCTGACGCTGGCCCGCAAGGTCACGGCGGATCCGGGCGGCGGCACCGTCACGATCGAGCGGCAGACCGACAACGGGTACGCCACGGTCCTGGGCAAGCTGCCGGTCGTCGTCGGGGTCATCGAGAAGATCAACGAACCCCGGTACCCGTCCTTCAAGGGCATCATGGCGGCCAAGAAGAAGCCACTGGTGACCATGACGGCCGCCGACGCGGGTATTGACCCGGGCTCGGCAGGCCCGTCGGGCGCCTACAGCGAGGTGGACGAGGCCCAGCCGCGGCCGCCGAAGGCGGCCGGCCAAGTCGTCAAGGACGAGGGTGACGGCGGGGCCAAGCTCGCCGCGTTCCTCGCCGACCAGAAGCTCGTCTGAGAAGGAGTGTCGATGGCTGAGGTACTCGTCCTCGTCGAGCATGCGGACGGCGAGCCCAAGAAGGTCACTGCTGAGCTGCTGACGCTGGCGCGCCGTTTCGGCGAGCCCAGTGCGGTCTTCCTCGGAGGGCCCGGCACCTACGCGAAGGCCAAGGATTTCCTGGCCCGCTACGGCGCCCAGAAGGTCTACGTCGCCGAGTCCGCGGATATCGACGGCTATGTCGTGGCGCCGAAGGCGGAGGTGCTGGCTGGCCTGTTCGGCTCGGCAGCCCCGGCTGCTTTGCTCGTCGCGGCCACCGCCGAGGGTCGCGAGGTCGCTGCGCGGGCCGCCGCGAAGACCGGCTCCGGGTTGGTCTGGGACGTCGTCGACGTCGCTCCGGGGCTCGTCGTGACCCAGCAGGTCTTCGGCGGCTCGACGATCGTGCGGTCGCATGTGACGAAGGGCACTCCGGTGATCACGGTGCGCCCCAACAGCGCGGCACCCGAGGAGGCGCCGGCAACGCCGGAGGAGCAGCAGGTCGACGTGGCCGTCTCCGACGCGGCGAAGGCGGCTCAGGTGTCCGACCGGGTCGTGGAGGGCAAGAGCGGGCGTCCCGACCTGACGGAGGCCTCGATCGTGGTCTCAGGCGGCCGGGGCCTCGGCGCGGCCGAGAACTTCCGGCTCGTCGAGGAGCTTGCCGACCTGATGGGCGGCGCCGTCGGGGCATCGCGGGCCGCCACCGACGCGGGCTGGTATCCGCACCAGGCGCAGGTCGGCCAGACCGGCAAGACCGTGTCGCCGCAGCTGTACGTGGCCGTGGGCATCTCGGGTGCGATCCAGCACCGCGCCGGCATGCAGACGTCGAAGACCATCGTCGCGATCAACAAGGATCCCGAGGCGCCGATCTTCGAGCTGGCCGACTTCGGCATCGTGGGCGACCTGTTCAACGTCGTCCCGCAGCTGACCGAGGAGCTGCGCAAGCGCCAGTGACAACGAAGAAGGGCGGTCGGTGCGTGTGCCCGGCCGCCCTTCCTCGTTGTCTCGGCTAGACCTAGATCATGGCTGCAGAGCTGATCTCCGGGTGTGCCTGGTGGAACCCCACGAGCGCGTCCACGTAGGTCGGCAGCGACGGGCACTCGATGCCGAGCTTGGCCAGCGCCGGCGTGGTCAGTGCGGTGTCGTAGTGGGTCGGGTGGGTGAGGTAGTCGAGCGACGAGGCCGGCGCCTTCATCAGGCGCTCCACGCCTGGGATCTGGTTGATGGCGAACTTCGCCAACCCCCTCGGGGCGGGGATCATGATCAGCCTCTTGCCGAGCGTGTCGGCGAACAGCTGGAACATCCCCTCGACCGTCAGCGGCGCCGGGTCGGCGATGTTGAATGTCCTGCCCACGGTGTCCGCCTCCGCTGCCAGGGCGGAGATCGAATCGACGATGTAATCCCGGGGAATGACGTTGAACCGGTACGCGGAGGGGTCGCCCGCCACCGGCATGAACGCCCGCTTACCCTGCCGGGCGATCAGCTGGAGGGCGTAGTACGGGCCGTCGTACTTCTGCGTCTCGCCCGTCGTGCTGTCACCCACCACGATGGCCGGCCGGTAGACGGTCGCCGGCAGGCCGCCCTTGATGGCCTGCTGTACGACGACC
>JADGOW010000097.1 GCA_017882765.1 Frankiaceae bacterium
GGTCACCGTCTGCAGGCCGATGTGGGGGTGCGGGCCGATGTCGAGCCCCGAGGTCTCGGTGACCTGCGCGGGGCCCATGTGGTCGGCGAAGCACCACGCTCCGACCGTTCTCCGGCCACGCCGCGGTAGCGCCCGGCGAACCCGGAAACGGCCTACGGTCGCCTCATGATCCTCGGTGATCTCTACGCAGGGGGAAGTGGCAGAGCCGCTTTCCGCGACAGCCGGGGCATCCACGATGGTCACAGGGCCGCTCACAGCCCCATTCTGCCCGTCCGCGCTGACTGTCACGCTGTCCGGCGATGGCTCCCCGACCCAGCTGCAGGCCGCATACGCCGCTGCGCCGGGCCCGGGGCTCCCCGCCCGAACCGGGCGCAGCGGCGTAGCTACTCGCCGCTGTCGGTGGTGTAGTCGTTCGAATAGTCGTAGCCGGGGCTGTAGACCGCGTCCGAGCTCGACCACTCGCCGGTGTGTCGCCGCCGCCACCTGCCGCCGCCGACCTGGCGCCGTCAGCGACGGGCCGGCGCCGGCCGGACTCAGCCCTGGCCGAGCCGCTCCAGCAGCAGCGCGCGGACGGCCTGCGCGTCCGCCTGCCCCTTCGTGGCCTTCATCACCGCGCCGACGAGCGCCCCGACGGCGGGGAGCTTGCCGCCCCGGACCTTGTCGGCGACGTCAGGATTGGCCGCGATCGCCTCGTCGACCGCTGCACCGAGGGCACTCTCGTCGCGCACGACAGCCAGCCCGCGGGTGGCGACGACCTCGTCCGGCGGCCCCTCGCCCGCAAGCACGCCGTCCACGACCTGCCGGGCCAGCGCCGATGTCAGTGTCCCCGCCGCGACCATCCCGATGACCCGGGCCACGTCCGGACCGGTGATGGCGAGCTCGGCCGGCTCGCGGCCGGCCTCCGCCGCCCGCCGCGCGAGGTCGTTGAGCCACCAGGCCCGCGCCTCGGCCGGCGGGGCCCCGGCGGCGATCGTCTCTTCGACCCGGTCGAGGACGCCGCCGTTGCGCATCTGCTCCAGATCGAGCGGGCTGAAACCGAACTTCTCCGCCATCCGGGCGCGCCGCTGGGCCGGCAGTTCCGGCAGGTCGTAGCGCACGGCGGCGACGTAGTCGGCGGACAGCGCGAGCGGCGTCAGATCCGGCTCGGGGAAATAGCGGTAGTCGGTCGACTCCTCTTTGGTGCGTCCGCCCGACGTTGTCCCGGTGCCTTCGTCGTAGTGGCGGGTCTCCTGCACGACGCGCCCCCCCGCGTCCAGCCGAGCCGCCTGCCGGCTGATCTCGTACCGGACGGCGCGTTCCACCGACCGCAGCGAGTTGAGGTTCTTCGTCTCGCTGCGGGTGCCGAGGCGCGACTCCCCGTGCTGGCGCAGCGAGACGTTCGCGTCGCAACGCAGCGACCCCTGCTCCATACGCGCGTCCGAGACCCCGAGCGCGACCATGAGCTCGCGCAGCTCCACGACGTAGGCCCGGGCCACCTCCGGCGAGCGGATCTCGGGCTCGGTAACGATCTCGACGAGCGGGATGCCGGCCCGGTTGTAGTCGACCAGTGAGTGCGTCGCGCCGTGGATGCGGCCCGTCGCGCCGCCGACGTGCAGCGACTTGCCGGTGTCTTCCTCCAGGTGCACCCGGGTGATCCCGACCCGGTGGGTCTGGCCGTCGACCTCGACGTCGAGGTGCCCCCCGACGCATAGCGGCTCGTCGTACTGGCTGATCTGGAAGTTCTTCGGCATGTCCGGGTAGAAGTAGTTCTTGCGCGCGAACCGGCACCAGTCGGCGATCGAGGAGTGGAGCGCGAGGCCGATCCGCACGGCAAACAGGATCGCGTTCTCATTGATCACGGGCAGGGACCCGGGCAGGCCCAGGCACGTGGGGCAGACCTGAGTGTTCGGCGGCGCCCCGAACTCCGTCGCGCAGCCGCAGAACATCTTCGACGTCGTCCCCAGCTCGACGTGCGTCTCGAGGCCGATGACCGCCTCGTAGCGTGCGACGGCGTCGGTGAAGTCGGCGAGCAGCGTCACGCGGGCCCCTCCGGATGCTCGCCGGCTGGCCGGGGCCGGTGGCGCCCGCGCACGTAGATCACGGTTCCGGCCCCGACGCCGAGCAGGCCGATGCCGCCCCAAACCAGCAGCACCACGGCACCGGCGGCGATACCGATCCCGAGGACGGCGAGGGTGAGCACCCAGACGATGGCAAGCAGCTGCGCGTCACTGCGCTTGGACAAAGGGACGGTCACAGGGCTGGCACCTCGTCGAGCAGGGGATGGCCGCGGCGGGCGTCGAGTTCGGCTTCGAGCGCGCCCGCGACCCGGTACATCCGGTCGTCCGCCAACGCGGGCGCCATGATCTGAAAGCCGACGGGGAGGCCGTCGGCCAGCCCACACGGCAGCGACATCGACGGGACCCCGGCCAGGTTGGCAGGGATCGTGCACAGGTCCGCCAGGTACATCGCCATCGGGTCGTCCACGCGCTCCCCCAGCGGGAAGGCCGTGGTGGGCGTCGTGGGCGAGACGAGCACGTCCACCTGCTGATACGCCGCGTCGAAGTCGCGCGCGATGAGCGTGCGCACCTTCTGCGCCTGTCCGTAATAGGCCTCGTAGTAACCGCTGGACAAGGCGTACGTGCCGATCATGATCCGTCGCTTGACTTCGGCCCCGAAACCGGCGGCGCGGGTGCGGCTCATGACCTCTTCGGCGCTTGCGACGCCGTCGTCACCGGCGCGCAGGCCGTAGCGCATGCCGTCGAAGCGGGCAAGGTTGCTCGACGCCTCCGACGGCGCGATGAGGTAGTAGGCGGGCAGCGCGTACGCGAAATGCGGGCAGCTCACTTCGACGATCTCGGCGTCGAGGTCACCGAGCAGAGCCACGGCTTCCCGAAAGCGCTCTTCGACCTCGGGCTGGTACCCCTCACCCGAGAGCTCCCGGACGACGCCGACGCGCATTCCGGCGACGTCGCGGCCGACCTCGGCTGCCAGTGACGGCACCGGGGTGTCGATGCTCGTCGAGTCGAGCGGATCGTGCCCGGCGATGGCCTCGTGCAGCAGTGCCGCGTCCAGCACAGTGCGGGTGAGCGGGCCTGCCTGGTCAAGGCTGGAAGAGAAGGCCACCAGCCCGTAGCGCGACACCCCGCCGTAGGTGGGTTTCGCGCCCACCAGCCCGCAGACGGCCGCCGGCTGGCGGATGGAGCCGCCGGTGTCGGTGCCCAGAGCCAGCGGCGCCTCGAACGCCGCCACCGCCGCCGCGCTGCCCCCCGACGAGCCACCGGGGATGCGGGTCAGATCCCACGGGTTGCGGGTGGGGCGGAAGGCCGAGTTCTCCGTGGACGAGCCCATCGCGAACTCGTCCATGTTCGCCTTGCCGAGCGGGATGAGGCCGGCCGCCCGCACCTTGCGAACGACGGTCGCGTCATACGGTGGCCGCCAACCGTCGAGGATGCGGCTGCCGCAGGTCGTGGGCACGCCTCGGGTCGTCAGGACGTCCTTGATCGCGATGGGGACGCCAGCGAGCGGGCCGAGCGGCTCACCCTTGGTTCGCTGCTCGTCGATGCTCCGGGCTGCGGCGAGGGCGCCGGCGGCGTCGACATGCAGGAAGGCGGCGACCTCGCCGTCGACCCCGGCGATGCGGTCCAGATGGACGCGGGTTACCTCGACCGCCGAGAGATCCCCCTTCGCGACTGCCGCCGCGATCTCCGTGGCGGGCAAGCGGAGCAGCTCCCTCATACCTCGTCCAGGATCCGCGGGACCCGGAACCGCCCCTCCTCGGCAGCAGGAGCCATCGCCAGGACCTCCTCGCGGGCCAGACTCGGACGCAGCGCGTCCGGACGGAAGACGTTGGTCAGCGGGACGGCATGTGAGGTCGGCGGGATGTCGGCCGCGGCCACCTCGCGTACGCGTGCGACCGAATTCAGGATGACGTCGAGCTGGCCCGAGAGGTGGTCGAGCTCGGTCTCGTCGAGCGCGAGCCGGGCCAGCCGGGCCAGGTGCGCCACCTCGTCCCGCGTGATGGTCACATTCGCAGTCTAGGTGGCGACGGACAGGCGGGGCGGCGGACAGGCGGGGCGGCGGGGCAGGTGGGTCCACGGGCAGGCGGGGCGGCGGACAGGTGGGACTCGCCCGGTTGGCGCGCGGCCCGCACCGCAGACTGCGATCACCCGCCGGTAGATCGCCACCCGTGGTACGACACGCCGACGCGCCGACCGACATATCTGGATATGTCGGCGCGTTGCGTACCGCGGATGCCAATCACGTCGCCGGAGATCGCTGACTGCGGTACGACGCCCGCAGCGCAACCAGCGCAACCAGCGCAACCAGCGCAACCAGCGCGAACAGCGAACAGCGATCAGGCCACCGCGTCCACCAGCGCCATGACCCCCGGGCTGCGCCGCACCCCCTCCGGGCGCAGGCCGGCCTGCCGCAACAGATCGGCCAGCTCGGCGGCCGACCGCTCCCGGCCGTCGTCGCACTGGGTGAGCATCTGCAGGTCGATGAGGCTGGCGAAGTCGTCAGGCGTGTTCCGCTCCTGAAGCTGCTCGACGACGATCAGGCGGGAGCCGAGCGGCATGGCCGACCGCACCGTCTTCAGGATGCGCAGGCACGCCTCGTCGTCCCAGTCGTGCAGAACGTTCTTGAGCAGGTAGACATCCGCCGTGACAGGCACTGAGGTGAAGATGTCGCACTCGACGAGCTCGACCCGCTCGGTCAGTCCACGGCCGTCGAGGAAGGGCCCGGCTTCGACGAGCACATCCTTGACGTCGACAAGGACGCCCCGCAGCCCCTTCCGCCGCGCGAGGACGGCGGCCAGCATCATGCCGGTACCGCCGGCGACGTCACACACGGTTCCGGACTCGGGCCAGGGATAGGCGGCGGCGACGGCCGGCGCGTCCATGCTGGTCATGGCGCGCATGGCCTCGGCGAAGGTGCGCCCCTCGTCGGGGTGGTCGCCGTAGTAGTCCCAGACCGAGCGGCCGTGCACCCGGGGGAACGCGCTGCGACCGGTACGAACGCTGCCGACCAGGTCTTGCCAGGCGGCCACGGTCGAAGGCAGCGTGAAGTAGCGGCACCACTGGCGCATCGACACCGCAGCGTCGGTGCGCAGCGTCCTCGTCAGCCGGGTCTCCCGGAAGCGCCCGTCGGGCCGCAGGCTGACGACCCGCATGACGGCCGCGGCGCGCAGCAGCCGGTGCAGGGCGTCCGCGTCCACGCCCAGCCTGCTCGCCAGCGTGTCCGCGTCCGCCGGGCCTTCGGCGAGCAGGTCGGCAACGCCGAGTTCGGCGACCGCCCCGAGCACGAACGAGCGGCCGCCCCCGATGGAGGCGTCGAAGACGGCGATGGGGGCGGGCACCATCAGGCCCGCCAAGGCGATCAGGGAGCGGCGGGCAGCCAGCACAGCTTCGATCATGATGCGGGGTGGGAGGGGCACGGCGGCGATCCTTGTCCGGTGGCGGGAGCTCGACCGGGACAGCATGTCAAGCGCGCCCACACGCACCCGTTCTGCGATCAACCTCCCGGCCGATGGCGCGGCCCATCCCCGGCGAGGCGGCCCTCAGCCGAGCTTGCCGCTGATCCCCGTCATCTCGTCCTCTGTGTACGCCCGCAACCTGGTCGTTCGGACATTGCCCTGGCACCCCACTGCCAGCGCGAAGGCGACCGCCGTCTGCTCGTCCGGCCACTCCCCCACCGAGATCAGGTCGCACTCGCCGAGCGTCCAGTGGATCGCGAGCGTGATCTGGTAGTCAACCTGACTTGACAAAGCCCTGGCTGTCAACCAGAGTTGCTTCATGAATGGGACAGCACTCCCCACCCCGACCGATCCCGCCGATGGGCTTGCCGCCGTGGTCGGCCTGCGCCGGCTCGCTGACCGGCTGGAAGACGCATCGGTCGAGCGCGCCATGCGCGCGGGGTGGTCGTGGCCGCAGGTCGCCGAGGCGCTCGGCGTCACGCGGCAGGCGGTGCACAAGAAACACGCCCGGCGCCTGATGGCCGCCGGCGTCGAGTTGCGGAGGCGTGATGGTTAACAGGTTTGCGCGGGCCTCGCGCGAGGTGATCGTGGATGCCCGGGCGGAGGCCCGGGCCGCAGGCTCACCGACGCTGGAGGCCGAGCACGTCCTGCTGGCTCTGTCCGGCCGGGAGGGAAACGTGGCACGGCAGATCCTGGCGTCCGCGGGGCTCGACCACGGCCGCATCCAGGAAGCGATCCAACTGGAGTTCGCGGGAAGCCTGCGCGCTGCCGGGGTCACGGTCGACGACTTCGACCTTCCCCCGGCCAGCATCGACCCCGTCCGCACGCCGCGGTGGAGCGAATCGTCGAAGCTCGTCATCCGCCGCGCGCAGCGAATCTGTGTCACCCGGCGCGACAGTCACCTGGAACCGATGCACCTACTGCTCGGGGTGCTGGACGCCAAGGTGGGGACAGTGCCGCGCGCTCTTGCGCTCGCGGGGGTCGACCGGGCCGAGCTTGCCCGGCGGGCGGCGCGGGCGCTGTCCTAACGCGTACCGCGGCCTCGTGATCGAGCCGTACGCACGCAGCCGCGGCCTGGTGAGCAGCGCTCTGTTCAACCTCGGCACCGAGAGCGACTTCCGGGTGCCCGACGGCGGCTACCACCGGTCCACGCCGACAGGGGTGTTCGTGCCGACCGTCGCGATCGTCGTTTAGGTGCTCTTCCGCGACAGGACCGACGAGAAGTTCGGCTTCGATGCCGCGGGCACGCAGTCGACGAAATCGTGATCGCCGACCCGCGACGGCGGCGCGTCGAGTGCTGGCAATGGTCAGGCAAGGGGTACACCCAGGTCTCGGGAAGTCGGCTGCTGGGGGTAACTGGGGCGGAAGTGGCGGCGGCCATCCGATGGCCGTGAGGGGCAGCGCGCGCTCGTGTCTCTCCGATCCTCTGAATGCGGCGGGAGCCAAGTCAATGCAGATCGGCTCCCGGCACAGACACCGTGCCGCCGACCGGACCTCAATGCAGGGAGGTCTCGGAAAACGGCACCGGGCTCGTCCGCTTGAGGCCGGGGTCTCCGTTCACTGGACCCGATGAAGTGCGGCTCCGAAAAGAGCCGCGGCTGCTGACGCTGCTGGTACCGCGCGTCCGTCGCGAAACTTCAATGAAGGGCGGCTCCGAAACGAGCCGCGACTCGGGCGGGCGCTGCCCCCCTCGCCCGTGCCGCCCGGGCCCAGTTGCACCGGGGATGGGATGTACGCCGTCGACGGTGCCGTCCCGGTGGTGCCTGTCGGCGAGGCGGGCGGCATAACGCGTGCCTGCTCGGCGAGGGAAAGTTCCCCTGGTCACGGGCAACATTGGATTGGGCGCGAGCAATCGGGGTTCGGTCGGCGGTCGGCGGTGCCCGGCACGCCCCGTCGCTGTGGGGGAACTGTCCGTGACGTTGCGATTTCTACTTGGGTTTCAGCCGGTAGATCTGGCAGGCTAGTGGGAGCTGCTCGCACACGAGAAGCCACCGGCCTGAACGCCTGAACAACGCGGCGCTGGGAAAGCTCACCGAGGAGTCACGCTGACGACACCGTGCCGAAACAACTCGCGGTCACGATGCGGCTGGAGCGTAGTAGACCGGCTTGACGCGCACAGTCAATGACAGACCGAGGAGGGTTCAGAGCGTGTCCTACCTGCTGCGGGTGGTGCTGCCCGACAAGCCGGGCTCTCTAGGTGCTCTTGCCACCGCCCTAGGCAACGTCGGCGCTGACATCGTCAGCCTGGACGTCGTCGAGCGAGGGCCAGGGGGCGCGGTCGACGACATCGTCGTGGAGTTGCCGGCGGGCGGGCTCGCCGACACCTTGCTCACCGCGGCCTACGGGGTCCCAGGGGTCACCGTCGAGGCGCTGCGCCCGTACCAGGCGGGCCGCGACATCCACCGTGACCTCGAACTGGTCGACGCGCTGGCCGGCGAGCCCGAGCTCGCTCTCGAAGTGCTGGCCGAACACGCACCCGAAGTGTTCCGGGCCGGGTGGGCGGTCGTGCTCGGACAGGGAGCCTGGGATGCCTCCAGCCGCGTCGTCGCGCATTCGCCGGGGGCACCCCAGCTGTCCTTTCGTACGCCCTGGATGCCGCTGAGCGAGCCCCGCAGACTGGCCACGACCGCCGACTGGGCTCCGCCGCGCTGGAATGAAATGGGCATGGAACTTATCGCGGCGCCCATCGGCGACGCCAGCCTCGCCGTCCTGATCGGCCGGCCGGGAGGGCCTCGGTTCCGTGATTCCGAGCTCGTCCGGCTTGCTCACCTCGCCGGGCTGACGGCCACCGTCGCCGTCTCCAGCGGTCTGGACAGCAAGGTGCCACTCCCCCTGTGACGGGGGTCGGCACTCACGCGCTTCGGTGACGGTGCGACGTGACCTTCGGTGGGCGCCCCCCATCGCCGATCGGCCCCTTCGCGGCGCGCGCCTGCGCGAGGCAGCCGCGGCGGAACTGATCGAGCTTCGGCGGGCCGTGCTGCGCGCAGGTCGGGATCGTCCCCCCGCGGGAATCGCCGAAGATGACGACCCGGCGACCGTGCACCTGGCCGTGCTGGACGAGGAGGGCGAGATTGTCGGCGCTCTGACGCTCGCGGCGCAGCCGTGTCCCGACGACCCGGATGCGGCCGCCGTCCGCCTCGCCCTGATGGCGGTTGCGGCCACCCACCAGCGTCAGGGCGTGGGAAGCGCGCTTGTCGAAGCCGCGCAGGGCCTGGCGTCCGGACGCCTGGACCTCATCTGGGCAACGGCCCGCGACAGCGCGCTCGGCTTCTACGAGCGGCGCGGCTTTCGTATCACCAGCCCCGGCTTCATCGGGGCCATGGGGTTGCCCCATCACCGGATGGTGTGGCGGCCCTGAGGGGGCACACCAGTCACCCCGTAAGCACCCAGGCCTGCGACGCATCAGCCGACGACGCGGGTCACCTCCCAGCGCGGGAAGCCTGCCGGGTCCGACGAGCAGGTCAGCGCTTCGGGAGGGTCCTCGCGCACGACGAGGTGCACCGCCACGCTGTGGCCGGCTGCCCGGAGGCGCACCGTCGCCTTGCCGTCCCCCATTGGACGGGCCTCGACGACCTGGACGTCGGCGAGCCTGGTCAGGCCGCGGGTGACCCGGACATGGTGCTCCGCTGACTGGGCGAGCCTGCCCAGCGTGCAACGCCCGCGGTAGTTGGCCAGGTGCAGCTGCCCTTCGAGCAGGTCGGTGATGACGCCTCTCGGGTCAGCGTCGTCGAGCCGGCCCAGGTACACGCCCAAGGGCAGGACGACGGCATTGCCCGCGAACCGATCGCCGCCGATATGGCTGGACTCCCAGACATCCACCCCCGGCATGCCGCGAAGGGTGGTGAAGACGCGGCGACCGCGCACGGCGCAGCACGCGTCGTGGCGTCCGTGCGTGCACACCAGCACGAGCGGGCGCTCGTACAGCGGCGCACCGAGCAGATCCACATCCCGGATGTCGTCGAGCTCGAGGCGCGCCTCGACAGTGAGCACCCGGGAGACACCCAGGCGACAGTCGACCCACCACACGCGGGTCGGGCGCGCGGCCGAGGGACGCGCCGGATCCGCGCCCTCGCCGCGACCGAATGCCTGCCTGATGAACAACAGACGGGCCACCAGCAGGTTCGCGAGGTAACTGAGGTGCGCGGCCGTCCTGCGCGCCATCCGGCTGTCGCCGGGGATCTTCGGGCCCCACGGACCGGCGTAGTCCACCAGCAGCCACCGGTCCACCCGGCTGGCCGTGGCCGCGAGGCTCTCACCGCGGGCCCGAGCAGCATCCGAGCAGCGAATGGGAGAATGGGTCACTCGACCTCGAGGAGCCCTTCCCGGCACAGCCGCCGGGTCAGGACGAGCCGGTCGTGCGCGTCCAACCCCTCGTCGAGGTCGGCGGGCCGCAAGCGCTCGCGGTCCAGGATCGAGCTGAGGGCAGGCTGCAGCCATCCCGGCAGGCGCAGTTCCCGGTCGCCGAGATGCAGGACCAGACCCGAATCGTCGCGCCGGATGTCGTGGACGGCGTCGGAACGCACGCGCAGCCACGTCCCGTCCACGATGCCCGCTGCGCTCAGGGCGCTGCCGACCGGCCGGCGCAGAGGCGCCGGCATCTGCTCCAGGTGGCGGTGCCGGACTGTGGTTGCCATCGCGTCGACGTCGGCCTCTGCGGCCCACGCGCTGAGCAGGCCCGCGACCTCGCGCACCATGTCTGCAACGCCGGAGCTGGTCCGAGCGAAACCGGGGGGAAGCGACACCCGAAAGTCCTCTTCCTCGGCCAGCTGGTCGACGATCTCGCGCAGCAGCCAGTGCCGTGTGCGGGTCAGGACGCCGAGCGTCACGTGCAAGGAGAGGTCGCCCTCGGTGCGGGCTGCGTGCACCCACCCGCGAGGCAGCCAGAGGCAGTCGCCCGGCTCCAGGACGACGTCCAGGTACGGCTCTCCCGCAGGCGGCAATGACTGGGTCGCGGACTCGGGGCGTGCGGGCCAGGGCTGGTCCTGCAGGGGCAGCGGGAACACAGGCTCGTGCACCACCCACGCCTTGCGCCCGGTGACCTGCAGGATGAAGACGTCGTGGGTGTCGTAGTGGAACTCGAAGCCCTGCGACTGCCTGGGCGTCAGGTAGGCATTGGCCTGGACGGGGTGGCCGAGTTCGCCGGCCAGCGCGCGGCAGAACCGCACCAGCGGCTCCCACGTGCGGTGCAAGCCCTGCAGGACCAGAGTCGCCCCTGCGGCGACGAGCTCGCCAACCCTGCCGGGATGGGCGAGATCCGCGACCGGGGCCTGGCCCATGCGGGCGGTCTGGGTGTAGCTGGTGCTCGGCAGTGTCGATCCGTCGCGGATCACCCGGAAGGCCGGCAGGCGCAGGCTGCGCTCTTCGATCAGGACGTCGGCGGCGCCGGGGTCGAGCAGGTCGGCAAACGTCTGGCCGGTGTGCCAGAGCAGAGGCTGGGCCGGCCAGGAGCGCAGGAATTCCTGTGGGCAGGCGACGAGGCGGGCCAGCGGGCCGGCTGGTTGAGAACCAGCCGGGTCAGCTGGCTGAACTCCGCGGCCGGCTGGTGCCGGGCCGCTTGCTCGGCCAGGGTGGCGGCCGGTCGGTGCGGAGCCTCCGGGCCGGTCGGCGTCCCGAGCGCCTGGTTTGGAACCTCCGGCGCCCAGGCCAGTCGCCCGGACGCCGGCAGGCACGTCGTCAGTCGCGGCCGTCAGCGTCGCCGCCGCCGCTGTCCGTCCCGTCGCTGTCGGAGCTGTCGGTGCCGTCGGTGTCGGCGGCGATGCCGACTGCGGCGGCCGCCGCCGAGCCGGACGCGCGCCAAGTGGTCTTCATGTCACTGTCGTCGAGCGCCACGGGGCCTCCTCACAGCCTTACCAGCAGAGGACCGAACTCTATCCGGCTGGTCGCCGTGCGGGTAAGGCGTCCCCCGGGGAGGCATCCAGAGATGCGGCAGGGGTGCGGCAGGGGTGTCGCACCACAACCGGCGATCTCCCATTGAAAGATCGCTGTCGATGGTGCGACACGCCGGTTTCAGCGCCAGACATATACGAAGATGTCGGGGTTTGGTGTACCGAATATGGCGATCTTCCCTGGGAAGATCGCAACTTGCGGTCGGGGGGCCCGCGCCGGGCGGCC
>JADGOW010000098.1 GCA_017882765.1 Frankiaceae bacterium
AATATTCCCCACTGCTGCCTCCCGTAGGAGTCTGGGCCGTGTCTCAGTCCCAGTGTGGCCGGTCGCCCTCTCAGGCCGGCTACCCGTCGTCGCCTTGGTGGGCCGTTACCCCACCAACAAGCTGATAGGCCGCGGGCCCATCCCGAGCCAGAAAACCTTTCCACCGTGACAGATGCCTGTCGCGGTCGTATCCGGTATTAGCCCCGGTTTCCCGGGGTTATCCCAGTGCTCGGGGCAGGTTGCCCACGTGTTACTCACCCGTTCGCCGCTGGGGCCGAAGCCCCCGCTCGACTTGCATGTGTTAAGCACGCCGCCAGCGTTCGTCCTGAGCCAGGATCAAACTCTCCATTGATGCCTATTATCGCAACCGCCCCGAGGGGCGGAGGGATGACATAAGGAGATGCCCCCGGCGCACCGGGAGCGAACCTGGCAATTGTGAGCTCGATATCTCACTTTGCCAAAGGAATTCCGACACGGACTGCAGGCAGAAAAACTGCGCCGCATCCCGTGCACGGGGTTTTTGGCACTGACTTTTTGGCACGCTGTTGAGTTCTCAAGGAGCGGACGCGCACCGTTAAGGCCTTCCGGCCTGTCGCGGGGCAACCTCGGTAACGTTACTCGACAAGGGACGCCGTGTCAACCAAACACCGTCGGTCTACGAAGCTTGCTCCCCTGCTGAATGTGGCCGCTGAACGACGCTCCGCCGTAGCGCGGCGTTCCTAACTCTAGGTGAGGGGCGCAGCGGCAGTCAAGGCGAGTCCCGACATCCGGCTTGACCTGGCCGAATCGTGTCGGTTTGCCGCGTCTCACCGCGGGGTCCTCAGCGCGGGGTCTCAGCGCGCGGTCCTTGCGGCCGGGGCGTCTGGCGCTCCCGCGTCGCCGGGTTCGACCAGGCGCGCCATCCTCTTGCGCCCTGCGGCCACAACCCGCCCCACGAGGTCGGCCCGCGCCACGTCGAGGGTTTCGGGAGGAAGGGCCCGGTTGTCCACCCGAACCGCGCCGCCACGCAGCAGGCGGCGTGCGTCCGAGGTGGACGCGGCCAACCCGGCGGCGACCAGAGCCTTTGGCAGGTGCACCGGGTCCCCGGCGACGAGAGGCGCATCAGGAACCTGCGAGGGCAGCCGGTGCTCCCGGAACACCGTCGTGAAGCGCTCCTCGGCGGCCAGCGCCTCGTCCTGACCGTGATAGAGGGCGACCACTTCACGAGCCATGCGGCGCTTGGCGGCTGCCGCTTCGGCTCCGCCGCCTTCGGCCTGCGCCTCCAGGAGCGCGATCTCACCTGGCGGCAGATCTGTGCACAGCCGGAGGTAGCGCCCGACGAGCCGGTCGTCCCGAAGGGACATGAGCTTGCCGAACTGCTGGTCGGGCGGCTCCGCGATGGCAACGTAGTTGCCCAGGCTCTTGCTCATCTTCGCCCGCCCGTCGAGCCCCTCCAGCAGCGGGACGGTCACCACGACCTGCTGCGGCTGGCCGTGCGCCCGCTGCAGCTCGCGGCCCACGAGCAGGTTGTAGGTCTGGTCGGTGCCGCCCAGCTCGACGTCGGCGCGCACCGCCACCGAGTCGAGCCCCTGCAGGAGCGGGTACAGGAATTCGACGAGGGAGATCGGCTGGCGTGCGGCGAATCGGCGGGCGAAGTCCTCGCGTTCCAGCAACTGTGCCACGGTCAGATGGCGCGCCTCGCGAACGACGTCGGTCATGGTCATCTCCCCGAGCCACTCCGAGTTGCGGCGCAGCTCGGTGCGGTCCCGGCGCAGGACCCGCAGCGCCTGTTCCACGTAGGTGGCCGAGTTCTGCGCTGTCTGCGCGGCCGTCAGCGACTGCCGCAGCGCGTTCTTGTCGGAGGGATCCCCCACCATGCCGGTGAAGTCCCCGACGATGAGAACGGCGAGGTGCCCGGTGTCCTGGAATTGGCGCAGCTTCCTCAACACGACCGCGTGGCCCAGCGTGAGATCGCTGCCGCTGGGGTCGATGCCCAGCTTCACGCGCAGCGGCCGACCCTCTCGGCGCGCGGATGCCAGCCGGGAGGCTAGGCCGCCCTGCGGCAGCACGTCGGTGGTACCCGAGGTGAGAACCTCCAGGGCCCGCTCGTCGTCGGGATGCAGCTGGTGGGCGGTCTCGTCAGACACGCGTCGATCCTCGTCTGCGCCGCGACCCGCCGGCGCGGTAGGGGCTGACGCTGTCATCGTCGGCCACCCAGAACCGCCACGGGACGTCCGTGGCCACCGTGACGCCGACCCGGGGCCCACTGCGGACGGCGCCTTCGGCGACCGGGACGCTGGGCAACACCCTGAGCGACCCGCCCGCGGCGCACACATCGGCGCCGTCGGCGGTCAGGTCGACACCAAGCGCCCGCGTCAGCCGTGCCGGGCCTCGAGCAAAGTCCCGCGGGCGGATGCCGGGACGCCGTCGCGCGACGACCTCCACGCCGTCGACGACGGTCCCCGCTCGAAGCAGGACCGCCGCGGCCGTCCCAGGTGCGCCGGTGACAAGGTTCATGCAGAAGTGCATGCCGTAGGTGAAGTACACGTAGGCGTGCCCGGGCGGCCCGAACATGGTCCGGTTGCGGGGGGACGGGCCCCGGAAGGCATGGGATGCGGGGTCGGCCATGCCGCCGTAGGCCTCCACCTCGGTCAGCCTGATCCGCACCAGTTCGCCACCCTGCGACGACTCCAGCACCGCCCCCAGCAGATCTCGGGCAACGTCGAGCACCGCACGGTCGTAGAACTGGCGGGGGACGGGCGTCAGGACGACGCCCACGCGGTGACCCATGCCCTTCCCGACTCGATGTCTCGTTGTACGTCCAGCAGCTGCGCCAGCACCTGCGCCGGGGCGGTGCCGCCGTACTGGGACCGCGCCGCGAGCGCGCCGCTGACCGTGAGGACTGCCCGCACGTCCGGGGTGAGCACCGGGCTGATCGACAGCATCTGCTCATCACTGACGTCGCCCAGGCTGCTCTCCTGCCGGTCGCACAGCGCTACGAGGCGCCCCACCGCCTCATGGGCCTCCCGGAAGGGGACGCCTTGCCGGACGAGGTACTCAGCGGCGTCCGTGGCCAGCGAGAACCCCCGCGGCGCCGCCGCCTCGATCCGCTCCGTGTGGACATGCATGGTCTCGACCGCGCCCCGCAGCGCCGGAAGCACGAGCCGCAAGGTGTCCACTGCGTCGAATACCGGCTCCTTGTCCTCCTGGAGGTCGCGGTCATACGCCAGGGGAAGGCCCTTCAGGGTGGCAAGCAGCCCGGCGAGGTGGCCGATGATCCGGCCACTCTTGCCCCGGGCCAGCTCCGCGACGTCGGGGTTCTTCTTCTGGGGCATGATCGAGCTGCCCGTCGCGAAAGCGTCGTCGAGCTCGGCCCAGCCGAACTCACTGGTGGTCCACAGCACCAGTTCCTCGCCAACGCGCGACAGGTGCACGCCGACCAGGGCGGCGACGAAAAGAAACTCCACAGCGAAGTCGCGGTCGCTCACGGCATCGATGGAATTCGCCGCCGGTGCGTCGAACCCGAGCTCGGCAGCGACCGTGTGGGGATCGAGCGGTAGGGAAGACCCCGCGAGGGCGCCGGCCCCCAACGGGCAGACGGCCGCGCGACGATCCCAGTCACGGCACCGGTCGACGTCGCGCAACAAGGCGTGGACGTGGGCGAGCAGATGGTGTCCGAAGGTCACCGGCTGGGCATGCTGGAGGTGGGTCATACCCGGTGCGGGAAGGTCGGCGTGCTCTCCCGCGACCGCGGTCAACGCCTGGCACAGGTCGAGCAGCTGCCCGGCCAGGAAACGCACGTGGTCGCGCAGGTACAGCCGCAGGTCGGTCGCGACCTGGTCGTTGCGGCTACGCCCCGCCCGCAGCTTGCCTCCCAGGGCTCCCAGCCGTTCCAGCAGCCCGCGCTCGAGCGCCGTGTGCACGTCCTCGTCGTCGATCTGCGGCCGAAACGCCCCCGTGCGCACCGCCGCGGCGAGCTCGTCGAGCGCCCCGAGCATGAGGGCCAGCTCCCGCTCGTCCAGCAGCCCGGCCCCGTGCAGCACCCGCGCGTGCGCCTTCGAGGCACGCAGGTCGTATTCGGCAAGTCGCCAGTCGAACTGGACGCTTACGGACAGGGCCGCGAGCGCCTCTGCAGGGCTGGCCGTAAATCGGCCCCCCCACAAGCGGGTCGGGGCCGATGTCTCGCCGTCGGCCATCTCACCCCGCCAGCCGGTGTGCACGGGCCGCCCACACCTTCGTGGGCAGGCCCCACAGGTCGATGAAGCCCTTCGCGTCGCCCTGGTCGAAACTGTCCCCGGTGTCGTAGGTCGCAAGTGCGAAGTCGTACAGGCTCGCCGCACTCCTGCGTCCCACAACCTGGGCAGTGCCTCCCGACAGCCGCAGCCGAACGTCACCCGAGACGTGCTCGCTGGCGGTGACGAGGAAGCTATCCAGCGCCCGCTTGAGCGCGGAGAACCAGAGCCCGTCGTAGACGAGCTCGCTCCAGCGCTGGTCGACGCCCCGCTTGTACCGCGCGATGTCGCGCTCCAACGTCAGGTCCTCGAGGTCCCGGTGCGCGGTCAGCAACGTCACCGCTGCCGGGCATTCGTAGATCTCGCGGCTCTTGATACCGACGAGCCGGTCCTCGATGAGATCGATGCGTCCCACGCCGTGCGCGCCGCCGCGGGCGTTGAGCTCGTCGATGATCTCTACGAGGGGCAGGTCCCGGCCGTCGAGCGCGGTAGGCACCCCGTCGACGAAGGTGACGACGACCTCGTCCGGGGCTGTGCTCGCCGTCGGGTCAGCCGTGTATACGAAGACGTCCTCCGGGGGCTGCTCCCAGGGGTCCTCGAGCACCCCGCACTCGGCGGTACGCCCCCAGAGGTTCTGGTCGATCGAATACGGGGAACGGCGGGACACGTCGATGGGCATCCCGCGCTCCTCAGCGAACGCGATCGCCTTGTCCCGGGTCATGGCCGAGTCCCGAACGGGTGCCATCACCCTCAGCTCCGGGGCGAGCGCCATGACGCTCACCTCGAACCGCACCTGGTCGTTGCCCTTGCCGGTGCACCCGTGCGCCACTGCGGCAGCGCCGTGCAGGCGGGCCGCCTCCACGAGATGGCGAGCGATGAGCGGCCGGGACAGCGAGGACACAAGCGGGTACCTGTCCATGTACAGGCCGTTGGCTTGCAGGGCCGGGGCGACATAGTCGCGGGCGAATTCGTGGCGGGCGTCGACGACGACGGATTCGACAGCACCGCAATCAAGCGCGCGCCGGCGGATCACGTCCATGTCTTCTCCGCCCTGCCCGACGTCGACGGCAAGGGCGACGACCTCGGCGCCTGTTTCAGCGGTGATCCAGCCGATGGCCACCGAGGTGTCGAGCCCACCCGAATAGGCCAGGACGACCCGGTCGGCCCGGGGCGAAGAAGGGTTCACGTCTCTCCTTATCCAGTACTGAAGATCATCCCCGACCCTCGGCGAGCCGAAGTAGCACCGTCGCCACCTCGGCAGCGACGTGGTGCCCGGGCCGGCCCGGCGCCTCACGGCAGACCACCAGGATCGTGTCGTCACCGGCCACCGTCCCGGCAACACCGGCAAGTTCGGACCGATCGAGGGCCGACCCCAGGAAATGGGCGCCGCCCGGAGGGGTGCGCACCACCACCATGTGCCCACACGCTTCGGCGGACACCAGCAGTTCCTCGCAGAGTCGGCCGAGCCGGCCGACGCGCGCACCGCCCGGGTCGCCGACCTCCCCCCGGCTTCGTTCGGCGGCAGGCATCAGGCCCTCACCGGAGTAACACACCTCCCCGCTGCCAAGTCTGGCCTTGCGGACGCCCAGTTCGTCGAGGTCCCGCGACAGCGTCCCCTGCGTCACGGCTATGCCCTCACCGGCCAGCAGCTGGGCCAGCTCCGCCTGGGACCGGACGGGGCGCGAGGCCACAATCTCGGCGATGCGGGTCTGCCGGGCTGCCTTCGTCAACGGCTTGGCGGGCCCGCCGGCGCGAGCCGCCCGGTGCCGCTGCCTGCGGACGGGGTCACTCGCTTTGGAGGCCGACTGGCCCATGGCGGTCACGCTGCCCGTTCCGCCGCTCGTGCGATCTCGGGAAACCGTTCCACGAACCGGCCGAGCTCGGCGTCGGTGACGACCAGCGGCGGCGCCAGTCGCACCACAGCGGGCGCGACGGCGTTGACGAGAAACCCGGCCTCACGGGCGGCCGCTTCGAACTGCGCCGCAATCGGCTGGATGAGCACCAGACCGAGCCACAGCCCGCGGCCGCGGACAGCGGCCAGCAGCGGGTCCTGCAGCGCGCGAAGCCGGTCGGCCAGGTGCGCGCCCATGGACCGCACGTGTGCCAGGAGGTCGTTCTCCTCGATCTCGTCGAGGACCGCCAGCGCGGCAGCGCAGGCAACCGGGTTCCCACCGAACGTGGTGGCGTGATCGCCTGGCCGCAACAGCGTCGCGGCCCGCCCGATCCCGATCGCCGCCCCGATGGGCAGGCCACCCGCCAGCCCCTTCGCGAGGGTCACCACGTCGGGCAAGACCGCCTCCCCGCGACTGGCGAACCACGAACCCGACCGGGCGATGCCGCTCTGCACCTCGTCGACCACGAGCAGCGCCCCGGTCCGATCGCAGATCACCCGGGCCTCGGCCAGGTACCCGGGGGGTGGCGTCACGAGACCGCCCTCACCCTGGATCGGCTCGAGGAACACCGCTGCGGTCTGCTCGGACACGGCCTCCCGCAGCGACGCAAGGTCGCCGTACGGGACGAACGTGACCGGGCCCAGCAGGGGCTCGAACGGTGCCCGCTTGGCCGGTTGCCCGGTGATCGACAGCGCACCGAGCGTGCGGCCGTGGAAGGAGCCCTCAGCCGAGACCATCGCCCGGCGCCCGGTTCTGAACGCGATCTTGATGGCGGCCTCGTTCGCCTCTGCCCCGGAGTTGCAGAAGAAGACGCGCGCGTCGGTCCCCGGCGGCAGATCGAGGATCTTGACCAACCGTTCGGCAAGCAACACCGAGGGAACGTTTCCGAACAGATTCGAGGTATGGGCGAGCGTCGTGAGCTGGCGGGCGACCGCCCGAGCAACCCGCGGATGCCCATGCCCGAGCGCGCTGACCGCGATCCCACCGATCAGGTCCAGGTACTCGCGTCCCTCCGAATCCCACACGGCGCATCCGGAGCCACGTAACAAGGTCAGTACCGGCCGCGCGTAGGTCGGCATCACGACGGCGTCGCGCCTGTCGAGCCAGCTGGCGGGGTCGCGGGTGGCGGGGTCGCGGGTGGCGGGGTCGCGGGACGCACCCGACGGCCCGGTCATGGCGTCACCATCGTGCCCACACCGGCATCGGTGAAGACCTCGAGCAGCATGGCGTGGGGAACCCTCCCGTCGAGTACGTGAGCCTGCGGCACTCCCCCGCGCACCGCCCGAAGGCACGCCTCCATCTTCGCCACCATGCCCTCGGCCAGCGTCGGGAGCATCGTCTCCAGCTCCTCCGCCGTCAGCTGACTGATCAGTTCGTCGCTTTCCGGCCAGTCGGCGTAGAGACCCTCGACGTCGGTGAGGACGACCAGCTTGGAGGCCCCCAGCCCGACGGCAAGGGCGGCCGCTGCGGTATCCGCATTGACATTGAAGACGCCGCCGTCCGCTCCGCGCGCGACGCTGGCGATCACGGGAACGTGCCCACCGTCGACCAGGGACACAACCGTGTCGGTTCGCACCGCGACAACGTCACCGACGAGCCCGACATCGACGGGCTCGCCGTCGACGAACGCCGCACGGCGCGCAGCCGTGAGCAGGTGCGCGTCTTCTCCGGACATGCCGACGGCGAAGGGCCCGTGCGCGTTGATGAGCCCCACGACATCGCGGTTGACCTGGCCGACGAGCACCATCCGCACGACATCCATCGTTTCGGGAGTGGTGACCCGTAGCCCGCCGGCGAACACCGTTTCCACTCCGAGCCGGTCGAGCAACGACGTGATCTGTGGGCCCCCGCCGTGCACGACGACGACCCGGATGCCGGCGTAGCGAAGGAACACGATGTCCTCGGCGAACGAGTCACGCAGGGACAGCTCCGACATGGCGTGGCCGCCGTACTTGACCACGACGGTCTTCCCACTGAAGCGCGCCAGCCACGGCAGCGCCTCCACGAGCACCTGGGCCTTGGGCAGGGCGGCGTGGCCGCGGCTGGCCGCCGGCGTGCCGGGTTCCGGGTTGGCCGTCACTGAACCTGCTGGCGATGAGCTGGGCGCGGCGTCCGGGCGCATATCCGTGCTCACGTCGAGTACGCCGAGTTCTCGTGGACGTAGTCATGGGAGAGGTCGTTCGTCCAGACTGTGGCGCTCGCTCCCCCGGCGTGCAGGTCCACGAGAAGGTGAACCCTGCGCCCGGACAAGTCGACGAGGGCTCGATCATCGCCGACAGTGCCACCACGGCAGACGGTGACCCCGTTCATGGTCACGTCCACCTCGTCCGGCTCGAACCTCGCCGACGTGGTGCCCACCGCGGCAAGCACCCTGCCCCAGTTCGCGTCATTGCCGAACAGCGCACACTTGAGCAGGTTGCTGCGGGCCACGGCCCGCGCCACCTCGACCGCTTCACCCTCCTCGGCCGCCCCCGAGACCTCGATGGCCACGATCTTGGTCGCCCCCTCGGCGTCTTCGATCAGCTGCGCGGACAGGTCGGCGCACACCCCGCTGACCAGGACGGCCAACTCTGCCGGCGAAGGCCGGACCCCGCTGGCTCCGCTGGCGAGCATCAGCACGGTGTCGTTCGTGGACAGGCATCCATCCGAATCAACCCGCTCGAACGTTGTCCGCACAGCGTCCCGTAGGACGGTGTCGGCGTCAGCCGCGTCCACCACGGCGTCGGTGGTGACCACCGCGAGCATGGTCGCCAGGCTGGGCGCCAGCATCCCGGCGCCCTTGGCCATGCCACCGACGGTGACCCCGCGCCCGGAGCGGCCGGCCTGCTTGGGCACGGTGTCAGTGGTCCGGATGGCATCCGCTGCAGCGGGGCCGCCGGACGGCGAAAGGTCGGCGACCGCCTTGTCCACGCCCGCAAGCAGCGGATCGAGGGACAACCGGACGCCGATCAGTCCGGTGGAGCACACAGCGACGTCTCCTGCACCCACGTCGAGCAACCGGGCGGCGTGCTCCGCGGTCGCGTGGGTGTCGGCGAACCCCGGCGGCCCGGTGCACGCATTCGCCCCGCCCGCGTTGAGCACCACCGCCCGCAGCCTCCCGTCGCTGACCACCTGCCGCGACCACAGGACGGGAGCGGCTGGGAAGCGGTTGGTGGTGAAGACCCCGGCGACGGTATCCAGCGGGCCGTCGTTGACGACGAGCGCCAGATCCGGTGCCCCACTCGACTTGAGCCCCGCCGCCACGCCGGCGGCCCTGAACCCCCCGGGGGTTGTCACGGTCATGGCGCGACCCCGTTCGCGGTGAGGCCAGCGCTCTCCGGCAGCCCGAGCATCAGGTTGGCGCACTGCAACGCCTGGCCTGCCGCGCCCTTACCGAGGTTGTCGATAGCCGCCACGACGACGGCCCGGCCCGCGGCGCGATCAGCGGCCACTTGAAGCTGGCAGCCGTTCGAGCCGCTCACCGCCGCCGTGTGAGGCCAGCGCCCGGGTGGCCGAACATGCATGAACGGCTCGCCGGCGTACGCGGCCTGCAGGGCGTCGTATAGATCATCGGTGCCGACGCCCGGCCGAAGGCGCGCCGTCGCCGTGGCGAGGATGCCGCGGGGCATCGGCGCGAGGACCGGCGTGAACGACAGCGTGCAGCCGTGCCCCAGCGCCTGCAGCATCTCGGGCACGTGCTGGTGAGTGGCGACCTTGTACGCGGTCAGATCCCCCATCACTTCGCTGCCGAGGAGGCCGAGCTTGGCCGACCGGCCGGCGCCGGACGTGCCGCTGGCCGCGACGACCACGAGGTCGACCGGCTCCACGAGGCCGGCATCCAACAACGGGCGCAGCGCCAGGATCGTCGCCGTCGGGTAGCAGCCCGGCGCCGCAACGCGGGTCGAGTGCGCGATCTCGGCCCGTGCGCCCGGCAACTCCGGCAAGCCGTAAGGCCACGTGCCGGCGTGCGTGCCGCCGTAGGCCCGTTGCCAGTCCTGCGGGTCGCGCAGGCGGTGGTCAGCGCCGAGGTCGACCACACGCACCTCCTCTGGGAGCGCTCGCGCGAGCGTCGCTGACTCACCGTGCGGCAGTGACAGAAAGGCGATATCGACAGCGAGGTCGGCGACGGCCCCGGGGCCGGCCAGCCTGTGATCCGCCAGCGCAGGCAGCTGAGGGTGGACATCCCCCAGCAACCGGCCAGCCGATGACTCGCTGGCGACCACGGCAGAAATCTCGAAGGCGGGATGGTCGAGTAAGATCCGCAGGAGTTCTCCCCCCGCGTAGCCGCTCGCACCCACCACCGCAGCAGTTGCACCCACGGGTGCATGTTATGCGATAACCCGCATGAAGATGCAAGCGCTGACAGTCGCGAGGGCAGCGTTCGAGAAGAATTGTTGTTGCTCTGGTTGCCCGTGCCGGCGAGTCAGGCGTCCTCAAGCAGCCACGTGACCGTGACACTCGTTGTCAGCTCATGCCGCCCACCTTCGATGCGCGCCCCACCAGGCAAGGGCGCCGGTTCCGACGAGGCCGCCATCGCGTAGTGACCGGCGCGTGCGGCGGCGGCGTTCTCCGTCACCTCCTGGACAGCCCCGAGCCGTGCCCCGCTCAACTCGGCCAGACGTGCCGCTTTGGCATGGGCGTCCGTGAACGCCTGCCCCAACACGCGTTCGTACGCCTGGCCGCGGTCGAGAGCGCCCAGGACCAGGGAGTGCAGCCGTGCCTCGGGGCTGTCCAGCAGGTCGTGGAGCACACCACCCTGGGCCTGCTCGATCGTCAGCCAGACGATCAACCCACCGGACCCCCACAACCGGGTGTACGGCTCAGGGGGCAGGCCGTGGTCCCAATGGGGCCGCACGACCACCTCGGTAGTCATGATTGCCTGGTCAGCAACGCCGCCGGCACGGAGAACCCCCGTCATCCGGCCCAACCCGGCCGCCACACCGGTCAGGGCCGACGCGGGCGTCGCCTCGTAGACCTCGACGCCTACGTTCACCGACACGGCGTCCGTGGGCAGGCTGATGCGAGCGGTACCCACCACAGTCACACGTCGCTTTGTCATGGGGGCAGTGTGTCGGATGGCGCAACCCGCGGTGGCTCGGGTCTTGCGCGGAGGGCCGGAACAGCAGGTAGGCGGCGGGAACCACGCTGGGCGGGTCGCGCAGCAGCGGTGTCAGCTGCTCACCGCTGTCCGCGTGCAGGCCGCGGTGCGCGATGGCGTCGCGGAGCTCACCGAGCAGCGGCCGACGCCGCCGCGACCGCAGCCACGTCGGCCGAGGCCGCGCGCGCCTCGAGGTGGCCGACCAGATCGCTGAGCAGCGCAGCCTGCGGTGTATGCGGGACGCCCGCCAGTTCGCGCCCCAACTCGTCGCGCGCCGCGGCGGCCAGGCCCGACGCGCACCGGCGGGCGAAGTCGAACCCGCCGTGCCGGTCG
>JADGOW010000099.1 GCA_017882765.1 Frankiaceae bacterium
TCGACCGAGCGCCGCAGGAAACCGAGCACCTCGGCGCTGGACCGCGAATCCAGGTTCCCCGTCGGCTCGTCCGCGAAGATGATCGATGGCCGGGCGACCAGGGCACGGGCGCAGGCAACACGCTGCTGCTCTCCGCCGGACAGCTCGGCGGGCCGGTGGTGCAGGCGGTCGGCGAGGCCGACCGCGGACACGACCGCCCGCACCCATTCCGGATCGGGCTTCCGCCCGGCGATGTCGAGCGGGAGGGTGATGTTCTCGCCGGCCGTCAGGGTCGGGAGCAGGTTGTACTGCTGGAAGACGAAACCGATCTTGTCACGGCGCAGCAGCGTCAGGTGCCGTTCGTCGAGCCGGCTGAGCTCTGTTCCGCCGATGAAGACCTGACCGGAGGTCACGGAGTCGAGCCCGGCCATGCAGTGCATGAGTGTGGACTTGCCGGACCCCGAAGGACCCATGATCCCGGTGAATCGGCCGGGAGCGAAATCGATCGACACCGAGCGCAATGCCGTGACAGCCGTTGGACCGCTGCCATAGACCTTCGTCAGCTCAACCGCCCGCGCGGCGGGCTGGGAGGGACCGCCTGCCGGCGTTTCAGCCGGCCCGGCAGGGGATGACTCGGGGACCGGGGAGGCCACGGGAGCTCCTGTTCTTCGCACGGGTCAGGTCGGCACGGAAACTCATGTCACATCCCGACGCTAGCCAATCTGAGCGGGTGCCGTCTTCTTGCCGGGCTTCGGGGCCCGGCTGGGCAAGGCCTCCTGGGCCGGCAACGCCCGTTGTGACTGGTCCAACGCCTCCTGCTCGTCGCCCTGTCGCCGCGGAGCAGGCAGCGGTGGGGGCGTGCCCCCCCACGCCGGACAGAGCGCCTGGTGGTCGCACCACTCGCACAGCCGGCTTCTGCGGGCCTGCCAAGACCCGCTCGTCGTCGCACGCTCAATCGCGGCCCACAGCGCGCGGATGGTGCGCTCGAAGCCGCGCAGCTCGTGCTCCTCGGGGCGATAGACCATCGTTATCCCGTCACCGAGGTAATAGAAGCGCAGCTCGCGGGGGATTCGACCACGGGTGCGCCAGAGCAGGAGCGCGTAGAACTTCAACTGGAACAAGGCGGCACGCTCGAACTCGAGCGCCGGGGACCTCCCGGTCTTGTAGTCGACGACCCGAAGGTCGCCGGTGGGAGCCTCGTCGAGCCGGTCGAGGATGCCGCGAAGCACCGGGCCGCCGTCCAAGTCGTGTTCGAGGAGCAACTCGCGCGCCGCTGGCTGCAGTCGCGACGGGTCCTCCAGCCGGAAGTAGGACTCGATGAGGTCTCGTGCGGAGGCAAACCAGGCATCCCGTTCCTCGTCGCCGTCGAGCAGAGCGGCGATGGCCGGGTCGCCGACCGAAACCCGTTCCCATGCCGGCTCGAGAAGTGCCATGGCTTCCCCAACCGTGCGTCGGCCCGGGGCGAGCTCGAAGATGCGCTCGAGCACGTCGTGGACGACGACCCCACGGGTGGCGGTCGAGCTCGGGGCCTCCGGCAGCCGGTCTATGACGCGGAAGCGGTACCGCAACGGGCAGGTCATGAAGTCGCTCGCGCGGGACGGGGACAGGGAACCTCGCACGGGTGCCGGAACGTCGACGGGAGGGGCCGGGGAGCTCATGGCGGCGACACTAGGCGGACCATCCGACAATTCCGGGGCGCCGAGCGGCTGACGCCCCCGCGGTGTCCTGATCGGGGTCGGTCGGCTGCTGCGGGGAAGCGCGCCTGCCCGGGCAGGCTGCGATCACGGCCGTCGAATGTGCCCGGTGTTCGTACCATTGAGCGTTGTGCAGCCTCAGAACGGCCCGGCCGGGCCCAGCTCCGGGCAAGGTTCCGGGCCCACGCCCGGCCGCGGGCCAGGCGATGGGATGACGCCTGCCAACTGGTCTCCCGGTCGTGGCCTGCGCGTGATGTCCATCCGTGGGGCGCCCGTCTACTTCTCGCCCTTCGCCCTGCTGTTCGCGGTGATCATCGGCTTCTCATACAGCGGCCACTACGCCGACCACCGTCCGGACCTGTCGCTGGGCGCGATCAGGCTGATGGGGGCGGCGCTGGCGATTCTGTTCCTCGCCTCCATCCTCGTCCACGAGCTGGGGCACGCCCTCACTGCGCGCAGCATGCGGTTGCGCGTGCACGCCGTGACGATTCACGGTTTTGCCGGCTTCACCGAGTACTCACCCGAGGCCCCCACACCCGGCCGGGAGTTCGTCGTCGCGGTCTCCGGTCCTGTGGTCAACCTCATCGTGGGTGGCGGCACGCTGTTCGCTTGGCAGTTCCAGCAAGACCGCTACAGCGTCGCCGCCCTTCTGCTCCTCGACGTCGCCCGGCTCAACATCATTCTTGGCGTCTTCAATCTGCTGCCCGGTCTGCCTCTCGACGGAGGCCGGGTAACTTCCGCGCTCGTCTGGAAGCTCAGCAACAACAAGACCCTGGGCGTCCGCGTCGCCGCGTACGCGGGCTTCGTCGTTGCGGGCCTCGTGGTGGTGTTCGGCGCCGTCTACCTTCGGACACTCGACATCTGGTTGCTGCTCGTGGCTGCGTTCATCGTCGTCGGGGCGTACTCGAACCTGCGGGTCGTGCAGGTGCGCGAGCGCGTCCCGCAGGTCACCGTAGCCGGCCTGGTGCGGCGGACCCTTGTGATCGACGACGAGCGCCTCCCGCTTGCGGAGGCGATGCGGCGCGCGCAGGAGATCCGCGCGCTGGGCATCGTCGTCGCGGACACGTCCGGACGGCCGCAGTCGGTCATGGTGGGCGCCGCCGCCGACGCCGTACCCGAGGGCCGGCGCCCGTGGGTCTCGCTTGCCTCCGTGTGCCGACGTGTCGAGCCGGGGCTGCTGATCTCCGTGGACACGGCCGGCGAGGACCTGATCCGTCACCTTCGTGCCCACCCCGCGAGCGAGTACGTGGCAGTCGACCAGCAGGGCCGGGTCGTCGGCGTGCTCGCCGCGGTCGACGTGGCAGCCCGGCTCAACGTCGCGGGCACGCCTGCCGCGCCTACCGGTTCGTGACCGGCGTGCAGTGACCGGCGCCGACGAGGAGGCGGGAGAACACGCGCCGTCGGGACGGCTCTTCCGGCCCGGCGACCTCGTGCAGCTCACCGACCCGAAGGGACGCCGCCACATGCTCCGGCTGGAGCCGGGGCGACAGTTCCATACCCACCGTGGGGCCATCGCCCATGACGACCTGACAGGGCGGCACGAGGGCGTCGTGGTCGCCAGTTCCGGTGGCACCCCCTACCTGGCGTTTCGACCGCTGCTGTCGGACTTCGTGCTGTCGATGCCCCGGGGCGCGGCTGTGGTCTACCCGAAGGACGCCGCGCAGATCGTTTCGGCAGCGGACCTCTTCCCGGGTGCGCACGTCGTCGAAGCGGGCGCCGGGTCCGGGGCACTCACCTGCTCGTTGCTGCGTGCGGTCGGACCGGGCGGCCGGGTGACCTCCTACGAGCGGCGTCCCGAGTTCGCCGAGATCGCGCGCCGCAACGTCGAGACCTTCTTCCGCGGTCCACACCCTGGTCTTCGGCTGGTCATCGGCGACCTCGCCGACGGCTCGCTGGCCGACGACCCGGCCGACAGCGTCGTCTTGGACATGCTCGCCCCGTGGGAGCTGGCGGACCAGCTCGCCGACGGCCTGCGCCCCGGCGGCGTCGTCTGCGCCTACGTGGCGACGACCACGCAGCTGTCGCGCGTCGTGGAGACACTGCGAGGGCACGGCGCATTCACCGAGCCCGAGGCGTGGGAGACGCTCCAGCGCGGGTGGCACGTGGAGGGCCTGGCGGTGCGCCCGGCCCACCGGATGGTCGGACACACGGGTTTCCTCGTCACCGCTCGCCGCCTGGCACCCGGCACCGTGGCGCCGCCCAGGCGCCGCCGGCCGGCCAAAGGGAACCAGGCACCGCCTGAGCCCGGCTGACCCGACCGGCCGGTCAGGCGTCGGGCCCGGCGACCGGGGTCCCGTCCGCGGCAACCACATGGATGCAGTTGCCGGGGCACCCGTCGGCAGCATCCAGGACGTCCCGGATACACCGGGTCGGTACCTCCACCGCCGCCCCTGGGGCCGTCTGGAGGTCACCCAGCCCGTCCTTGACGTAGGCGAGCCCGTCAATGTCGAACTCGAACACCGTGGGGGAGTACTCGACGCAAAGCCCGTCGCCGGTGCAGAGATCCTGGTTGATGCGCACGCTGACGGCCTGCGCCGGCTCGCCCGGCAGGCTGTCGGGCGAGGACGGCCCGTAAGCCTGCGCCGGCGCTGGAGCGCCCGGCCGCTGTGCCACGTCGTTGTGAATGCCCACGCCCAGTCGTCCTTATCGCTCAATCGCCCGGTACCTCAATCGCCCGTTACGAGGCACCGATTGAACGGTAACCGCTGACCGGCCAAGTTGGCCGCTCGCCGGTCGAGACGTCGCGGGACACACGGGTAGGGTGGCGTTTAGGGTCCTGTCCTCGACAGTCGGGGAGGTGAACGCACCGTGACCGGTTCGCGACGCATACCCGGGGGCGATCCCTTCGGCGGCGCAAGCGCCGGTTCCGGCGGCGGGCAGAAGGAGCCGTCGGACACGGCCGAGAGCCGGGCCGCCCGGTTCGAGAAGGAGGCACAAGAGCTCGCGACGCAGGTCACGTTCCTCGAGGAGGAAGTGCTGATGCTGCGGCGCAAGCTGACCGAGTCTCCACGCCACTTGCGCTCGCTCGAGGATCGGCTGGGGCAGGCGCAGGCGACGGTGGCCCAGCTCACGAGCCAGAACGAGAAGCTGGTGGTCACGCTCCGCGAGGCCCGCGACCAGATACTGGCGCTCAAGGAGGAGGTCGACCGGCTCGCGCAGCCGCCGAGTGGGTACGGCGTGTTCCTGGCCGCGCACGACGACGGGTCGATCGACGTCTTCCACGGCGGGCGGAAGCTGCGCGTGGCGGTGTCCCCCAACGTCGAGGTGGACGAGCTTCGCCGCGGCCAGGAGGTCATGCTCAACGAGGCCCTCAACGTCGTCCGCGCGCTCGATTTCGAGCGTGCCGGCGAGGTGGTCATGCTCAAGGAACTGCTCGAGCACGTCGAGGGGGAGCGGGATCGCGCCCTGATCATCGCCCACGCCGACGAGGAGCGCGTCGTCCTGCTCGCCGACAGCCTGCGCGGCGTCCCTATCCGCGCCGGCGACTCTCTAATGATCGACTCACGCTCCGGGCTCGCCTACGAGCGCATCCCGAAATCCGAGGTCGAGGAGCTCATCCTCGAAGAGGTCCCCGAGATTGACTACACCCAGATCGGTGGCCTACAGGGCCAGATCGAGTCGATCCGCGACGCTGTCGAGTTGCCCTTCCTGTACAAGGAGCTGTTCGCCGAGCACAAGCTGAAGCCACCCAAAGGAGTGCTGCTGTACGGCCCGCCCGGCTGCGGCAAGACCTTGATCGCGAAGGCCGTGGCGAACTCCCTGGCCAAGAAGGTGGAGGAGCAGACCGGCAAAGGCAGTGGCCGGGCGTTCTTCCTCAACATCAAGGGCCCTGAGCTGCTCAACAAGTACGTCGGCGAGACCGAGCGTCAGATCCGCCTCGTCTTCCAGCGCGCGCGGGAGAAGGCCTCCGAAGGCATGCCGGTGATCGTCTTCTTCGACGAGATGGATTCCATCTTCCGGACCCGGGGCTCGGGGGTGAGTTCCGATGTCGAGAACACGATCGTGCCCCAGCTGCTCAGCGAGATCGACGGCGTGGAGTCGCTGGAGAACGTCATTGTCATCGGCGCCTCCAACCGGGAGGACATGATTGACCCGGCCATCCTGCGGCCGGGCCGGCTCGACGTGAAGATCAAAGTCGAGCGGCCGGACGCCGAGGCGGCGCGGGACATCTTCACCAAGTACGTCACCCCTGACCTGCCGTTGCACCCGGAGGATCTGGCCGAGCACAGCGACAGCCGCGAGGCGACCTGCCAGGCGATGATCCAACGGGTCGTGGAGCGGATGTACAGCGAGGACGAGGGCAACCGATTCCTCGAGGTCACCTACGCCAACGGTGATAAGGAGGTCCTCTACTTCAAAGACTTCAACTCGGGCGCAATGATCGAAAATATCGTTGCCAGGGCCAAGAAGATGGCGGTCAAGGAGCACATCGAGGGCGGCGCCAAGGGCATCCGGATGATCCATCTGCTCTCCGCGTGCATCGACGAGTTCAAGGAGAACGAGGACCTGCCGAACACCACCAACCCGGATGACTGGGCCAGGATCTCTGGAAAGAAGGGCGAACGGATTGTCTACATCCGCACCCTGATCACCGGCGCCAAGGGCACCGAGGCCGGGCGGTCGATCGACACGGTGGCGAACACAGGCCAGTACCTGTAGCGAGGGCGACGCACAGCCGCGTTCAGCTGGTCGTGCTCTGCCGGCCACGTACCGCGCCCACCGACGGCCCCACGGTCATGCCACAGCACCTACGCTGACGGTGTGAGTGTGCGGCGCATCATGGGCACGGAAACCGAATACGGCATCTCGGTGCCCGAGCAACCGGGCACGAACGCGATGCTGGCCTCAAGTCTGGTCGTCAACGCCTACGCCTCCCGCGTCGCAGGGACCTCGCGCCCGCGCTGGGACTTCGAGGAGGAGTCGCCGCTGCGCGATGCCCGGGGGTTCGACGTCTCCCGGGAACCGATCGTCGATCCGCAGGCCCCGTCCAATGAGGAAGACCTCGGCCTCGCCAACGTGATCCTCACCAACGGGGCGCGGCTGTATGTGGACCACGCCCACCCGGAGTACTCCAGCCCGGAGATCACCTGCCCGCTGGACGGCGTCCTATGGGACAAGGCGGGCGAGCGGATCATGGCGGAAGCGTCCCGCCGCGCCCAGGCGGTCCCCGGCACGTCGCCCGTGCACCTGTACAAGAACAACACCGACAACAAGGGCGCGTCATACGGCTGCCACGAGAACTACCTCATGCCGCGCTCCACGCCGTTCGGGGACATCGTTCGGGTGCTCACCCCCTTCTTCGTCACGCGCCAGGTCGTCTGTGGCGCCGGCCGGGTCGGCATTGGCGCCGACGGTTCGGGCTCGGGGTTCCAAATCAGCCAGCGAGCCGATTTCTTCGAGGTCGAAGTCGGCCTGGAGACGACCTTGAAGCGCCCCATCATCAACACGCGCGACGAGCCGCACGCCGACCCGGAGAAATACCGGCGACTGCACGTCATCATCGGCGACGCCAACATGAGCGAGATCAGTACCTACCTCAAGCTGGGCTCGACCGCGCTCGTCATCGCGATGATCGAAGACGGCTGGCTCACCGGCGAGACGGGGGTGGACCTCTCCGTCGAGAATCCCGTCGCGTCGCTGCGTGCTGTCAGCCATGACCCCTCCCTGACGCACCTTCTGCGGCTGCGGGACGGGCGCCGGATGACGGCCGTCCAGGTGCAGATGGAGTTTCTCGACCAGGCGCGCAAATACGTCGCTGACCGGTTCGGCGCTGACGCCGACGATCAGACCAAGGACGTGCTGAGCAGGTGGGAGTCGGTGCTGGTCCGGCTCGAGGATGACCCTGCAGGGTGCGCCCGTGAGCTCGACTGGGTTGCCAAGCTGGAGTTGCTGGAGGGCTTCCGGGCCCGGGACGGGCTCGACTGGACGTCCCCCCGGCTTCAGCTCATCGACCTGCAGTACTCGGACGTGCGCGCGGACAAGGGGCTCTACAACCGCCTCGTGGCCCGGGGACGGATGGAGCGCCTGCTCGCCGAGGAGGAGGTGAGCCGGGCGATGACGCAGCCTCCCACCGACACTCGCGCGTACTTCCGGGGGCGCTGCCTGGCCAAGTACCCGAGCCAGGTGGCGGCCGCGTCATGGGATTCTGTGATCTTCGACGTGGGTCGTGAGTCATTGCAGCGAGTGCCCACGCTGGAGCCGATGCGCGGGACCCGGGCCCATGTCGGCCGCCTGCTCGACGAGTCGGAGACCGCCAGCGTGCTGGTCGACCGGCTGACCGCACCGCGCTGAGGTAATCGCCCGGCGACTGGCGTGAGGCGCGTGAAAGGTCGCGACTGGGGGCAGTATGGAGCGCGACGACGCTGCGCCGATTGACCGTCGGGGGAGTTGGGCCATCCGAGTGATTCGCTGTCGGCGTGAAAGGCAGCCGCTGCCGCATCCGTCGTGCAGCGTAGGGTGCGGACACGGACCTGCAACTGGAGGACGACATGGCCGGCACAGACAGCGGTGGGCAACGCCAGACGACCCGCCGTGAAGGCGAGCATGAGCCTGTCGATGCCGATGAGACCGATCTCCAGGAACGGCACGAAAAGCTCTCCGAGGACGTCGACGCGATCCTCGACGAGATCGACGAGGTGCTGGAGGAGAACGCTGAAGAGTTCGTCCGGCAGTACGTCCAAAAGGGCGGTCAGTAAGGGCCAATAGAGTTGCCGTGCCGCCCATCCCCCCCGGGCGGCACGGCGACCCGCTTCAGCCGAACGGCGGCGGGCTGAGCGGGTGAGAGGAGAGCGGTGGCAGACGCCCCCGATGTCACCGGACGGCTACCAGGAATCTTCCTGAGACCTGGGATCGCGTCGTTCACGGAGTTCCTTGCCTCGGCGGCGCCTGACCTGTTGCCGGGGCGGCGCGGTCCGCTGCCGGCAGCGGTCGAGGAGGTCCCGCACGGGACCACCATCGTCGCCATCACGCACGGGACGGGCGTCGTGATGGCCGGCGACCGGCGGGCGACCACCGGCAACATCATCGCTCAGCGTGACATCGAGAAGGTCTTCCCGGCGGACGAGTTCAGCGCCATCGGAATAGCGGGAACGGCCGGAATCGCGATCGAGCTCGTCCGGCTGTTCCAGGTCGAGCTCGAACACTACGAGAAGATCGAAGGGATGCCGCTGTCGCTGGACGGCAAGGCAAACCGGCTGTCCACCATGATCCGGCAAAACCTTGGGCTCGCCATGCAGGGCCTGCCCGTTGTCCCACTGTTCGCGGGCTTCGACGCGGAGACGCAGACCGGCCGCATCTTCTCCTACGACCTCACGGGCGGTAGGTACGAGGAGCATTCGTTCCACTCCGTCGGCTCGGGCTCGCTGTTCGCGCGGGGGGCGCTGAAGAGGCAGTTCCGCACTGACCTCAGCCAGGACGAGGCCATCCGCCTGTGTGTCGAGGCGCTCTACGACGCTGCCGACGATGACTCGGCGACCGGCGGCCCCGACATGACGCGCCACATCTACCCGCTGGTCGCGAAGGTTACGGAGCGGGGCTACCAGCGGCTGCCCGACGACGAGGTCGGGGCGATCGTGGAGCAGATCATTCGCTCGCGTATCGACCACCCTGGAGGCTGAGTGACCACCCCATTCGGCTATGTCGGCCCCGAGCAGCTGATCAGGGACCGCTCCGATTTTGCTCGTAAGGGGATCGCCCGGGGCCGCAGCGTCGTCGTCCTCACCTACGCCGACGGGATAGCCTTCGTGGCGGAGAACCCTTCGAAGGCGCTGCACAAGATCAGTGAGATCTACGATCGCATCGCGTTCGCCGCGGTCGGCAAGTACAACGAGTTCGAGAACCTCCGGATGGCCGGGGTCCGCCTGGCTGACCTGCGCGGGTACTCCTACGATCGCAGGGACGTGACAGGCCGTGGGCTGGCCAACGCGTACGCCCAGACGCTTGGCTCCATCTTCATCGAGCACAACAAGCCGTACGAGGTGGAGATCGTTGTCGCGGAGCTGGGCGACACGACCGAAGAGGACCAGATCTATCGCCTGACCTATGACGGGTCTGTGGGCGACGAGTCAGGTTTCGTGGCGATGGGCGGGCAGGCGGAGGCGATCAGCAGCTCACTGCGCGCGTCACACCGGGAAGGGCTGCAGCTCGGGGAGGCGATCAGAGTCGCCCTGCGCTCGCTGGAGGCCGGGCACCAGCAGGGCGGCCAGGGCACGGAGTCGTTGCGGACCGATCAGCTCGAGGTGGCGGTTCTCGACCGGAACCGGCCGCGCCGCGCCTTCCGGCGCATCGCCGGTGCCGCGCTGGAAAGGCTGCTAACGGAGGCTTCCCGCGGCGGGCCCGGCGAGGCAGCCGGCAAGACCACTGCTGCCAGCGACACTGCTGCCAGCGACACTGCTGGCAGCGACACTGTCGAGCCGGCGTCGGCCGGCGACGCGGCCGACGACTCACCGGAGGGCGAGGGGGGCGGGCGCAGACCCTCTGCCGGGTGAGGGCTGAGGGCCGCGCAGCCGAGGCGGGGGACGCCGCGCGCACGGGTGGTGGGTGGGCCGGCAACACGGGTGGTGGGGACAGGAACATAGGGTTGGTAGGCGTGGACCGGCGGATCTTCGGGCTCGAGAACGAGTACGGGGTGACGTGCGTGTTCCGGGGTCAGCGGAGGCTTTCGCCTGACGAGGTCGCGCGCTACCTCTTCCGCAGGGTCGTGTCCTGGGGCCGCAGCAGCAATGTGTTCCTCAAGAACGGGGCCAGGCTCTATCTCGACGTGGGAAGTCATCCCGAGTACGCGACGCCCGAGTGCGACAACGTCCCCGACCTCGTCACCCACGACAAGGCCGGGGAGCGCATCCTCGAAGGGCTGCTCGTCGAGGCGGAGCGGCGGCTGCGCGAGGAGGGGATCGCCGGCGACATCCACCTGTTCAAGAACAACACCGACTCGGCCGGCAACTCGTACGGCTGTCACGAGAACTACCTGGTCGGCCGGCACGGCGAGTTCAGCCGCCTTGCGGACGTCCTCGTGCCGTTCCTGGTCACCCGTCAGATCATCTGTGGGGCGGGGAAGGTGCTGCAGACGCCGCGCGGCGCGGTCTACTGCGTGAGCCAGCGTGCCGAGCACATCTGGGAGTCGGTGTCCAGTGCGACGACCCGGTCCCGTCCCATCATCAATACACGCGACGAGCCGCATGCCGACGCCGAACGGTTCCGCCGTCTGCACGTCATTGTCGGCGACTCGAACATGAGTGAGACGACGATGCTCCTCAAGGTCGGGACGACCGACATCGTGCTGCGCATGATCGAGTCGGGCGTCGTCATGCGGGATATGACGCTGGAGAACCCGATCAGAGCCATCCGCGAGGTCAGCCACGACATGACCGGTCGGCGCCGGGTCAAGCTGGCGAACGGCCGGGAGGCCAGCGCCCTGGAAATCCAGCGGGAGTATTACGCGAAGGCGGTCGACTTCGTCTCCCGGCGCGGCGGCGACCCGGTCGTCGGCCGCGTCCTGGATCTGTGGGGACGCACGTTGACAGCGGTCGAAACCGGCGACTTCGACCTGGTCAGCCGGGAGATCGACTGGGTGACCAAGTACATCCTGATTGAGCGGTACCGGGACAAGCACGGGTTGTCGCTGTCCTCGCCACGCGTGGCCGAACTCGACCTGAAGTACCACGACGTGCACCGGGACCGCGGGCTCTACTACAAGTTGGAGCGCAGCGGCGCGGTCGCCCGGGTCTGCCGCGACATCGACATCTTCGCGGCGAAGTCGATTCCCCCGCAGACGACGCGGGCTCGCCTTCGCGG
>JADGOW010000252.1 GCA_017882765.1 Frankiaceae bacterium
GGCACGGTCCGGATGACGGCGTGGGTGGCCGGCTACGTCCAGGGGGTCGGTTTCCGCTGGTGGACGAGGTCCCGGGCGCTGGAACTCGGGCTGGTCGGAACCGCCACCAACCTTTACGACGGGCGGGTGGAGGTCGTCGTCGAGGGCCCGAAGGAGGCGTGCGAGGCCCTCCTCGGGCAGCTGCGCGGCGCCAACGCCCCGGGCGGCGTGGACACCGTGACCTATCGGCTCAGTGATGCCAGGGGGACGTTCCGCGGGTTCAACGAGCGCTGACCTCCCTCCCTCGTGACGCGCGTCACAGCTGACCTTCCCACCGGCGCCGCGACTCAGCGGCAGAAGATCCCGGGTCGGGCTGTGCCCGCCGGGTAGCGTCACCTGCACGTCGCCGTCCCCGGCCGAGAGCGGCGGGCACCCCATCGGGAAGGGAGGGACTGGTCCACCGTGCACCTGAAGTCCCTCACCATGAAGGGTTTCAAGTCCTTCGCGTCGTCGACCACGCTGCGGTTCGAACCAGGCATGACCGCCGTGGTCGGCCCGAACGGGTCGGGCAAGTCCAATGTGGTGGACGCCATCGCCTGGGTGCTCGGCGAGCAGGGCGCGAAGGCGCTGCGCGGCGGAAAGATGGAAGACGTCATCTTCGCCGGCACCGCGGACCGACCGCCGTTGGGCCGCGCCGAGGTCACCCTCACCATCGACAACTCCGACGGCGCCCTGCCCATCGACTATTCCGAGGTGTCCATCACCCGCCGGATGTTCCGGGACGGCGCGGGCGAGTACGAGATCAACGGCTCGTCGTGCCGGTTGCTCGACATCCAGGAGTTGCTGTCCGACTCGGGCATCGGCCGCGAGATGCACGTGATCGTCGGTCAGGGCCAGCTCGACGCGGTGCTGTCTGCCCGCCCGGAGGACCGCCGCGCGTTCATCGAAGAGGCCGCCGGTGTGCTCAAGCACCGCAAACGCAGGGAACGTGCCGAGCGCCGGCTCGAGTCCTCGCAGGCCAACCTCAACCGGCTCACCGACCTCACCGGTGAGATCAGGCGCCAGCTCGGCCCGTTGGGTCGGCAGGCGGCCGTGGCGCGCCGGGCCGCCGGGGTGCAAGCCGACCTGCGGGACGCCCGGATGCGTTTGCTGGCAGACGATCTCGCGCAGCTGCGGGACCAGATCGCCCGCGACTCCCAGGACGAGCAGACCGCAGTGGAGCACCGCAACCGGGTGCAGCGTGAGCTCGCCGAGGCGACCGCGGCGCAGGAGTCGGCCGGCGCCACACTGCGCGAGGTCACCCCGCAGTTGCAGGCAGCACAGGACGCCTGGTTCGCGCTCTCCGCGCTCGCCGAGCGGTTCAGGGGAACGATCTCGCTGGCCGAGGAACGGGCCAGGAACCTGGCCGCCCCACTGTCCGGCGGAGGTACCGGGCGCGATCCGGACGAGCTCGACGCGGCGGCCGACCGGGCCGAGGCCGAACACGCCGCACTGGCCGAGGCGCTGCAGACCGCCCGGGACGAGGTGGACATCGCGGCCGAATACCGCGGCGAGTTGGAACGCGAGCTTCGTGCCGCCGAGGACGAGGTCGTCCGTGCCTCCCGAGCCATCGCCGACCGGCGTGAGGGCCTGGCCAGACTGTCCGGTCAGGTGCACGCAGCCCGCTCGCGGCTGTCCTCGGCCGACGGCGAGGTGACCCGGCTGGCCGCCGCGGTGGACGACGCCACCGGGCGCAGTGCGCGGGCCCAGACGGAATTCGACGGACTGCAGGGGTCGGTGGGCGACCTGGACACCTCAGAGGTCGACCTGGACGAGGCCCACGAGGCCGCCGCCGCAGCTGTCGTCGCTGCCCACGGGCGGGTCGTGCAGCTCACCGAATCCGTCCGCGAGTTCCGGACCGAGGAGACCGGGCTGCGGGCCAGGGTCGACGCACTGACCGTCGGACTCGGGCGCAAGGACGGGGCCGGGGCCCTGCTCGAGGCAGGAGAGAAGCTGCCGGGCTTCGTCGGCAGCGTCGCGACCGATCTGGCGGTGACCCCCGGGTTCGAGGCGGCCATCGGCGCTGCGCTCGGCGGGATCGCCGATGCCGTTGCGGTGCATAGTGTCTCGGACGCCGCCGCGGGGCTGCGGCTGTTGCGCCGCGCGGACGCCGGCCGAGCCGGAATGCTCATCCAGGGTGCCAGGTCGATGCCGGACCGCCGGGAGTGGCCGTCGGTGCCCGGCACCATGCGTTGGGCGACCGACCTGGTCACCGCGCCCGACCGGTTGATGCCGGCACTTGCCAGGGCGCTCGACCGGGTGGCCGTGGTTGACGACCTGGACGCGGCCATCGCGGTGGTCGACGGCTATCCGGACGTCCGCGCCGTCACCCGCGACGGCGACCTGATCGGCCCGGATTGGGCGCTGGGCGGCACCGCCGGGAACCAGTCCCTGCTGGAGATCCAGGCGGCCGTGGACGCCGCCGGCGAACGGCTGCAGCGGGTCCGCGAACAGATCGCAGGGCTGGACGCCGCGCTCTCCGGGGCGCGAGCGGAGGCCGAGCGTCGCGAGCTGGAGGCGGCCGCCGCGCTGGCCGCGCTGCACGAGTCCGACGCCCGGATGTCGGCGGTGGCCGAAGAACTGGGCCGGCACGCGGCGACGGCCAGGTCAGCCCGGGCCGAGGCCGACCGGCTGGAGCGTCAACGTGCCGCGGCCGAGGCCGCCAGGGACAACCACCGCGCGTCCCTGAACGATCTGGAAGCGCGACTGCACGCGGTGGAGTCGGAGGAGATGCCGGTCGCGGTCGACGCGGGTCGGCGCGATGCCCTCGCCGAACGCACGGCCGCATCGCGGCAGCGCGAGGTCGAGACCAGGCTCACCCTGCGCAGCGCAGAAGAACGGGTGCGTTCGGCGGCCGGGTCCGCCGAGGGGTTGCGGCGCGCCGCGCAACAGGAGCGCCACCACCGGGCCCGGCTGGCCGCCGCCACTCGGCGCCGTGCGGCGGGAGCGGCGATCGCCACCAAGGTGGTCGAGGTCGCCGGCCGGGTGGCGGGCCGGCTCGAGACATCCCTGGCGCACGCCGCTCATCGGCGGGAGCACGCGATCGCCCGACGGACCGAGGCCGACGCGGTGCTGGCTGCGGCCCACGCCCGTGCGGTGGACCTGCAGGGCGAATGGGACGCGCTCACAGACGCCGTGCACGCCGGCGAAGTCGCCCGCGCCCAGCAGACCCTGCGCGCCGAACAGCTGGCCGAGCAGGCGCTCGCCGAGTTCGCGGTGTCCGCCGACGACCTGGTCGCCGGGTTCGGCCCAGCCGTCCCGGTGCCGCCGACCCTGGAGGAGATGGCCGAGTACACCGCCGCCAGGGAGCGGGGGGAGCAGGTCACCGAACCGCCGCCGATGCCGTACGACCGGGCGACCCAGCTGCGCAGGGCGAAGCGCGCCGAGCGCGACCTGAACACGCTGGGCAAGGTGAACCCGTTGGCGCTGGAGGAATTCGCGGCGCTGGAGG
>JADGOW010000013.1 GCA_017882765.1 Frankiaceae bacterium
GTCCACCGCCCGCAAGAACGGCCAGCACAACCTGACCGTCCTCCGCCAGCTTCACCAAGGTCAGCCCTGGCTACCAGTGCAAACCTGCTGAGCAGTTACGTCCAGTCGAGTGTTTACGGCGAAGCGAACGTATTCTCCAGCTCGCGCGCGCCGACCAAACCCGGGTATAGGTGGCTGCGCGGGCCGGTAGCAGCCAGGACGGCCTGGCGGACTACGTCGTCAAACGTCGGGTAGTGCAGCGCGGAACGCCGATTCATGCCTCGCTGCCGCGGCCAGCAGTGGAGCGGGCCGGCGTGCGCCAGTCAGGCGCGCCGTTGCGTCAGGTGGGCTGGGCGAACGGCCCCTGCTCCGGACCGCTGGTGTCCCAGTCACCGCTGTCTCGCCCCGGCCCCGGAGTGGGGCCAGGCCCAGGGGTGGGACCGGGCCCTGGGGTGGGACCGGGCCGAGCGGCTGTTCCCGGCGGGGGCAAACGGCCTGCCGCCGGCCCCTGGAAATAGGGGGCAGTGTAAGGAGGGCCGGAAGCTGCGGGCGCTCGCGGGCCGTCCGAGGTCGGAACAGCCAAGCTGCCTTGAGCCGCCGCAGGCGAGCCAGCCGGAGCCGGAGCCGCAGCAGAAGCAGGCCAGCCGTCGGGGGCCGGGGCCGGCGCTCCCCAGCCGCCGGGGGCCGGGGGGCCCCAGCCCCCCGGACCGGGTGCCCGGCCGACACCTAACCTCAGCTCCTCCCGGCGTCGGCGCTCTTGCAGCACCGCCGCCAGGTAGGCCCACCCCGGTGTGCCCAGCGGAGGCTGGGGCGTGACCACGGCCTGCACCTCCCCGACGATCCGGCTGCCGAGGTGCTCGCGGGCGACCGGGGAGAGCTGAAAGGCCCGCCCGAGGAAGTTGCGAGCGCTGAGGGCGAGCTCGTTGGTGAGTCCCGACAGGTCGAGCGTCGCCGCCCACCCGGCTAGAACGGGCGGCATGGGCGGCACCGACACCGCCTGCGTCGGCACCCGCTCCTGGATGACGACGGTGCCGGCCAGGAGGTCACCTACGCGCTTGGCCCGGGTGCTGACCATCGAGGTCAGGATAGGGATGAACAGGATCGGCATCTCCACGAGGAACCAGAGCAGGCCCCGCACAAGTGCATGCCGGAAATGGATGGGACCTCCGTCGTCGCGGACGACGCGCACCCCCATCGCCGCCTTGCCGAGCGTCTTCCCGTTCCAGAACGTCTCCGCGGCGACGGGGTAGCCCACCCAGATGCAGATCAGCACGATCAGATTGATCGCGACTTGCAGAGCATCGTCCGAGGCCTCCAGGACCGGGCGCAACACGGCCAGGAGGAGGAACGTCGCTGCCAGGCAGATCAGCGTGTCCAGGATCGCGACGACCGCGCGCGAGCCCACCCTGGCGATCCGCAGGTCGACGGGGACGGCTTCCCCTATCACCAGCTGGTCCACGCCCGTCCTCCCGACTCGTCCGGCCTTGCTGCGCGGCGACGCTGCGCTGCGGTGCTGCGCGGCGGTGTGTCCGATCGCGCCGCAGGTTCCACGCGGCACAGCTCGGCCCGCGGCGTATTACCGCCTGCTCTTACCATCGTGCCGTGACCGCGACTGGAGAGCCCTCTCGTGGATGTTGATGCTTTCGTTGCGGCTCATGCCGCGGAGTGGCGTCGGCTGGACGAGCTCAGCCGGCGCGCGCGCCGGCCCGCGTCGCTGAGCGGGCCGGAGCTCGACGAGCTGGTGGAGCTCTACCAGCGGGTCGCGACCCACCTGTCCATCGTGCGTACCCGTTCCCCCGACCCGGTCTTGATCGATCGGCTGACTGCGCTGGTCACCCAGGGACGGGCCGCGGTCGCGGGCGCACGGACGTCGGGCTGGCAGGAGGTTTCGAAGTTCCTCACGATCACGTTTCCGGCTGCGGTGTACGCCCGCAGGTGGTGGATCGTGGGGACAGCGGCTGCGTTCTGCGCGGTCGCCGTCGCCCTGGGCGTGTGGGTGGCGTCCACGCCGAGCGCCCAGTCGCTGACAACCCCCACTCAGGTGCGTGAGCTGTGCGGCGCGCAGTTTGCCCAGTATTACACCAGTTCCCCGGCGGGTTCCTTCGCCGCGCAGGTGTGGACCAACAACGCGCTGGTTGCGGCCGGCTGTATCACCTTCGGCGCCCTGCTCGGGCTGCCCACCCTGTACCTGCTGCTGAACAACGCCGTGAACGTGGGCGTGACGGGTGGATTCATGTCCACCTGCGGCAAGAGCGACCAGTTCTTTACCTTGATCCTGCCGCACGGGATGCTCGAGCTCACCGCAGTGTTCATCGCCGGTGCCGTCGGTCTGCGCCTCGGTTGGCGGGTGCTCGTGCCCGGGTCCAGGCGTCGCACCGAGGCGCTCGCTGCCGAAGGACGCTCCGCGGTAGTGATCGCCCTGGGGCTCGTGCTCGTGCTGGCCGTCAGCGGCGCTGTCGAGGCCTTCGTCACCCCGTCCACGCTGCCGCCCGCCGCGCGCTTGACGATCGGCGCGGTCATCGAGGTGGCCTTCATCGTCTACATCGTCGTGCTGGGGCGGCGGGCCGCGGCCGCGGGTGGGGACGTCGGTGACATCGACCGAGAACTGTCGGGGGACCTCGTCCCTATCTCCGCCTGAGAGAAGGAACGTCGTTCGGTGACCGCCATCGCGTCAGCCAGGCGGATAGCGTCGGCGACCAGCTGTCACGCAACCGGGTCCGGTAGGCCGTGTGCAGCCGCGGCGGGTCAGGGTCAGCAACCTGGTGGTACCGCGCCGCGTGTCGACAAGGTTGTTGGTTAGAGCCGGCCCGCCGCCTTGAGCGCGAGATAGCGGTCGGCGACCGCCGAGGCGAACTGGTCCGGGGGAGCATCGACGATCTCTACCCCCCGGTGCCGCAGCATCGTCGACAGCCGCCGCCGGGCCTGCATCGTCCGTTCGGCTGCCGCGGCCTCGTAGGCCGCCCGGACGCTGCCCCGCTCGCGGGCCATCTCGGCGACTCGCGGATCGCCGAGGGCGGCGAGCAGCACGACGTGCCGCTCGGTGAGGGCCGGTAGGGCGGGCAGCAGCGACTCCTCGACGACGGCGGGCAACAGGTCGGTGAACAGGACGACGAGCGCGCGGCGCGTGCTCATCCGCAGGACGGCGGTCGCCAGCCCCACGTGATCGGCCTCCACGAGCGCGGGCTCGATGGTCGAAAGCGTGTTGACGAGCCGCGGCAGCATCGCACCGCCCAGCGCCCGGCCGCGCAGGGCAGCCCGCGGCAGGGCATCGTGCGCGACGAGGTCCACGCGGTCGCCGGCACGAACCGCGAGAATGGCGAGCAGCTGGGCGGCGTCGAGCACGTGATCGAGGCGGGGCAGGTCGCCTACCCGCCCCGCGCTGGTGCGGCCGGTGTCGAGGGTGAGGATGACGCGGCGGTCCCGTTCCGCGCGGTATGTGCGCACGACCACGCTCGTGCGCCGGGCAGTCGCGCGCCAGTCGATGGAGCGCGGATCGTCGCCGGCCACGTATTCGCGCAGGCTGTCGAATTCGGAGCCCTGGCCCCGGCCGCGCACCGCGATCAGGCCTTCGACCTGGCGCAACCGCGCCAGCTTCGCCGGTAGCAGCCGCCGAGAGCGGAAGAGCGGCAGCACCTGCACTTCCCAGGGAGCGGGGAAGCGGCGCTGCCGCCCGGCCAGGCCCAGCGGGCCGATCGCCCGCACGGTCACCACCGCGGCCCGCCGGACGCCCCGCCGGGAGGGCACGAGCGAGCTCGCCACGGTGCGCTGTTCGCGCGCGGGGATCGTGACGCTGTGGACGTTGCCCCGCGCACCCGCCGACGGCGGCCAGGCGTCCCGGAGCGTGCCGCGCAGCCGCCGGGAGCCGGAGTTGCGCACCGTCACCGTGACCCGGGCCGGCTCGCCCAGCCGGGTCGCCCTGTCGCCGCTTCGTGCCACTTGCAGGTTCTTCAGCTGCGCCGACAATGCGACGTCGGCGAGCATGGCGAGCAGAATGGCCGCGTCCACCAGGGCGAAGGCAAGGCGGGGGTCCGGCGCGACGACAATGACGGCCACCCCGACCAGCGCCAGCAGCGCCGCCCGCCGCGTGCCTACCATCGCGGCACTCAGCGGGGTGCGGGGACGGTCGCCAGCACCTGGTCCAGCACCGTCTCGACCGTTATGCCCTCCAGCTCGGCCTCGGGGCGCAGGGTCAGCCGGTGCCGCAGGGTCGGGCGGGCCAGTGCCTTCACGTCGTCCGGGGTGCAGTAGTCGCGCCCGGACAGCCAGGCCCACGCCTTGGCGGTCGCCAGGAGCATCGTCGCCCCCCGAGGTGACACCCCGAGCTGCAGGGACGGTGACGAGCGCGTCGCCCGCGCGAGGTCGACGATGTATGCGAGCACGTCGGGGCGCACCCGAACGGCCAGCGTGCTTGCCCGCGCCGCGTCAAGGTCGGCCTGACCGGCGACCGGCCGGACGCCGGCCCCGGCGAGGTCGCGCGGGTCGAAGCCGGCGTCGTGCGCGGCCAGCACACGGATCTCGTCATCACGCTGCGGGATGGGCAGCGTGAGCTTGACCAGGAACCGGTCGAGCTGCGCCTCCGGCAGCGGGTACGTGCCCTCGTACTCCACGGGATTCTGCGTCGCGATGACCAGGAACGGCTCCGGTAGGGGCCGGGGCGATCCCTCGACGCTGACCTGCCGTTCCTCCATCGCTTCGAGCAGGCTGGCCTGGGTCTTCGGCGGTGTGCGGTTGATCTCGTCGGCAAGAAGCAGGTTGGTGAAGACCGGACCGGGCCGGAAGGAGAACTCCGAGGTGCGGTTGTCGTAGATGAGCGACCCGGTGACGTCGCTGGGCATCAGGTCGGGGGTGAACTGCAGCCGCTTCATGTCCAGCCGGAGCGACTGGGCAAGCGTGCGGACCAGCAGGGTCTTGGCCACCCCGGGCACCCCTTCGAGCAGGGCGTGCCCCCGGCACAGAAGTGCCACGATCAGCCCACTGACCGCGGGGTCCTGCCCGATCACCGACTTGGCGACTTCTCCCCGAACGGCGACGAGGGCAGTATGGGCCCGCTGGGCGGCCTCGTCCCGGACGGGCGTCGGCGCCGTCCCGGACGGCGTCGCCGGCTGGAGCCCGCCGGGTGTTGTTCCGTGCAGCCCTGCGGGCGGCGGGCTTTGAACCCATGGCTGTGGCGGGGTCTGCGGGTAGCCGGGTGGCCGGCCCGGCGGGGGGGAGGTCACGTGCGGCTCACCTGCCGTTCGAGCGCATCGAGGTTCGCGGTCAGCCGGACGAGCGCCGCGTCGTCCGGCACGTCGCCGTCCGCCGCGCCCCCGCCGACCCTTCCGCTGGCGGGACCGTACAGGAGGGCAGTGACGTCCGAGACAGGCCGGCCCGTCGCGGTACGCACCGAAGTCACGAAGCTGGCCGGGTCGCGATCCGCGGAGACTCCCAGCGTCGTGCCGATGCGGTGCCGCGCGCCCGCCCGCAGCGCGGCCGCGGCCTGCGCGCGGGCTTTGGCCGCCTCGTAGAGACGCGCCCGGCCCTCGACGGACTCGGCCGCCCGGACCACCGCGGGCAGTGGCTCGGCCACCACCGGGCCGAGCCTGCGCCCCAGCGCGAACGCCAGGAGGGCCGCAGCCACCAGGAGTTGCACGGCTACGAGCGGGACCGAGTCGGGCAGCAGTTCGAGAAGACCCTTGCGCCCTGTGGCGGACCCCCCGGGCGAGGGCATGAGCCAGTGGACCGGCCGGTCGCCCCGGGAGAGCAGGCCGAGCGCCAGCGCGGCATCCCCCTCCTCGGCCAGCTTGTCGTTGGTCATGAAATCGGCGGAGCCGACAACGACGATGCGGCCCGGTCCCTCATTGCCGACCAGCAGGGTGGGCTCGGCCGAGACCGGGTAGCAGGTCACGAACCGTGCGGACCGCTCGTAGGTAAGGCCGCCCATGAGCGCGCTACCGGCCGGCTGCGCCTCCGGCAGCGCGCAGTCCGGCGTTCTGGTGGCAACTCCGACGGCCGTGGTCGGTTGCGGCAATCCCGTCAGGCCGGGCAGCTCGTCCGGCACCGGGGCCACCAGCACGACCTGCCCACCCGCATTCAGGACGGTGTTGAGGTCGCCGATGTCAGACCTGCTGAGGAGCAGCGGCGTGGGGACGACGACCGTGGTCGGCGAGGAAGTCTCCGCTGCCGACAGGCTTTGGACGCGCTCCACGGACAGCCCGCGGTCGCGGAGCAGTTCCGCCAGTGCCCGGGTGCCGGACGGTGCGGCGGAATTCGGGTCGAGGGGCGTACCGCCGCGGGCTGTGACGAGCGTCACGGCGAACACGGCGATGATCACCAGGCAGGCCAGCAGGGCCAGCCTGCGGATGGTCCGCCGCCGGTTGCTCCTGGGGGCGTGCGACGTCCACGGCTCGGGCCGGGGAGACGTCTGGTCGTCGCGGCGATCGGCAACGTCGACAACCTCGGGCGGGGCCGCCGTCACGACGGCACCAGGGCCTGCGCGGCGAGTCGCCTCTGCCGAAGCTCGGCGTCCAGGTCGCGCACCTGCGTGTAGATCTGCGGCGTGGCTTCCCGGCCGCCGAACCAGACCTCGTCGAAGGCCTGGGTGGCCTCGCGCAGGCGGGGCGCGGCGGGACCGATCAGCGGGGCGGCGACAGCGCTGACCTCGTCGGCCGTCCAGCCCGGCCGGGGCCGCAGGACGTCATGCTCCTCCAAGCCGCGTACCAGCGCCCGCAGGGCCGCGCGCTGCGCTAGCGCCCACTCGGCTTTGCCGGCATGGCCCGCCGCTTCGCGGCGCAGGTCCTCGGCGCTGCGCTCGAGATCGCCCGCTAACAGCAGTTCCGCCCTGGGCGGGGTGGCGCGCCGGGGCGGGCCGAAGCGCCAGATGAGCGCGATGACCACTAGGGCGACGACCACGACGATCGCCAGGACGCCGAGCCCACCGCCGGGAGTGACGTCGGTGAGCTTGTGCCAGATGTCCTGGAGCCATTCCCAGACCTTGCTGATCGCGCGTTGGAGCAGGCTCGGTTCCTCGCGCTTGTAGATCGGCTTTGCCAGTTCCCTGCGGGCGGCGTCCTGGGCGCCTTGCCTCGTGATCGGGTCGTCAGCGAGGACGATGAGCGCCGCGCTGAACGCCAAGGTGTGCCTCGGCAGACCGGCCAGGACCGGTCTGCCGAGGCACACCTGACTGATCTTCCGGCGGCGGTTCAGCGAGTCAGGCCTCCGCCACCCTGCTGGGCGGCCTGGGCCAGCGTCACGTCGAGCCCCTCGGCCCGCATCCGCCGGTCGACGTAGAGGAGAGCGACGATTCCTGCACTGATCGGTTGACCGATTGTCCCAGCGATGATCTGCCCGACGGCCAGGATGATCAACGCTCCCCATCCGATGTCGCCACCGGAGGCCACGAAGGAGGCGCCGGCGGCGATCCAGAACGGGATGTTGATCACGATCATGATGACAAATACGATCAGCAAGCCGAGCAGAAGAATCCCGAGAACCCGCCAGAAGTCGCCCTTGACCAGTTCCCAACTTCGCCGCATGGAATCGGTGACGCCGACTCTTTCCAGGATGAAGGCGGGAGCGGACAGGGACAGTGCCACAAGAGCGAAGATCCCCGGTATGAGGAGGAGGATAAAGCCAATCATGACGATGATCCCGACCAGGAGGGCGAGACCAGCCAGGCCGGGTATACGCGGCTTCACCCGGTCGAAGGCCTCGTTCGGAGACAGCGCCCGGCCCAGCACCGCTTCCGAGATGACCGTGATGAGACAGCCGCTCAGGGCCACCGTCATGACGATGAACAGCACTTCGGAGAGCAGGGCCAGCAGAAAGGCGCCGAATCCCGAGCTATGGTACCTGCCGTAAGAAAGGAACAGGTTGACAACCTGGATGGCGACCACGAAGAGCAACGAAAGGCCCAATGTCGCCTGCGGGTTCATTCGGATGTTCGAGAAGGATCCGTCAAGGATCTCCCCGACGCTCAGCGGGCGCAGCGGGATGATCCCCGGCTTCGGTGCTGTCCCGAAGCCCGCGCCGCCGGGATACCCGGGCGGGGGTCCGTATCCGGGTTGGCCGTACCCGGGCGGCTGGCCGTACCCGGGCGGCTGGCCTGAGCCGGGCTGGCCGTATCCGGGCGGCGGCTGGCCATATCCGGGTTGGGACTGGCCCGGCGGGGGCTGGCCGTATCCGGGTTGGGACTGGCCCGGTTGGGGCTGGCCGTACCCGGGCGGGGGCTGGCCGTACCCGGGCGGGGGCTGGCCGTACCCGGGCGGGGGCTGGCCATATCCGGGCTGGGGTTGTCCGTAGGGCGGCTGCCCCGGTGTTCCGGGGCTCTGCTGCCCTGGCGTGGGCCAGCCGTGGGTACCGGTATCGGGTTGGTTTTCCGGGGTCTCGCTTGGCTTCGCCCAGCCAGGGGTGTCGGACATCGCTCTCCTTTGTATGCGGCTGGATCAGATGCATGCTCCCATGCACTGACCGCGCCGCTATATCCGGCCGCCCGTGATTGTGGAGGAGCATCCTGATCTGCGGCGAATGCCGAGGCACGATGGAGTACGAGCGGGTCGCGATGACGGGCCCGTGGCTACGGGACAGGCAGGTGAGGCGTGAAACCGCGCGTACTCGTCGTGGATGACGATCTCGCACTCGCGGAGATGCTCGGCATCGTCCTGCGGGCCGAGGGATTCGAGCCCGTCTTCGTGGCCGACGGCCGGGAGGCCATGTCGGTATTCCGGTCCGCGCGGCCTGACCTCGTGCTCCTCGACATCATGCTGCCGCACCGCGACGGCATCGAGCTCTGCCGCGACATCCGGTCCACGAGCGGGGTCCCGGTCGTCATGCTCACGGCCCGCAGTGACACCGCAGAGGTGGTCCGTGGCCTGGAGGCCGGGGCGGATGACTACATCGTCAAGCCGTTCAAGCCCGCGGAACTGCTGGCCCGGATGCGGGCCCGGCTCCGTCGCGACGGCTCCCCCGATGAGCGCTTGCCGGAGGTGGTGCGCCTCGGTGACATTGAGATCGACATGCCCGCGCACACGGTGCGCCGAGACGACCAGACCATCTCGCTCACACCCCTGGAGTTCGACCTCCTCGTGGCGCTGGCCAGCAAGCCGCGTCAGGTCTTCACCCGGGAGGTGCTGCTCCAGCAGGTCTGGGGCTACCGGCACGCGGCCGACACGCGCCTGGTCAACGTCCACGTGCAGAGGCTGCGCAGCAAGGTCGAGCGTGACCCCGAGCATCCGGAGATCGTCGTCACGGTGCGCGGCGTCGGCTACCGGGCCGGGCCGCCATGACGCCCACCTCGGTCAGGCGATGAACCTGCGGTCGGTCGAGGAACGGACGGGTCAGCCGGCCGGTTCCCGCCCGGCGCGAGCAGCTGCGGACCCGCCGGGTTCCGGCGCGGATGGCCGGCCCGGAGATGAGGGCCGCCCCGTGGCGAGGTCCGAGCCGCAGGCACGGTGGCGCGCGTTCGGCTGGTGGCGACGCTCGATCCGGGCCCGGGTGATCATCAGTACGTTCGTCCTGTCCGCCACGGTCATCGGCGTGCTGGGGATCGTCCTCTACCACCAGGTCGGGGCGGGTCTGCTCCGGGACAAGCAGCGGGCGGCGCTCACCGAGTTCGACGACGGGCTGCGCAACGCCCAGTTGCAGATCAGCCAGGCCGACCGCACCGATCCGGATTCCGTCGACAGCCTCCTGGAGCAGATCACGACCAGGCTCGCCGCACGTGGTGGATCGGCGGAATACGAGGTCGCCGTCCTGCCCGGCACAGGGACCGGCATCGGCTACGCGAGCCCGCCCGACGTGCGGCCGGAGGAGATCCCCGCCCGGCTGCGGGCCCAGGTGGCCGCCGCGAACCAGGCCGACGCCTACACCCGAATCGAGCGGGCCGGCCGCTCCGAGCCCGCTTTCGTGGTCGGCGCGCCCTTGTCGACCCCCACCGGCCAGTTCCAGCTCTACTACCTCTTCCCGCTCTCGGCCGAGGAAGACACGCTCAACCTGGTCCAGGGCACACTCGAAGCCGGCGGTGCCGTGCTGCTGGTCCTGCTCACCGGAATCGTGGCCGTCGTGACGCGGCTGGTGGTCACGCCTGTGCGGGTGGCGGCCCGAGCTTCCGAGCGGCTGGCGGCCGGCCATCTGCAGGAGCGGATGAAGGTGCGGGGCGAAGACGATCTAGCCCTGCTGGCGACGTCGTTCAACGAGATGGCTGATGCCCTGCAACGGCAGATCCTGCGGCTGGAGGAGCTCTCCCGCGTACAGCGCCGCTTCACCGCCGACGTCTCGCACGAACTTCGCACCCCGCTGACCACCGTCCGGATGGCCGCCGACCTGATCTACGAGGCGCGGACGCTGTTCCCCCGCGAGGTCGCCCGAAGTGCCGAACTTCTGTACAAGGAACTGGACCGGTTCGAGTCGTTGCTCGTGGACCTCCTGGAGATCAGTCGGCACGACGCCGGGGCCGCGGTTCTGGAGGCCGAGCCGGTCGACCTGGCCTTTCTCGTGCGCAACGCGGCTGCCGAAGCGTCGGTGCATGCCGTCAACGTCGGCTGCCGGCTGGATCTGACGCAGGTGCCCGACGAGGCAGTCGTCGCCGACGCCGACCCCCGCCGGGTGGCGCGCATCCTGCGTAACCTGGTCCACAACGCGATCGAGCACTCGGAGGGGCGCGGCATCGAGGTGGCGCTGGCGGCTGACGACCACACCGTCGCCGTGCGAGTGCGCGACCACGGCGTGGGGCTGCGACCCGGTGACGAAGAGCGCGTCTTCGAGCGGTTCTGGCGTGCCGACGCCGCGCGGGCCCGCACAACCGGCGGTACCGGGCTCGGCCTGTCGATCGCGCTGGAGGACGCACGGCTGCACGGTGGCCGGATCGATGCGTACGGGAAGCCCGGCGTGGGTGCGGCGTTCCGCCTGGTCCTGCCGCGCCAGGCCGGTCAGGCCCCTGGCCGGCCGCCGCTGAAGTTGTGGCGCACCGCCGAGTCCGACACTGCCCGCAGGGGCGCCGGGTGAGGGTCCCCAAGCGCCGCCGCCCGGCGACCCTCCTCAGGGCCGGGTCGCTGACCACGGCGCTCGCGCTCGTCGCCGGCTGTGGGGGGCTGCCCGTCCACGAGGACGTGACGGTCGTCCGTTCCGTCCCTCCCGGCATCGTTCAGGACACTCCCGAGATCCGCAAGTTGCCGGCGGGCCCCCCGCCCGGGGCATCCCCGGAGGAGCTGGTCCGTGGCTTCCTCGAGGCCGCAGCGGACCCGGCCGACGCGCACGCGCTGGCGCGCAGCTTCCTTGCGCCCGGCGGGTCCTGGCAGGACGGGGCCGGGATCACGGTCTACGAACCGGCCAGCCTGAAAGTGAGCCTGGTCAAGAACGCGCCCGGAGGTCCGGCGGTCGCGGTGGCCGTGCAGCGGCGCCTGCAGGTGGATGCGGACGGGGGGTACCGGCCGGCCCCGGGTCCGGTCCTGCTGCGCTACCCGGTCACGGCGGTGGGCGGGCAGTGGCGGGTCCGCAATGCCCCGCCCGGCATCCTGCTGACCCCGCGTGACGTGGAGCGCTCGTACGGCGCGGTCGTGCTGGCGGACCTGACCGCCGACCGCACCCTGCTCGTTCCCGATCCGGTGCTGCTGCCGGTGAGCCGCACAGCCGTGCCGGCGGCGACGATGCGCTACCTGCTGCGCGGGCCGACCCGGTGGCTCGCCCCGGCCGCGACGACGGCGCTTCCCGCGCAGGTGCAGCTGCTGGGCACTGCGACGCTCGACGCCGGCACCGTCACCGTCGATCTGTCGCTGCCGGCAGGAGCCGTCTCCTCGGCAGCGTGGGCCGCGTACACGAGCCAGGTGCGCGCGACGATGGGCGCGTTGCCCGGGGTGAAGGACGTCAGGCTGCTCCTCAGCGGACGCGAGGTGTCAGAGCATCACCTGCAGGTCCCGCGCGCCGACGAGCAGGCCCCGCCCAGCTCGCCCGTTGCCGTCGCACCTGGCGGTGTCGTCCGGTTCGATCCGACGGCGCCCGGCACCGGCGGCGAGGATCTGGTGGAGGTCTCCGGCGCCGTCAGGCAGGCCGTGCCCATGCCGACGCCCGCCGACGAGACCTCTGGGGGGGCGCCGCGCATCGCCGTCCTCATGGCCGTCGGCGGGGGAGTTCTGACGCCGGCCCAGGTCGGGGCCAACGGATCGGCGGAGCCGGTAGCTCCGCCCGGCCACTATGCGGCCGCCACCTGGCTGCGGTCTGCCGGCCTGCTGACTGTGACCGCGACGGGAGCAGAGCCGCTGCTGGCGCCGCAAGCCGCCTTCGAGCGGGCCGGCTCGGGGGGAACGCCCCGCGAGAGTGCGGGCGAGGAGCCGCTGAAGGTCACCGCGCCCGGGCTGGCCGATCTCGGGCCCGTGGTTGCGCTTGTTGCCAGCGCCGACGGTGCCCGGGTGGTGGCCGTGGCCGGCCCTCCCGGTAGCCGGCGTCTCTACTTGGGGCGCGTCGCCCGGCCGGGAAACTCGATCACGCTGTCGGGTTGGACCGCGGTGACGGCGGACGGGCTGGACGTGGCCGACGCGGCCTGGTCCGGTGCGCTCGACCTTGTGGTGCTCGGCGATTCGGGCGGGCGGCGCGGGTTGTGGCGGCTCAGCCTCGACTCGCTCACCCCGCTGACCGCTCTTGAGGCGCCGGCGCTACCGTGCGTGCCCACCTCGATTGCTGCTGCGCCGCAGCGGCCGATCCTGATCGGCTGCAGCGGCCGGATCTGGTCCTGGCACGAAGCGTCCTGGAGCGCTGTCGCAGCGGGCGACCTTCCCGCCTACTCGTGACGGTGGCGTGTCGCGCAGTCGGGCACAGCTCGCGGTAGTCACCAGCTTCGCCAACCGGTCGCGATCGCAGCGGGCGACCGGAAGGGCACGGGCGGTCGGACGGCTTTCCCCAGCCAGGGGACGACGGGTTGTGGTCTCGGCGCATGGGCGACGAGCGTGGATGAATGCCAACGCGCGTGCCCGGCAGACTCGCCGGACTCGCCGGACTCGCCAGCCGCACCGGGCTTGCCGGCCTGGTGGACCTGGCGCTGCCCCGCTGCTGCGCGTGTTGCGGGCGCCCTGCGCAGCGGCCTGTCTGCCCAGACTGCACTGAATTGATCGAGCTGCAGGTCAGCCCCGTAACCCAGCCCGTCGCGGCCGGTGGCACCGGGTGGTCGCCGCTGCCCGTAGCGGCGGCCGCTCCCTACGAGGACGCTGTCCGTGACCTGATCCTGCAGTTCAAGGAGCGTGGGCGTACCGGCGCCCGCCGGCTGCTGGGCGTCCTGCTGGCCGAGGCGGTGACAGCGGCCCTGCTGGCCGAGCCGGCCGAGCCGGCCGAACCGGCCCGGCCCGCCCGGCCCGCCGTTCGGATGGGGGCGGGCACGCGGGTCTGGCTCGTGCCGGTGCCCCCGTCTCCGGGGCGGCGGTCCGGTGGTCGGGACCCGGTCCGCGAGGTGGCGTTGGGCGCCAGCGCGGCGCTGCGTCGCTCCGGCCGGCCCGCCCGCGTGCTCCCCGTGCTGCGGTGCGCGCGACCTGTCGCCGATCAGGCGGGGCTGAGCGAGCAGGCGCGCGCGGCCAACGTCGAGCGAGCGTTCGCCTGCCGTCCTGTCGGGGCCGCGGCGTGGTCGGGTCAAGTCGTGCTCGTCGACGACGTCGTCACGACCGGCGCGACGCTGGCCGAGGCGGCCCGGGCGCTGCGGGACGGTGGCGGCGTTGCGCTATCCGGCGCCGCGGTTGTAGCCGCCACGCGGCGGCTGCGCCCGCGGGGACCGGCGGTCACACTGTGGCTTTAGGCAATTCGGCCGTTGTTGCGGATCTGACCGAGGCGGCATTGTTGGGGCCCCGTACCCACCAGTCGGTCAACGACTAGCGTGGACTGAAGGTTCACCGTCGGCCCGGGCCCGCGCCCGCGAGACGGCTGCCCGAGGAGGCACGTGTGGAGATTGTGGTGAAGAGCCGGCGCGCTGAGGTGCCGGAGCGTTTCCGTGAGCACGTGAAGGGGAAATTGGAACGGCTGGGCAAGCTGGATGCCAAGTGCTATCGGCTGGACGTAGAACTCTCCCGCGAGCGCAACCCCCGCCTGGCCGGGTCCCGCGACAGGATCGAGCTCACCGCCCACTCCCGCGGCCCTGTGATCCGTGCCGAAGCGGCGGCGGCGGACGAGTACGCCGCGCTGGATCTTGCGGCTGGCCGCCTGGAGGAGCGTATGAGGCGGGCCGCGGACCGGCGGGCCCAGCGGCACTCGCCCCACGTGGGGCGCCGCGAAGGCGCTCCTGTCTCGGTCCGCGAGGCAGCAGTCGTCGAGGCCCCGCAGACTCCGCCCACGAGGGCGGAGCCGGCCGAGCCCGAGGTGAGCGCGGAGGACGCCTGGGCGGCACCGGAACCGGAGGGGCCGCTGGTGGTGCGCGAGAAGCGGCACGAGGCCCCGCCCATGACGCTCGACGATGCCCTGCATCACATGGAGCTCGTCGGGCACGACTTCTACCTGTTCGCCGACCTGGAGACCGGGCTGCCCAGCGTGGTCTACCGGCGGCGGGGATACCACTACGGAGTTCTGCGTCTGGTGACGAGCCCGGCTGACGCCGCCCAGCCGGGCAACGGCGACGGGGCTGCCCGTCGCGGCGCGTCTGGCTGAGGTCAGGCTGCCCCCGGCATAGGTGGGCGCCGTCGTAGTCTCCCGGTCACCCGGCCGGCAGTGGCGCATGTCACCATGGGACTAGCTCTCCCGGGCCAGTGCCAAGGGCCTGCGTGCCAACGCATCGCGCTGACCGGGGGGACTATCTGGGCATGGCCGGCCTGGCGAGGTCCGGGACCGAGGAGGCGACCAGTGACGCAGGTACCGGAGCCGATCGAGGGCGGCCACACGCCTTCCGCGGCCGACCCCATTCGTGTGCTCGTCGTCGACGACCATGCACTGTTCCGGCGCGGGCTCGAGATGGTCCTCGAACAGGAGGAGGACATCGAGGTCGTCGGGGAGGCCAGCGACGGGGCGGAGGCGGTCGCGAAGGCGGCAGACGCCGTCCCTGACGTCGTCCTCATGGACGTTCGCATGCCGCGCCGGAGCGGTATCGAGGCCTGCACGGCGATCAAGGAAACTGTCCCCAGCGCGCAGATCATCATGCTGACGATCAGCGACGAGGAAGCGGACCTCTACGAGGCCATCAAGGCGGGCGCCATCGGCTACCTGCTCAAGGAGATCTCGATCGAGGAGGTCGCCACCGCTATCCGCGCCGTCCACGGGGGTGAGAGCTACATCAGCCCCTCGATGGCCTCCAAGCTGCTGACCGAGTACGCGTCGATGGTGCGCGGTGGCGGCAAGCGGCAGGTGCCGGCGCCGAAACTGACCGACCGCGAGATGGAGGTGCTCAAGCTCGTCGCCAAGGGCCTGAACAATCGTGACATCGCCAAGCAGCTTTTCATCAGCGAGAACACGGTCAAGAACCACATCCGCAACATCCTCGACAAGCTGCAATTGCACTCGCGCATGGAGGCAGTCGTCTATGCCGTGCGAGAGAAGCTGCTTGAGATCACCTGACCCGGCACGCCGATCCCCCGCGGGGCCTCGCGCCTACGATTGACGAGAGCCGCGGCCACACGCGGCCTGACGCGATGGAGGAGTCCTCGCCGTGGTACTCGACAGGCTTCTGCGCGCCGGCGAGGGTCGCATCCTGCGCCGGCTCAAGGCGATCAGCCAGCAGGTCAACACGCTGGAACCCGACTTCGAGTCGATGACCGACGCAGAGCTGCGCGCCATGACCGACGAGTACCGGCAGCGGCTCGCCGACGGCGAATCCCTCGACGACCTGCTCCCTGAGGCGTTCGCAACCGTGCGGGAGGCCGCCAAACGCACGCTGGGCCAGCGGCACTTCGACGTGCAGATCATGGGTGGCGGGGCGCTGCACCTGGGAAACATCGCCGAGATGAAGACCGGCGAGGGCAAGACGCTGGTCTCCACGCTGCCGGCCTACCTCAACGGGCTGGCGGGCCAGGGCGTCCACATCGTCACCGTGAACGACTACCTGGCTCAGCGCGACGCCGAGAACATGGGCCGCGTCCACCGGTTCCTCGGGCTGACCGTGGGTGTCATCCACCCGCAGATGGCGCCGCAGCAGCGCCAGCCGGCGTACGCCACCGACATCACCTACGGCACCAACAACGAGTTCGGCTTCGACTACCTGCGCGACAACATGTCCTGGAGCGCCGAGGAGCTCGTCCAGCGTGGTCACCACTACGCGATCGTCGACGAGGTCGACTCCATCCTCGTCGACGAGGCACGAACGCCGCTCATCATCAGTGGCCCGTCCGACCAGAGCAGCCGCTGGTACACGGAATTCGCCCGGATGGTCCCCCGGCTCAAGCGGGACGACGACTACGAGGTGGACGAGAAGAAGCGCACCGTCGCCATCACCGAGGACGGGGTCGCGACCATCGAGGACCTGCTCGGCATCGAGAACTTGTACGAGTCGGTGAACACCCCGCTCGTCGGCTTCCTGAACAATGCCCTCAAGGCGAGGGAGCTCTACAAGAAGGACAAGGACTACATCGTCGTCAACGGCGAGGTGCTCATCGTCGACGAGTTCACCGGCCGCGTCCTGCACGGCCGCCGCTACAGCGAGGGGATGCACCAGGCCATCGAGGCCAAAGAGAGCGTCGAGATCAAGCAGGAGAACCAGACGCTGGCCACCATCACCCTGCAGAACTACTTCCGCCTCTACGACAAGCTCGCCGGCATGACGGGTACGGCGATGACCGAGGCCGCCGAGTTCAGCCAGATCTACAAGCTCGGTGTCGTCCAGATTCCGACGAACATGCCCATGATTCGGGGGGACCTGTCCGACGTCGTCTACAAGACCGAGGTCGCCAAGTTCGATGCCGTGGTAGAGGACCTCGCCGAGCGCTACGAAGAGGGCCAACCAGTCCTGGTCGGCACGACGAGCGTCCAGAAGTCCGAGTACCTGCACGGCCTGCTGGTCAAGCGCGGCGTCCCGCACGAGGTACTCAACGCCAAGCAGCACGAGCGGGAAGCGGCGATTGTTGCCCAGGCCGGCCGCAAGGGCGCGATCACGGTGGCGACCAACATGGCCGGCCGCGGCACCGACATCATGCTCGGCGGCAACCCCGACTTTCTCGCCGACTTCGAGCTCAAGCGGCGCGGTCTCAACCCGCTGGAAAACCTCGAGGACTACGAGGCCGCCTGGTCCGACGAGCTGGCCAAGCAGCGCAAGAGCGTGAGCGACGAGCACGAGGAGGTCGTCGGGCTGGGCGGCCTGTACGTGTTGGGGACGGAGCGCCACGAGTCCCGCCGCATCGACAACCAGTTGCGCGGCCGGTCGGGCCGGCAGGGCGATCCGGGCGAGTCCCGGTTCTACCTGTCACTCGGCGATGACCTCATGCGACTGTTCAACGCGTCCGCGGTCGAGTCGATCATGAATCGGCTGAACATCCCCGAGGACGTCCCGATCGAATCGAAGATCGTCACGAGGGCGATCCGGTCGGCCCAGACCCAGGTCGAGGGGCAGAACTTCGAGATCCGCAAGAACGTCCTGAAGTATGACGAGGTCCTCAACAAGCAGCGCCTGGTCATCTATGCCGAGCGCCGCAAGATTCTTGAGGGCACCGACCTGGACGAGCAGGTCCGCCACTTCATCGGCGACACCGTCGAGGGATACGTCCGCGGGGCGACGTCTGAGGGCTACCCCGAGGAGTGGGACCTCGACCAGCTCTGGACGGCGTTGCGCACCCTCTACCCGGTTTCGGTCCCGATCCCCGACGACGAGCGGCGCCCGGCCCTGACCAGCGACGAGCTCGTCGAAGAGCTGCGCGGCGACGCCGAGGCCGCCTACGACCGCCGGGAAGAGTCGCTCGGCGCCGACAGCGAGGGCACGCCCGTCCTGCGGGAGTTGGAGCGCCGCGTGGTCCTGTCGGTGCTGGACCGCAAGTGGCGCGAACACCTCTATGAAATGGACTACCTGCAAGAGGGCATCGGCCTGCGGGCCATGGGCCAGCGCGACCCTCTGGTGGAGTACCAGCGGGAGGGCTTCGACCTCTTCCAGTCGATGATGGACGCAATCAAGGAGGAGTCCGTCGGCTTCCTGTTCAACCTGGAGGTCCAGGTCACCCAGGACGAGGAGACCGGGGAGCCCGACGCCGAGCCGGTGGTCGAGCAGCCGGCTGCCGTCCTCGCCGGGGTGGGGGATGGTCAGCGCGGAATTCCTGCTGCGGATACCCCCGCCCCTGTATCCGGCGGGGTCTCCCCGCTGCTGTCGGGAGGCGGCCTCGCCGAGGCCGCGCGGCCCCGGGCCGACCTGCAGTACTCCGCGCCCGCAGTCGACGGCGAGGACGGTCGCTCTGGGGTGGTGACGACGAAGGGCGGCACTCAGCTCGGGGACGGAGTGGTGGACGCGACCGGCGGCGAACCGGCCCGCAACGCCCCGTGCCCCTGCGGGTCCGGGCGCAAGTACAAGCGCTGCCACGGGGACCCGGCGCGGCGCAGCACGGCCTGATCCCAGATCACAACATCGGTCAGACCCAGGCAAGGCTCAGGCCACGGCAAGGCTCAGATCACGGCGGCGCGCGTCACGAGCCAGCCGCGACCCGGCGTGTGCTCCATGCGCAACGCGACCGCCTGCCGCCTGCCCATTCGGGTTCGGATGACGGCGCATACCTCTGCGGCGCTCTCCCGCGGCTGACTGACGTGCAGGCTGGTGAGTACTGGAGCCGGGCGCCCGCGTCCCGGCGTGGCCGGCAGGCTCGAGGCCAGTTCAGCCAGCAGGTCCGGGGATGCCCACCCCGCCAGCTGGCGCACCGGCCTGCGACCGGCCAGCACCTCCAGCAACGCGCGGGTGAACACGACCCCGCGCGGGCCCGGCGGCGGTGTCTCCGATCGTCGCCGAGCGGGTACGCGCCCCGGCGTCCGGATTCCAGCGGCGGGAGGAACCGGCAGCAGCCGTGCCAGGGCGGCAGTGTCGGCATCCGCGTCGCGGGGTGCGGGGGCGTCCATCAAGGGGAGGGCCAGGGCGAGGGTGCCCTCGGTCGACGGCTGACCTAATTCGTCGTCGAACGGAGGCTCGGTGGGCACTGCCGGCAGGCGGCGCACGGTGTTGGTCATGGTGATCTCCTTCGGGGTGAGGGCATGCCAGGTCTGCCGCCGGGGCGGCCGACGGGGTATGGAGGAGCGTTCGGTTGCTAGCCGGGTGGGGGCGTGAGTCGCTGCCCGGGGAACAGCAGGCTCGGGTCGGCTCCGATGACGTCGCGGTTGGCGTGGTACCAGCGGTGCCACCCCGCCTCGATGGCGGCCGGGCCGGCGCCTGGCCCGAGCGATCGGGCCGCGATGGTCCACAGGCAGTCCCCGCGGCGGACCTGGTAGGTCCCGGCGTTGGCCGGGGCGGAGGGCGCGGAGGTTGACGGGGCTGGCGGCATAGCTGGAGAAGGCGTCACCTGGGGCGCTGCCGTCGGGGGCGCTGTGGTCGGGGGCGCTGTGGTTGGGGGCGCTGCGGCCGGGGGCGCGGGCGCAGCTGGCGAGTTCGCAGGCGCCGGCGCGGGGGAAGGGTGCCGGCTGAGGTCGGGCCAGCCACTGTCGGAGCCCCGAGCCTGGCCGGCTGGACTCGTCGGCTGAGGCGTGGCGACCACCGGCGCCGGGACCGCAGGCACCGCGAACGCCGTTCCGGCCGAAAGCACCGGCGCCGTGGCCAGGGACGCCCCAACAGCCAGACCCGCCGCACGCCGCACCGTGGCGGGGACGACATGTCGCGAGAGGCGCTCAGCCACCGCCCCAGCGGTGCCGGGAACCGCTGCAAGGGCGCACACCACCAGCCCGAACGCGAGCCAGGCGAGCAGCAGCCAGGCGGCCAGAGCGGTCGCCGTGATCAACGCGCGCTCGGGGTCGGCTCGCATCCACTCCAAGGTCAAACCAGGCCCCGCTGGCAGGTCCGACAAACCCGGGCCGAAGGCCAGCAGCAGACATCCCGCTGCGATGGCGACCCCAGCGAGGGTGCTCGCGCGCATGGCACCGGCGTGACGCATGAACCCCCCAGAAGCGTGCGTTTGCCTACGGTTGCCTTTGTAAGAGCCAGCCCGCCGCCGAGTCAACCCATTGGGGTCAACTTGAGGACGGACGCGAGGACGGGACGCCACGTTGACCGGTCCTCGCCAGGCAGCCGCGCGTCCGCAGGCCGGTCGCCTGCCCCAAGCCCTGTGCAGAGTGCAAACACCGCCCTCTGATCGCCAGGCCGCGGGTCATAGTGATCCGGTGGAGGGCTGGGACAGGGCCGGGACGGGCGACAGGTGGCGCGCGCTCTTCGACGACTTGGAGGGGCAGGCAGCCGAGATCGAGGCTGCCGAGGTCGCTGCTGAGGTCGCCGATCGCACGCGGCGGGAGGTCGCCCTGCTGCGCTTTGTGGACCGGCTTCGGCCAGCCGTCGATTCCGCTCTCCGCCTCGACCTCATCACGGGCGAGACGGTTCGCGCCCGTCTCGGCAGGGTGGGTTCGGACTGGCTTCTCGCCCACGAAGAGCCGGGGGAGCGTGAGCTGCTCATCCCGCTCACGGCGCTCGTGTCGGTGACGGGGTTGGGCCAGTATTCGGCGGCGCCCGGGTCCGAGGGCAGGGTGGCAGCCAAGTTCGACTTCCGCATGGCGATTCGGGCTCTCGCCCGTGACCGGTCACGCGTCCTCGTGCAGGTGCGAGGCGGCGGAACTCTTCCAGGGGTCATCGAGCGGGTCGGTGCGGACTTCCTCGAACTGTCCGACCGGGCTGGGCGCGACCGTGAACCCGGCGCGCCGCGCGCCCGCGACGGCCAGCTCGGCCGGACGGTCACCGTGCCGGTCCGGGGCGTGGTTCTGGTGCGGCGGTTCTGAGGAGCGCCAGCCGGGCAAGCCCGGAGCTCCGCCGGGGTCAGCCCGGCGGGTGCCCGTCAGTCATCGCGAGCCGCTGCCCGCCCGAGAGGGTTCGCGCGCACCCATTCGGCGGTCTGCCGGTGCGCATCGGCGATGTACTGCTCGAGAGCCTCCCGGGCGACGCGCCATTGCCTGCGCCCACCGACCTGGATTGCGGGTAGATCACCGGACCGGACCAGCGCGTATGTCTGGCTGGCCGAGATGTTGAGGATCTCGGCCACGTCGCTGAGCAACAGAAAGCGCGGCTCGCTGGGCACCGGCAAGCTCTCCTGAGTCTCCTGGCGATCTGTGGGTTCGTGGTGACAGTCTGCACCAACGACGCAGTTGCGACGCCGTGCTCAACCTACCCGTTTGGTGCCGGTTGACCGCGATGGACAACGACCGGTGGAATTCCGCTCCGCGCCGGGGTCACGGCACGTAGCGTCCAACCGAGCGGATCGCTCGATCCTGGCGCCGGTCGCACGGCGCGTGGACCAGCTGATCATTTGTGGGAGCCGACGACTGTGCCCGAGTTCGCCCCTGCCACTTCCGCCGGCCGCGCGGCCGCCGGGGCGGTGCCGCTCCAATCGCCGCCCGCCCGTCGGCTGGACCGTCCGCGCTGGCGGGATACCCGGCTGCTGGTCGGAATCCTGCTCGTGCTGGTCTCTGTCGTCGTCGGCGCCCAGGTTGTTGCCTCGGCCGACCACACCTCGCCTTTCGTCGTCGTCAAGACCGGCAAGTCACAGAACGCGGTGCTCACGGCGGCCGATCTCGAGGTACGCAATGTCCGGCTCGACGCCGGCACAGCCGCCCACTACTACGCCGGGAGCGCGCTGACCAGCCTGGTGGGGATGACCCTCGTCCGCCCGGCGACGGCGGGCGAGTTGCTGGCCCAGGACGCGGTCGCCGAGCGGACCGAGCATCCCCAGATGTCCCGCCCGACGCTGCAGGTCAAGTCGGGCACGGTCGAACCGCTCGGGCCCGGCGATCTCGTGAAGGTGTATGTGGCGGTGGGCGCCGGTGCCGACCAGAAGGTCTTGTTGGTGGCGTCGGGCCTGCAAGTGACGAGTGTCCGGGAGGGGAGCGCGACGACCTCTGTCACTGTCGAGGCCGCTCCCAAGGACTCGATCACCCTGGCCGCGGCCGCGCTGTCCGACCGGGTCGTCGTGGTCAAGACAACTCCGGACAGCCTCGGCCACTACAGCGACTCGGGTCCGGCCAGCGCGACGGGGTACGGCCCATGACTCTGCCGCTCCTGACGGCGATCACCGATCCCAGCGTGGAGGCGGCGCTCGTGGCCACCTTCAGCAGCGAATCACTGGGCGTCGCGGTCACCCGGCGCTGCGTCGACCTGGCCGACCTGTTAGCCACGGCGGCAGCAGGTACCGGACGGGCCGTCCTCGTGTCCGCGGACCTGCGTGGGCTCGATCAGAGCGCCGTCGCCGCGCTTCAGCTCGCAGGGCTGGCTGTCGTCGGTCTCGCGCCCCCTCGCGACGAGGCAGCCCAGCGCCGGCTGCTGCAGATCGGCGTGGAGGAGGTCCTGGCCGCTGACACGTCCGCGGGCCAGGTGGCCACATCTGTGCTCGCGCTCGCGGCCCGCCCCAGCGCGAGCGCGCCGTCGCCGGCCGCCGGCTTCCCCGGAGCGGCTCCTCCCGGAGAAGCCGGCGAAGCGGTGCCCGAGCGGGACGACGGTGGGCCGGGCGCGGGGCCGCTGGTGGCGCAGGGTCAGCTGATCGCCGTGTGGGGACCGGCGGGTGCCCCCGGGCGCACCACCGTCGCTGCCGGCCTGGCCTCCGAGCTTGCCGCCGGCGGGCTCCCCGTCCTGCTCGTTGATGCCGACCCGTACGGCGGCTGCATCGCCCAGCTGCTGGGGCTGCTGGAGGAGGCACCCGGGGTCGCCGCCGCGGCCCGGGCAGCCAATGCCGGCACGTTGGACGTGCCCCACCTGGCGTCGCTCGCGCGCACGGTCAGCGTCCCGGGTGGGTCGGCGCTCCGCGTCCTCACCGGCATCAGCCGCGCAGCGCGCTGGACGGAACTGCGCCCGGCCGCCGTGACAACCGTGCTCACCCTGGCTCGGCGGCTGGCGGCGGTGACCGTGGTGGACTGCGGGTTCAGTCTGGAGCAGGACGAGGAGCTCACCTACGACACCGCGGCGCCGCAGCGCAACGGGGCAACGCTGGCGGCGGTCGAAGCGGCTGATCTCGTCCTCGCGGTCGGGAGCGCCGACCCCGTGGGGCTGACCCGTCTCGTCCGCGGCTTGGCGGAGCTCCGTGCACTCTCGCCGCCCGGCCGGGTCCAGCTCGTCGTCAACCGGCTTCGCACGTCGGCGGTGCCCGGGGTGGCCCGACCCGAGGCGGTGCGGCGCGAGGTCGAGCAGGTCTTGCTGCGCCATGCCGGGATGCGGCCCCTGACGCTCATCCCGCTGGATCAGGCGGCCGCGGACCGCGCAGTGGCCCACGGGAGGTTGCTGTGTGACGTGGCCGCGGACAGCCCGGCGCGGCTGGCGCTCACCGAACTCGCCGCGGCAGTCGTCGGGTCGCCGTGGCGGCGCCGCGCCCGGCGGAGGTCCCCCCGTTCGGCCCCTGCCCAGCAACCGGCGGCCGTGGCACGCTGAGTCCGCGGCGGACCCGGTTTGTAGTTGCGTTGCAGGCATCTGCAGCATCGGGGCAGGACGCCGGTGATGCGTCGGAGCGGGCGGCTCGCGGCGGCGCGGGGGAGGGACGTCGATGACCCAACACGGCAGCGCCTCGACGCGTCCTTTCTCCAGAGGGAAGCGCGGACGACGGCCATGCATGTGGGCGGGTTCGTGAGCTTCCAGGAGCCGATCGGGGTTTCGATGTCGGTGCGCTGATGTAGTTGGCTTGACCCGCATGGCGGGCGGTTACGACCGAGGGAGGGCACGAAGTGGTGGGCACCAGGGCCAGCGCCAAGACCAGGGCCAGCGTCAAGACCAGGGCCAGCGCCAAGACCAGGCCCGCCGCCGGGGCCCCCGCGGCGATCGGAGCGAGCCCCCCCACCAGCCCGTCCGAGCCCCCCGGACCCCGCCGGGGTCTCGTCCTGGGTGCCGGTGGGGTGCTCGGCGCCGCGTGGATGATCGGCGCGCTGTCGGTCCTGGAGGAGGAGCGGGGCTTCGACCCGCTATCCGTCGACGTTGTCGTCGGAACGTCGGCGGGCTCGATTCTCGCGGCTTTCCTCGGCTCGGGAGTGCCGGTCGACGCCATGGTCAAACACCAGCGGGGTATTCCGATTGAGGGCGACACCCGCATCCAGTACGACTACGAGACCGAGGCTCGCGCCTTGCCCCCAAAACCGAGGTTGCGTCTGGGCAGCGGCCGGCTCCTGGCGTCCACTGCCCTGCATCCCAGGCGGGTCACGCCGCTGATGGCGTTCGCGGCTGTCGCGCCGCAGGGGCGTGGCTCCCTGGAGCCGGTCGGGGACATGGTCCGTGCCGTCGCTCCCGCGACTTGGCCCAGCACCCCCGGCGCCTGGCTCGTCGCGATGGACTACGCCCGCGGGGTTCGGGTCCCCTTTGGCCAAGCCGGCGCTCCCGCCGCGGCCCTGCCCGATGCGGTCATGGCATCGTGCGCGATTCCTGGTTGGTACGCGCCGGTCCGGATCGGCAATCGCCTGTACGTCGACGGTGGTGCGTGCTCGGCCACGTCGTTGGACCTGCTCGCCCCGCTCGGGCTCGACGAGGTGTATGTCCTCGCGCCAATGGCAGCGTTCGCTATGGACGTGCCCAACACGATGATCGTCCGGCTCGAGAGGCGGCTGCGACGGTCGATCACCGCGCGGCTGCTGCGGGAGGCCGCCACCGTGCGCTCCGCCGGTACCCAGGTGACGATGCTGGCCCCAGGGCCCGCCGACCTAGAGATCATCGGGGCGAACATGATGGACCCGCGGCGGCGGGAGGCGGTCTTCGAGATGTCGCAGCGGACGAGCCGGGCCGCGCTGTCGGCACGGCATCGCCGGTCCGCCCTGCTGGTTGCGGGCTGACGGGGCAGTCATGCGCGTCTACGTGCCGTCCTCGATGCCGCATCTGCGGACGGTGCTGCATTCGGGCGAGTTGCCGCCGGTGCACGGTTACGCGACGACCCCCGCGATGCGGGAGTGGTACGCATCCGGAAACGACGAGGAAATCGAGTACCTAGCCATAATTGCCGCGGCCCGTGAGTCGCTGCGGTTGCTCTCCCAGGAAGATCCTCCGCCCCAGATGCGTCGCGTCGTGCTCGCGCTCGACGCTCCGGACAACGTGGTCACCGTGCTGGACGCGCAGGAGCGCGGGCTGGTCGCACTGGCGAGGCCCGTGCCCGTGATGCACCTGATCAGCGCCCTCGTGGACGATGCCGAGGTCGAGGCAAAGGTCGCCCTGGCGGTAGCGGACATGGCCGCCGCCGACGCGGGCGATCCCGAGGCGCTGCTTGCGATCGAGGAGGCGGACGACCTCGATCTGTCCTGGTACGCCCGCCAGGAACTGGAGCTCCTGGTCGGCTGACGAGCGGCTCCGGCGTCCCCGGGCTCCTCTTCGGCGTGTCACCATCGTCGGTGGGACCGTCCCGCCCCGAGGGAGGCGACATGGACGCGATCACTTCCCCGCCTGAGCCGCGCAACGAGCCCGTTCGCGGCTACGCGCCGGATTCCGCGGAGCGCGCGTCTCTGGAGACCCGGCTCAAGGAGCTGGCGGGCGAACGTCCCGACTTGACCGTCGCGATCGGCGGCCGCCACCGCATGGGCAGCGGCACGCCCGTCGACGTTGTGGCGCCGCACCGGCATTCGATCGTCCTCGGGACTATGGGCCAGGCGACCCCGGATGACGTGACCCAGGCGATCGAGGCCGCGCAGCGGGCGGCGCCCGAATGGCGGTCGTTGTCCTTCGACGACCGCGCCGCCGTGTTCCTCAAGGCGGCGGACCTGCTCGCGGGCCCATGGCGCGACACCCTCAACGGCGCGACGATGCTTGGTCAGTCCAAGAGCTGCTACCAGGCCGAGATCGACGCCGCCTGTGAACTCATTGACTTCTGGCGGTTCAATGTGGTCTTCGCCCGTCGGATTCTGGAGGACCAGCCCGTCTCGTCGCCCACGCAGTGGAACCGCATGGACCAGCGGCCGCTGGACGGGTTCGTCCTGGCCATCACCCCGTTCAACTTCACCTCGATCGCCGGCAACCTGCCCACGGCCCCCGCGATCATGGGCAACACCGTCGTGTGGAAGCCGAGCCCCACCCAGCAGCTCTCGGCGCACTACACGATGCAGCTGCTCGAAGCGGCGGGCCTGCCACCGGGAGTCGTCAACCTGGTCACCGGTGCAGGGCAGGTGGTCAGCGACGTCGCTGTCCCGCACAAGAGCCTGGCGGGCATTCACTTCACCGGGTCGACCGCCGTGTTCCAGATGTTGTGGCGCGCGGTCGGCGAGAGGCTGGCATCCTACCGAGGGTATCCGCGCCTTGTCGGCGAGACCGGGGGCAAGGACTTCGTGCTGGCCCATCCCAGTGCCGACCCGGACGCCGTGGTGGCCGGCCTCGTCCGCGGTGCCTTCGAGTACCAGGGGCAGAAGTGCTCTGCGGCGTCGCGCACCTATCTGCCGCGATCGCTGTGGGACGCCGGACTGGGCGAGCGGCTCGTCGCCGAGACGCAGGGCCTCAGCTACGGCGACGTCACCGACTTCGCGAACTTCGGCGGCGCGGTCATTGATCGCCGGGCGTTCGACAAGCTCAGCGGCGTGCTGGCGATGGCGCGCGGGGACCCGGCCGTCACCGTCCTGGCCGGCGGCACCGCCGACGACAGCGAAGGATTCTTCATCCGGCCCACCTTGCTCGCCTGCTCCGACCCCGGGCATGAGATCTTCACGACCGAGTACTTCGGCCCGATTCTGAGCGTGTTCGTCTATGCCGACGACCGCTACGACGAGGCGGTGGAACATGTTCGCGTATCGCGCTACGCCCTGACCGGTGCGATCTTCGCCCAGGACCGGGCGGCGATCGCCGCCGCGACGGAGGCGCTGCGGTTCGAGGCCGGCAACTTCTACGTCAACGACAAGCCGACGGGCGCCGTTGTGGGGCAGCAGCCCTTCGGTGGGGCGCGTGCCTCCGGTACCAACGACAAGGCCGGTTCGATGCTGAACCTGATCCGGTGGGCGTCCCCACGCTCGATCAAGGAAAACTTCGTCCCGTCTGCCGACATCAGGCACCCGCACCAGGGCTGACGCGCGGACAACCGCCGCGTTCGGCTGCACAACCGGTCTAGTTTGGATCAGTATGGGAGGAACCAGCCGGCAGTCTCCTGGAGTTCTGATGCGCGTACGCCAAACCCTTCCCCTCGTGGTCGCCGTGTCGGCTCTGGCGGTTGCCGCGGGGTGCAGCAGCTCGACCCAGGCTCCCCCGCCCGCGACGTCGACGTCGGCCCCCGGTGGCGGCGCTGGCGCGGGTTCGGGCGTGGACCAGGGGATCGGGGGGACGAGCAGCCCGGCTCCGGGCGGCACGGTCCCCGGTCAGGCCGAGGTGCCGGGGGCGACGGCGGCGCCGGGTGGCGGTGGCGGTGGTGGTGACGGCGGTGGTGGCGGTGGCACCGTTCCAACAGTTACCCCATCTGTGTCGACGCCGACGACGGTCACTGCGTCGCCGCGAATTGTCAGCTTCGCTGTCACCCAGCAACCGTCGTGCCCCGAGGGCGACGGGCCGTACCGGTCTCCTGGCAGCCCTGCTGTCGTGTCCTGGGTGGTGACGGGTGCCACAAGCGTGACCTTGTCGGTCGACGGGCCGGGCGGCTACGGCACGTACGGCACTACAGGGAGCGTGACCCTGCCCTTCGGCTGTGGCGCTGTGGGCACGACGTACACGCACACGTACATGGTGACCACGAACGGAGGTACCGGCCCCGCCGCCAGCAGGACCATCTCGGCGAGTGCTACGCAACGCTAACGTTATTGCGCGCAACGTGCTGGGTCGCCGGTGCGGGTGCGCGCCGCCCGCCCTCGGCGCCCTCGACCCACTCAAAGGGACGAGATTCGTCCCGGCATGAGGTAGCTCATGCCGGCATGGATCATGCCAGTACCTGAGTCAGGTCTTGGTCTGGGACGGATCACCCCGTAATCCTTGAACTGCCCGCCAGGCTCGGGAGGTTCACCGCTCAGGGGCAAATACCCCACTAATATGACATGGGCGATTTTCCCGGCGGCGCGCTTTCTTGCGGCCTGTGGGCAACTGGTTGCGGCCTTTCCTTCGGGCACTTAGCGTCAACGTAAGTCGGGCCGCGGTTACCAGCCGTTGCGGTCTGGCGATGTCTCAGCTGCCGGGGGGAGGCTGAATGCTGGCCGCTGCAGTGGCGCCGGTGGATCCACGGGCGGTTATCGAGGACGAAGTACGCGAACTCGTCCGTCGGCGCGGGCTGGATCCGGTGCGCCAGCCGGAGGTAATGCGCGCGCTCGTGCACGAAGTTGTCACCGAGTATGAAGAGCGGGTGCTGCTGGGCGGATTGCCTGCGGTGCGCGATGCGGCCGGTGTTTGCCGGGCCGTCTACGATGCTGTCGCCGGATTCGGGCCGTTGCAGCGCTATTTTGACGATCCGACGGTCGAAGAAGTGTGGATCAATGAGCCCGGCCGAGTGTTCGTCGCTCGCGGCGGGCGCAGTGAGTTGACCACCACGATCCTGGCCGCCGGTCAGATCCAGGATCTCGTGGAGCGGATGCTCAAGAGCTCCGGGCGCCGCGTCGACCTCAGCCAGCCCTTCGTGGACGCGATGTTGCCCGACGGGTCCCGGTTGCATGTGGTCATTCCAGACATCACCCGCCAGCATTGGGCGGTCAACATCCGTAGGTTCGTGTTGCCCGCGGCCAGCCTGGATGAGCTGGTAGAGCTCGGGACGCTTACCCCCCACGCGGCAGCGTTTCTCGAGGCGGCCGTGGTCAGCGGCCTCAACGTGATCGTGGCCGGGGGAACCCAGGCCGGCAAGACGACGCTCGTCTCCTGTTCGATGTGACATACTTGCGCCGTGGGTACTCGTTTCGCCGCCTACTGTCGAATCTCCGACGACCGGCGCGGCGAAGGGCTCGGCGTCAAGCGCCAAGAGCAGGACTGCAGAGCCCTCGCCGCAGCCAAAGGCTGCGAGATAGTCGCAACGTTCGTCGACAACGACGTCAGCGCCTACAGCGGGAAGCCCAGGCCCCAGTACGCCGCGCTGGTCGATGGGGTTCGGCGCGGCGAATACGACGGCATCATTGCGTGGCACCCGGATAGGTTGCACAGGTCACCGAAAGAGCTTGAGACCTTCATCGAGGTCGTAGAGGCGCACGGTGTCGCCGTTGAGACCTGCCAGGCAGGCGCGTGGGACCTAGCCACTCCGTCTGGACGACTGATCGCCCGACAGCTCGGCATCGTCGCCCGGTACGAATCGGAGCACAAGAGCGAGA